>JAIPET010000012.1 GCA_021736975.1 Candidatus Woesearchaeota archaeon
AAATGAAGAAAATAAAATAGAAGACAATGAAATGGAAAACATAGGTGAAACAGAAAAAACACCTATTTACGGAGGAAACAAAATGGTGAATACAATAGATAATATGATGACAGAAAATCAATTCATAGTTGTACATAGTCAAGTCGACATAGCAGATGCAATAAAAAATGCTATAGGTCAAACAACCACAAGTATAGAACAAAATAAAAATTTAATTGAAAACATAAATACATATTTTTCACAACTTGTAAATTTTTATCACGACGCAACAAATATTTCAAATTCTGCAAAAAACGGAAACGGACTTAAAAAAACAATTACGGATATAAATGATGCTGCAAGTTTTACAATGGTATCAAAAATAACAGAATTTAAATTTAACGTTAAAAAAGACAGAGTGAAATTATTTGTTAATATAAATAATAATGGTTTTGAAGCGTATTCTAGTTTAAGTAAAGGAACTCAAATACAAAATTGACGTCAAACCGAAGCAATGGATGATTATATAACTTTATTAAAAAACTACAACACTGTTGTTAAAGAAATAAGCGATAAAGCAATAAAATTTGAAGAACCAACAATATATGAAAAAACAGAATCTGTGAAAAATGAAACAACAAAAACAGAATCTTCAAAAACAGAACCTATAAAAATAGAACCAAAAAAGAAAGAATCCTTACTAGAATATTTCGTTACAAATGGAAATAATAGTATAAACGAATTAACTCAAGAAGGAAACAAATATCTTAAAAAATATGGTTTGCGCGTAGATGATGAAAACAAATTTCAATTCAAGTATGAATCTGCATTTGTTATTACAACAAGTTCAATAGAATTAATAAGTAACATAGTTAAAGGTGCTATTTCACAACTTGGCGGATATGATAAAACAAAAGTAGATGAATATAATATGCTTTTAAAAGGAGCAAATATAATTCCAGAAGGTTTAAACACCATAATGACTCCTGATTTAGATTTGAAAGTGATGAATGAAGTTTTTGAAATATTGAAATAAACTCAAAAATAAAATGAATCGCAAAAATATTTTTTTAAAAACTTTTAATTTTTTAAGTTTTAATAAGAAATTTGAAAAAGAATACTTAAAAATAATTATAAATTCAATAAAACCAAAAAAAACTCATAACATGCACTTAGCAAAAGCATACATTAAAGATTTAGAAAAAGAAATAATAAATGTTAATTCAAACAAATTTGAAAATATATTAGCAATATATGCAGAAAATGTTAAAATAATTCCTAAAAAAGATGATTTTTTAATTATAGAAACAAATAAGGCTATTGATTTAATAAATAAACAAATAGAAAAACTAATGTCTCAAACGCCTTTAATTGAAAAGCCCTTAGTTTATTTTAAATCTAAAAAATATAAATATTTGCTCGATAAAGAATCAGAAAAAGATGTTTCTTTTTTAGATTTTTCTGAGTTTATGATTATAGTTAATACATACAGAAATCAAACTACTAAATATGATTTTAAAGATAAAATAGTTAATAAAAAAATAAAAGAAAAGAAAAAAAGAAAAGAAATAGAAAAGAAAAACTTATATGAACGTTTATATTCTAATAAACCTAAAATTAAAAAAAACATTGAACAAAATATTGTAAAAACAAATCAAGACGAGAATTTTTCAAATAAATCTAAAAGTTTCTTTTCATATGTAAAAGAAACAATTCTATCAAAAATAAAAGAAAGATATGCGCCGAGAAGATATTATAAAATAGGTTCTTTAATTAAAAAACATTTAACTGAAGAAAAAGAAAGAACAACAAATCTATCTTTAAATTATTCTAATAAAGATTTAGAAACAAAAATAGATCAACAAACTCCAGAAATAAAACAAACAACAAAAGAAAATATAACACTAAAAGAAAAACCTGAAACAATAGAACCTATAACATATACAAAAGACACTAAATATTTAGATCAAACAAATAAAGATTTTCAAAGATTAAAAGCAAATTTAGAAGATTTAATAAAAAATAATAAGCAAACAAATTTTAAAAAATCTTTAGTTGCATTAATTAATAAAAAAGAAGATGAAGACTTTTTAACTTATAAAGAATTAGAAATTAAAATAGAAAATAATCTTAAATTATATGAATCTAATAAAGCAAATTTATTAGAAACTAAATATGAATTAAATTTTGAATTATCAAAAAAATATTTAAAACAAGATGAAATTATATTGCAAAAAGAAATTTTAGATAAATTTGTTAATAGTAAAGAAAATTTGAATCAAATTTCTGAACATATAAATGAAAAATATGGTTTAAATTTAAATTCAAATAAAATATCAAAATATGCTAGAGAAACTCTTAACACGAAAACAAGATATGAAGCTAAAAGAAAATATATATCTAACGAAATAAAACAAGCATACGTATTATCAAACAAATCTCTTAAAGAATTAGCTACATACACAACTATTTCGGCTCAAACATTAAGTAAATATTTGAAACAAGAATTAAAAGTGAAAAATAGACAAGAAGCTAAAATGCGTTATAATTTATCTTCTTTAGAAGAAAAAGTTAATAAAAATTATAATAACTCAAAATCAAATATGAGAGAAGATAAAAAAGACAAAAATAATTCCGATAACATTTCAAAAGATTCTAAGCATACACTTTTATTTAATGAAATTCCTGATTCAAGCAGCATTCTTGTAAATTAAAAAGTTCATTAGTAAAAAAAACAAGAAAAAAAACTTAACCTGATGTATCAAAATTTTTGTTTAACATCCCTCTAAGGCAATAAATGACGTTAACCACTGTAACAGTTAATTATTATCAACTCGAAACAAGTTCACTAACGTTCTTTGCATCTCATAATAAAATAAATAAACTAAAGGGCTTAAGTGAAAAGAAACCCTTAGGGGATTAAACGGCGTTCTGTTTAATCATTATCTACTCTTGGTGCTAATATAAAGCTTAGTTCTAGTTTGTCTAGTTCTTTATAGGTTATTGTTATTGGGTAGTCTTTTGAGAATTTTAGTGTTACGGTTTCTGATAGTTTGCTTCCTTGCATCATTTTTTTTAGGTATTCTACAGAATATTTGCTTCTTTGTGGTTCGTCTGTTTCTAGTTCGATTTTTACGTCTTCGTTTTGATTTATTTCTACTTCTGCTTTTGTTAAATCTCCTGATGCTGCAATTGTTAACTTATCTTTTATCGCTGTAAATGTTACTGATTCAGATACTATATCTACATCTTCTATTGCTTCATTGAATGTTGTTGATGTCATTTCTATTGTTGCTTTTGCTGTTAAGTTTGGTATTTTTTGATCTTTTTCTTCCAAATCTATTAATGGTAATTGAAATGTTTTGGTATTTTTTGCTTTCATTATTATTTTTAATTTATTTTCTGTTGCTTCAAGCGTTAAAACATCGTTTGATTTTACTCTTCTTAGTATTTGTTTTAGATTACCCATATTTATTGCAATTGTCATATCTTCATCTATTACGTATTCTGCAAATGTTGAAGAAGGCATTTTAAATATCACCATTGCTACGTTTGCTGGATCCATGGCTATTATTTGCAGCATATCTTTTGTTGCTTTGATTTTTGTTTCTGTTACTAAATCAGATATGATTGCTATACTTTCTTTAAGTAATTTTGGTTCTGCGAGTGTGAATTTCATAATTTTTCTCCTCCTAAGATTTGATAGTGAGACCTTCTTTATATACTTTTTTGCTTTTTACTACACAAAAAAGAATTATTTTCCATATAGTGATTAATTTTTATATTTTTTAAAATAAATTGTATTGATCAAATCCATGTGATTTTTTATTTTGTTTATATTTCATTTTAAAATTACCATCTTTACTTATATTTATGGAATTTATATGTTCTTTTTTGAGATATTTAGGATCTATGCCAGATATAGCCCTTATTACATGTCTATATTTTTCTTTTTCTTCATCATCAAGACATAATATTTTTTTTATATCTTCTACATTTATTGAGTTTCCTTGAAAAATTATTTTGTCGATTAATGATTTTATTAATTCATTATTTGGCATTTTCATATTTCCAAAAAAATCGTATAAATATTCTCCTTCAGTTATCTTTCCTATAATTTTATGAGGTCCTCCTTTTGTCAGGTTTAATGCTCTGATATTTCCTATTTTTATACCATCTATTTCATTCCCTATCAAATAGTTTTTTGTTCTTCCTTTTATTGGCTGCTTTTTTAATTTTTGTATTTCTTCAGCCAACAAATTATTGAAATGTATGATTGTTTTTTCAACTGGAACTCCTTCATACTTTTCTTTTCTTCTTTTTGCACCATATTCTATTCCATATATCCAGCTCAGTCTACTTAGTTCGAAATCTTTTTCTTGTAAAAATGCTTCGGTGACTTTTTCCGGATCTTTTTCTTTCAAAAAAGAATATATTTGTTCAGGTTCAACATATTTTCCAAATGTATGTCCTGCTACTTCTATGTAATTTTTTGCTTTGTCTACTAATACGTGGACTGATGCACTTAGTTTTGATATTAAATCCGCTTTTAATATTGGATTGTTTTCTTTTTCTATTCTATCTTTTATCATTTTTTTCAGAGGATCATTTTCTATTATTTCACTAAATGCATTAAAAATAGTTTTAGGATAATATATTTCTGTATTATGTATTCCTTCTTCTTGCATAACATCTTTTATTAGCTCTTCAAGTATTTCTTCCGGACTCATTCTTGCGTTTAGTTTTTCTATGTGTTTTTTATAACTTCTATCATGTCTATTTCTGTATGTGTTCATTTTCATGAAATATTCTCTTTTTCCTGAGTCGTAGAAATTTATTAGTGGGTTGTTATTGAACACTCTTGGGAGATCTTGATTTATTGCAAAACATTCTATTACTGCATTAAATAGTAGTTTATCCATTAATTCTTTTGTTCTTAATCCGTCTTCAAAAGTGTAGTCTATAACTTTTGATAAAGACAAAAGAGATCCTTTTTTTACTAAATCGATCATTTCTAAGTATTCTATTGATTTTTTAAATCCTGCAAATGTCGATAGTTTATGGTCTTTTAGAAGATCTATTCTTGATTTCAAATATTTCAGAGAATCCATTGATTTTTGTTTTGATTTTGTCCATAGTCTTTTTGATTTGTATTGTTTTCTTTTTTGATTTACTTGTTCTTTTACTATATTATCTAATTTTTTTTCATTATTAAATTTTGCAAGATGTTTATAATCATAACCAAGATAATTATGCCCTATTATGTATTCATATTTTTTCGCGTCTTGATGCATCACTGCTATTAAGTCTATTTCGTCTTCGGTGTAAATTATATCTCCGTTAAATTTTTTATATTTGTTTTGTATTTGTTTTTTTAGTTTATCATTTTGCCAGACTTCTTTTATTATGTATAATTTATTTTCAGTTTCCGATCTTAATACAGCCATAAATATTCTTCCACTAGGTATTTCATCAGGATCATAATCTATTACTTCTATATCGATTACTGCTGTATTTTTCCTGTAGAATTTGTATGCATCATCTATTGCAATTTCAAGATCTGATTTTCCATTTCCAAAATAGTCAAATGCTTTTTCTTTTGCATTTCTTTGATATTTGATTGAAAAAGAAGGATAATAACAATTATGTGTTGGAAAAAAATCTCTTAATTGTCCTGAAGATATATTTTCATCTAGCGGATCCCATTTTTGTTCTCTCGAACTTATTTGTTGTTTATTTCTTTGATTTAGATTTTCTGTATATCCTAAGTTTGATAATTTTTCTATAATTTTAGTATTTGATTTTGCAGAATTTATTTTTACAAAAAAATTTATTTTATTTTTTTTATCTCTTTCAGATATTATTATTTTTTTATCTATATATTTATCTATTTGTTTTATTTTTATTGTTTCTTCTAAATGTTCTTCTGCTTCTTTTTCTGATGCAAAAGCTTTTGATTTGTATTCAAATATTCTAAAATATTTTTCATTTCTAAGAAGTTTTAATTCTTTTTTTTCTAATTTTAGTTGTAAATATGTTTTCTTTTGTTCTATGTGTTCAGGATTTATTTCTGGAAATGTTAAAGCTATGTAATCTTTTGCATTTTCTAGTCTTACATCATCTAATTTTATTGTTCTTGCAAGATATCTTCTAGGAGAATTTTTAATGAATATTTGTTTTTTATGTTCTTCATCTATAAAAAACTCTAAGTTTTTTTTGTCTTCTCTTGAACCAAGATGCCACAGTATTACGCTTTTTTCATCTGGTAAATAGTGTTGTATATCTCCAAATTGTGTTTTATCCAAATTTGCTTTTTTTTTAAAATTTTTTAGAATATCTTGACTTACTTGCAAGGTTATTTTTTCTCCTTGTAATTCTTCTTGAGTAAATTTTGCTTTTGTAGATCCGTAATTTTTTATAAAGAATTTTCCTTTGGGAAATGATTTTTCCAATTCAATAAGTAATTCTTCTATTGTGTAGCCATATTTTTCATACAAAACTTCTATAGATGGAGTTATGTAGTCCCAATTTGATTCTGATTCGTGTATTTGATATTTTTCTGTATCATAATATCTTACTTTTATTTTATTACCAGTTAATCCATTTGGTTTTACTTCTAATATTCTATACTTTGGTTTTTTACTTATTAAACCATTCATTTTAATTTAAGAGAATAGTTTATTTTAAAAACTTTGTTTTTGTATTTACCGTAGAATGATTACAAATATATTTTTGAGAAGTTTTTTAATATATGTATATTTTTATCTTCGTATCCTAATGATTTGCATTGTTGTCTTTGAGCTTCTAACATTTCAGGATCTCCGTGTGTTGGCAATATATGTTCTGGTTTTAATATTTGTATTAATTGTTTATGTTCTTCTGTTTGTGCATGTCCAGAACTGTGTATTCCTTTTATTACTTCTATGTTTCTTGCTTTTAGTTCTTTTTCTAATCTTTCTCTATTTTGAAAACATTCTTCTATAGGTATTATATTGCAAGAAAATATTACAGAGTCTTCATCATTAAACGGGAAGAATTTTCCTTTACTCATTCTGCTTAATACTGCGTTTGGTTCTCCTTGGTGTCCTGTTACAACATATATTGATTTTGTCGTGTCTTTATTAGTTCTAAAGTATCTTTCTATTTGTGAACCGAATTTTATTATTTTTGCATTTTTTGTTAAATCTGTTACTTTTGCTTTTTTTGCTGCTTCTATATATTTGTTTAAACTTCTTCCTACAAAAACTACTTCTCTTCCTATTTCTTCTGCTATGTCTTTTATTGTTTTTAGTCTAGCTATTTGGCTTGAGAATGTTGTTATTAATATATTTTTATTTTTGTGTGATTCTTCAATTAATATTTTTTTTAGTTCTTTTCTTGTTTCTAATTCTGTTTTTGATTTTCCAAATTGTAATGCGTATAAAGAATCCATTATTAATGCTTTTACATTTTTTAATTTTTTTAATGCTTCAAAATTTGTTTTTTCTCCTAATACAGGTTCATCATCAAGTTTAAAATCATTAGCATAAACTACTACTCCATCAGGTGTATGTATTGCTATTATTACTGATTGTGGTGTTGAGTGAGTAACATGAATGAATTCTACTTTTATGTTTTTTGATACTTTAAATTTGCAATCCGTTTTTTTTGCAATTAATTGATTGTGAATTTTTTTTCCTTTATCTGAAGAAATTGCTTTTATTACTTCTATCGTAAATTTGCTCCCATATATTGGTGCTTTTAGTTTTCCTGTAAAATATGGTATTGCTCCTATATGATCTAAATGTGCGTGACTTATCACTACTGCATTCAATTTTTTTATTTCATCAGGAATTGATTCAATATCTGGCACTGCATTTTCTCTTATTAATACAGATGTAGGTATTTCATCATATTCTGATTGAATCGTAGTATAATTTTCCATCATTAAACCAAAATCCATCATTACAGATTCATCTTTCCATTTAACAATCGTACAATTTCGTCCTATTTCACTATACCCTCCTACAGGTATTATTTCTATCATAAGAACGCAGAGAGAAAACTTGTTTATAAATTTTGATATTTTTATGCAGATTCTTTATGTATTTTTTTCAACCTATTCTTATGTTTAATTTTTTCTTTGAGTATTTTTTTAATATCAAATCCATGTTTTTCAAGTATTGCTGATGCATGAAATCCGCCAACCATGTGAGGCACTATCACATAACTCGCGCCTTTTTCATATAATTCTATTGCTTCTTCTGCTTCATTCGCAACCATAAATGTCATCATTTTTTTGTTGAGATCTTTAACCATATTTAGCATCATTGAGTTTGCTTCAAAATCAGGTATTGTTGAAATCAAGATTTTTGTATTTTTGAAATCTATTTCGTTTATTGTTTCTATATCTGATGCATCTCCATATATTACATCTATACCTTCTTTTGTGAGTTTTTTTACAGTTTCAGGGTCATATTCCATAACTAGAATTTTATATTTTTGTTTTTTGAGCATATGCAAAATTTCATGGCCTGTTCTGTTACATCCAATCATCACTGCATCATATTGCTTTCCTATGTGATGGTCGAATTGATCTTTCTTTTTTCCTTTTTTTTCAAAAATAGTTAAGACAGTTTTTAGTTTATTATAAATTTTATCTGAGTACATAATCATATAAGTTGAGCCTGCTATAGTTATTAATCCAACCATTGTTACTATTGACATTATTGTTTCTGTTAGGTGTCCTATGTTTAGTCCTAGTGCTATTAATATCAAGGAGAATTCACTTATTTGTGCTACTGTAAGTCCTGCCATAAAACCATTTTTCTTTGTGTATCCAGACAATCCCATTAGCACCATAACTATCAGCGGATTTCCTATTAGTATAAATGCAGATAAAATCAATATGGTTGGCATGTGTATTATTACGTCCTGTATTATTAATTGCGAACCTAATAATATGAAGAATAGTATTAAAAAAAAATCTCTCATCGGCCTTAACTTTGAGGATATTTCGTGTCTGTATTTTGATGCGCTTAAGGTTATTCCCGCTATTAATGCTCCTATTTCTATTGAAAAATTTACTAGGTGAAATATACTTGCAACTACTAGCACCCAAGATATTGATAATAAGAGTAGAACTTCTTGATTTTTCGCAGATTTTTCTACTATTTTTTGCAAAAAAGTATATCCGAATAGTAAAATTATTGCAATTATCCCTATTCCTTTTAGTAATGTTTCTGTTATTGATAAAACAATATTTCCTTCTTGACTTGCTAGCGCGGGAACCATCATTAAAATTAATGCTGCAATTATATCTTGTACGATTAGAAATCCCATAGCTATTCTTCCATAAAGTGTTTGCAGCGCGCCTTTATCTGAAAGTAATTTCATTATTATTATTGTTGAACTAAAAGTTATTGCGACTGCTACATATATACTTTCAACAAGTGTAAATCCTAGTAATAAACAAATTAATAGTCCTGCGATACTTGTAAATATAACTTGTCCAACGCCCGTTATTACTGAAACTTTTCCTGTTTCTTTGATGTGTTTTGGATTTAGGCTTATTCCGACTATAAAAAGTAAAAGGGCTATTCCTATTTGAGATAATAAGTGTATTGTTTCTGTGTTTTTAATTAGATCTAAAAAATAAGGTCCTGCAAGAATTCCTGATAATATATATCCTATTATTGTTGGTTGTTTTAGTGCTCTTATTATAAATGTTATAATTAATGTCAGCAAGATTATTATCCCTAATTCCAAGAACGCATCCATATATTAAAAATCGAATTATTAGTTTTTAAATATTGTTAAAAAAAATGAATGAAGAGGTGAACAAAATCTTAAGATTTTGAACCTTCACTCAATTCACTTCGCTAGATTAAAATTTCAGTGGGCTTCATGCCCGCTTTTTTGGTCCAGCTTTTTTTTAAAAGATGGAGGGGGAGACATCATCACTTTCGTTCTGAGCCTCCACTCCAATCACTTCGTTCATGGAGGGGGAGGGATTCGAACCCCCGAACCCCTACGGGACCAGATTCCTCAAACCGATTTTTATTTGAAAGTTTATCTCTTTGTAGAGATTGTCTTCGTAGTGGAATGCTTTTGTTTGTCTTTCATCGCCAAAATTTCTTTTAGCTCAACACTCAAATATGTTTAGTCGTGGAGTCTTGTGCTCCACTTGGTTTTGCGTCTTAAGCGAGCGTAACCAGTTACTTGAGTCTGGCACATTTAACCAGGCTTTGCTACCCCCCCATTTGTGAGTAACATATATTGAGAATTTGTTTTGTTTTTTAAAGATTTATGTTTATTTTGATACGCTTTTATCTTTTTGTAGTTTTTGTTATTTTTAGTGGTTTTTCTTGTCTTAAGTATACTGTTCTGTGTGGAAACGGTATTTCAATCCCATTCTTGTCGAATTCTTGTTTTATTTTTTTGTACATATCTGTTTTTAGTTCAAAGCCTTCTCCTGGTGAATGTGACCATGCCCAAGCTCTTATTACAACTGCTGAATCTGCTAATTGCATAACTCTTATTGTTACTTTTTCTTTTCCTTCTTTTATATCTTCAGGAGTCCTATTATCTATTAAATTAGGATGTTTTAATATTTCTTTTCTCATTATTTTTATTGCTTTATCTACATTTGAATTATAACTTATTCCTATTTCGATATGAGAGCATATTTTTTCATCTTCTATATTGAAATTTTCTATTACTTCGTTACTTATTATTGCGTTTGGAACAATGTATCTTTTGTTTTCAAAATTTCTTAAGACTGTATGTCTTAAGGTTATATCTTCTACTGTTCCTGTTTTATCTTGGAATTTTACTATGTCTCCAACCCTAAACGGTTTAAAGATCGCTATGAATATTCCACTTATTATGTTTGATACTGCTGCTTGTGATGCAAATCCTAGTACTACTGCTAATATTCCTGCTCCTGCAAGCATACTTATTGCTAATGTTTGAAGTCCTGGTATTAGTGTTATTATAACTATCATTCCAAGAACATATATTAGCACAGAGATTAGATATTTTGATACTGCTAATCCTGTTTTTTTATCTTTTCCTATTTCATGATTTTTTTTAAGACTTTTATTGATTGATTTTCTAATTATTTTTTCTATTATTATTGTCATTATTGCTGTAAATATTATTAGTATTATTCTTCCAAGACTCATTCCAAAAAAGGTTATATTTTCAAACATAAATATCATTATTTGTTTTCCTCTTTATATATTTTAAGATATAGAATTAATTTTCTAGTTTTGCTAGTTTGTCTTCTATTTTTTTTAGTGTGTAGTCAAGTCTGTCTAAATCTGTTATTTCAGAATTTTGTAATTTTGTTTTTTCTTGTTTGTTTTGTTTTGGGATTTCAAATTTTTTTAAAATCATAGGTTTTATTTGGTTTCTTGTTTCTTTTATTGGTTCTTTTTTTAATTCTTTATTTGGTAAAATTGCATCTAAATTTTTTACTTGTTTGTGTATTTCTGTGATTGTTTGTGTTATTTCTTCTGTTAAATGTTGTTTTTTTTGTTTTAGATCTATTGCTTTTTTTTGTCTTGATAGAATAACTATTGCTTCTTTTGCAGCTAATAAAACTTCTTTTCTTAGTTGATTTGGATTATTTATTTTTGAGAAGTACATTTTAATTCAGGTATTTTTGCATTTCATCTATTGTTAGTTGCATTTTATCTAATTTTTGTTGCCAGTCTTTTAAACTATTTTCTTCTTCTGCTTTTAATTTTCTTAATTCTGACATTTTTTGTTTTGCATGATTTATCATTTGTCTTATATTTCTTATAATCTCTTCTACTTTTTCATATTCTTCGATTTTAATATATATTGGTTTATCTTGCATGTTTTTCCCTCTAGTAATTTTGATTGATTTCAAAGATTCTTTCATCAAGTTCTAATAATCTTGTTTTTATATCTTCTATTATTTTTTCTGTATACTCATATAATATTTGTTGTTCATCGTGATGTTTCAATATTGTTTCTGTTAATTTTTTATTATCTCTAGATTCTTCTTTTATTTCGTCTTCTCGTACTAAGAATTTTTTATAGTCTTCTTTTTCTATAAATTCTTTTTGTTGATTTGTTGTTGATTGTTTTGGTTTTATTTCAAATTTTGGTAAATCTGTTTCATTAGTTTTGTCAGGTTCTTTATTTTCAGAAAATATTTTTTCTTCTAAATCTAAATCCTGTTTTGTTTGTGGATTTTCTTCAAAAGATTCTGATTCTGGTGATTGATTTTCGTCTGGAAAATTTAGTTCTTCATCAAAATTTGGAGTTGAAAAATCATTTGAATTTTCGTCAAGATTATTTTCTTGAAAAGAAGTATCTTGTTGTTGTATTTTTTCAATATCTTCATTTAATTTTGTTGGTAAAGAATTTGATTTTTTAATATTTGGTTGATTAAAAGTAGGTTGCATAATAGGCTTTCTTTCAATATTTGGCTGTTTAATTTCTGGTTGATTAAAAGTAGGTTGCGTAGAATTTTGTTGATTTCCTTGATTTTGTTGATCTATTTTAATTGTATTCACTTTTAAATTTATGTTCTTTGGTTCTTCCTGATTTTCATTTTGCGTGGTAGGATTAAGAGATTTTTGTAGTTCCATTTGTTCTCTCATCGACATTCCTTGTTGTTTTTCTTCTGATTGTGAATTTTCTGATTTTAATTCAGGTAAAAATTCATTTACATCTAAATCAAAATCTAAATCATCTTCTGAAAAATCAGGTACTTGAAAAGATGCATTCTCTTCTTGGACTGTCGTCGTACCCACTTTAGAATTTCCTGGAAGTTGCACTTTTTCAATTTGAGGTGCTTCTTTTTCTTCTTTTTTCTTCCCTAGACCAAATAAACCCATAATTTTACCCCTTTTTGTATTTTTTAATGATATATGTGAGTATTAAAAGTTTTGTTATCATTATAAAATAGAAAATTATATTTTATATACAGATCCAACTGCTGGAGAGAATGTTTTACTAGTTATTCCTTTATCTGACCAATCCTTCATATTTTTTATTGCTATTGGATCTCCGTGTTGAAAAAATATTTTTTTAGGATTTATTGCTAGCAATAAATTTTTTATTCCTTGAGAATCTGCGTGACCTGAAAAATCATATTTTTCTACTTGACATTTTACTGTTGTTTTCCATCCATCTATGTAGGTAAATCCTTCTTCAAGTAAATGTCTTCCATTTGTGTTTTTACATTGAAAGCCCATTAATGTAACTTTATTTTTTGGATTATGCCACAGTTCTTTTAGATAACTTAAAACTGGTCCTCCTTGCATCATCCCACTTGTTGTTATGAATATTCCTTGTTTTTTTAATATTTTGTTTCTTCTTCTTGGACTGCCTATCCATTGTATTTTATGATAAAACACATCTGATAATTTTTTCTTATTTTTTACGTATTTGCTTGGGGTTTGTAATATTTTTCTTGTTATTGTATTACACATTCCTTCCATAAATATTGGAACTCCAAAATCTTCTTCAGATAACATTATTAGTATTTCTTGTGCTCTTCCTAGTGCAAAAGTTGGTATTAGAACTGATCCTCCTTGTTTAATTGTTTTTTTTATACTTTGTATAAATTTTTTTCTTAATTCTTCTCTATCGGGCAATTCTTTATCACCGTATGTTGATTCTGTTATTACTACATCAACTCTTTTTTCTTTTAATATTGGATTTGCATGTGCAGAATACATTAATTGTGAGTCTCTTGTGTTTATATCTCCTGTATATAATATCCTTTTTCCTTCTGCTTCTACTAGTATCATTGCAGATCCTGGAATGTGTCCTGCATTTAAGAACATAAATCTTATATTTCTATGTACATACCATTGATCAAATTCCACAAATAGAGAATCTCTATATACTTCTTTTATGTCATCTAAATCGTATGCTGGATGTAAATTTCTTATTCTTGCTATTTTATATGAGTCTTTTAGTAAAATTCTTGATATTGCTAATGTTTGTTTTGTTGAAAATATAGGTCCTTTTAAGTCTTTATTTTCAAATAAAGGTAATCCTCCTGAATGGTCAAGGTGTGCATGACTTAAGAATACGCCGTCTAATTCTTTTATTTCCAATACTTTTTCTGGAAAAACTAATCCTCCTTCTGAAAATTTTATTCCAACATCAAATAAAAATCGATCGCCATCATCTAATCTTAATTCTATACAGCTTCTACCTACTTCTTGAGCTGCTCCGTGAAATTCTAGTTCCATATCTTATTTTACAGAAATTGTTTTTATAAACTTTGTGTTATTTATTTTTATTCAAATAATTGTTTTTTTAGTTTTTCTTTTTCGCCGGGAGTGTGTTTTATTCTAAATAGAATTTCTTTGAATGATTTGTTTCTGAATTCTTCTTTTTCTACTTCGTTAAATAATTCATCAAAAGTTATTTCTAAAATTTCAATTTTTTCTCCGTTTCCAGGATTTGGTTCTTGTATTTTTTTACAATTTTTTGCTATGTAATAATATGTATCCCAGTTAATTTGAATTCCAAAACTTGTTTTTTTCCATAAAATTAAGTTTTCTGATTCCATACCTGTTTCTTCAATTAATTCTCTTTTTGCGCTTTCTTCTGGTTTTTCTCTAGCATCGCATTCACCACCTATCATTCCTGTAAATTTTCCTCTAAATGGTTGTTCTTCTTTTGCTAGTAATATTTTATCCCCTATTATTGGAATTATTTGTACTGATGGATTTCTTTTTATTGCTTCAAATATTGTTTTTGTTCCATCATACATTTCTTGTTCCCATTGATATGTATCATATCGCGTCCCAGAGAAGACTTTTTTAGCATTTTTTGGTAAGTTCATGAAATTAGTCTTTTTTGTTTGTTTTTAAAGATATCTTTATTTAGCTTCCATATAGAACATAAACATATTAACCACTTTATAATAGTAAATATTCAAAAACTTTATATATAACTAAATCTATCTAAAATTATCGAGGTGTATATTATGGAAAATTTCAAATCAAATGTTGAATTATCGTTTAATAATGTAAAAAAAGATATAAGAAAATTAGAAAGCCATATTGCAAATTTGCAAAAAGCTAATTCAGAATTAAAAAAATCTATTTCAACAATAAAGATAAAAAATGAAAAATTAAATGAACGAGTTAAAAAAACAACAACAAAAGTTACTACAAAAACAACAAAAGCTAAAAAAGTTAAAAAAAGTTCTAAATCAACTAAAAAAATAGCAAAAAAAAGTGCATCTAGAGATGCTAATTTAG
Source organism: Candidatus Woesearchaeota archaeon (assembly GCA_021736975.1). GTDB lineage: Archaea > Nanobdellota > Nanobdellia > Woesearchaeales > 21-14-0-10-32-9 > JAIPET01. Next base: position 15,222 of record JAIPET010000012.1, read on the forward strand.
TTGCTTGTAATCAAGAACATGAAATGGCTCAAGTTCTTAAACATTTCAAAAAAACAAATTCAAAAGAAAACAGAGCAAAAATGAGTGTTTTATGTAAAAACTTCAAAAATAACAAATCTGCTGGTAAAAATAACAGAGAAAATTTTTACAAATATATACAGAAATTATCAACTTTCAAACAAATAAAATAAATAATAAATAATTAAAAAGAGGAAAACATATGAGCTTTCAAAAAAACGTGGCAGATTCATTCAAAAAAGTTAAAGAAGATGTAATTCGAATTCAATCAACGTTAGATCTTATTTTAAAAGAAAATGAAAATTTAAAAAAAGAAATTCAAAAATTGAAAGATAAACAAATCGAATCAGAAATTAAGATAAAAATTCTTTCTAAAAATTAATTTACTAAATTTTCATATATCATTTTTTTTATTGGATATCTTATATTATATCTTGAAACAAGAGCTGGTTTTATTTTAACATATTTTTTATGTTCATGTCCTAAAGATAAATGTTTTTTTAACACTTTATCTGTTAAATGTATATTTCCTAAATCTCCTAAAAATACAAAATATCTAAATAAAGAATTATATTTTAAAAAATCGTAATGTCCTAAATAATTATTTATTTGTGGTATAACTCCTATTTCTTTTAAACTTTCTCTAGTAATTCCTTCAAGAATAGATTCTCCTTTTTTTAATTTACCGCCAACTAAATCTTTTAACTTTCCTTTATCATAATTTTGTGGTCTTTCAAAAAGAATTATTTTTTTAGTATCTCCTAAAATCACTCCTGCAGCAAAATTATTTATTCCTTCTTTTTTTGCTTTTTTTAACAAATAGTCATATTTATCCAAAATGCTTCCTCAATAAATAAAAAGATCATTCTATTTATAGCTGTTATGAAAGACAATATTTATTTTCAATAGAGAATATAATTAAATTTAATTATGCTGCTCTAGAATAATTAACCCCTGATTTTTCTGCTGCTTCTCTATCTACTTCTGCTTAATTTTGACTTTCGCCAGTATATGCTCTTCTTCTATGTGCCGTGTTCCAGTATACAAATTTATTCTTTTCCGGCCAGAGCCTAATTGTTAATATAATATACCTACAAGAATTTTTTTTACACTTCCAAATCTTATTTTTAATGGATCTTGTCCTAAAACATTATCTCCTTTTGTTATTGCGTACCATCCTGCAGAATCATATCCTATTTCTTTTACTCTGTGAATATATATTTTATTTTCATTTGTAAAACTTATGATATCTCCTGGACTTATTTCTTTTTCTGATTTTGGAACAATTTGAATAATTTCTGAATGTGAATCAAATAATGGAAGCATCGAACCTGTATTTGCAATTTCTGCTACATATAAATCAGTTTTATGAATTGTTAAAGAATTATTTGTTAATTCTATATCTTCACGATTTATTCTATTTTTGGGTGCTGGGATTTCATCTTCAATTGGAAGTATTATTGTTTCTTCTTTTCTATTAAGTTCTTGTTTTAATTTTTCTATTTCATATTCACTTTTTTGTAATTTTTGTTCATAGCCTAATATCGTTCCTATTGTTTCTTTTGAATCAGAAGATATTCTTGCAATTGTTTGTTCTTGTAAATTTATTTTTGGAGCATAATAAAATGCTATTACTAAAACGAATGCTAATAACAATATAATTCCTGCAAATAAATATGGGATGTCTCTTTTGTTTGGCCAGGTTCCTTCGAATTTGTTTTCTAAATAATTTATTCTTGTAGTTAAAGCTGATATGTATTGTACTCTTGTTTTTGCTTTTGTTATTTTTTTATGTAAATATATATCTGTAAATACGTTTTTTACCCAATTTTCAATTTCTTTTGGGTGATTTGCTAAATATTGTTTGAACTCTTTTGCAGTCATATATTTTATTTCTTTTAACAAATGATAGTAATCTCTTACATATATTCCTGGAAATAATCTGAGTGAATCTTCTTTTCCAACTCTTCTAAGATAAGGATTCAATAAGTTTACACCTCTTTTGTATTTTTTTAATTTAATAGAAATATAAATGTTTTCTTTAAAAAAAAAATTCTAAATATCCTTTAATCAATATAAAAAAGTATTAAATGCGAAAGCTATTAATATACAGATTTACTTCTTGCTGTATGTCAAAAGTTTTGTTAATTGATAATGGATTTACAGGTTTACAAACTAAATCTCTTTATGGAATACAAAGATTTGATAATTTTAATGATGGCGCTTTAGAAAAAACAATAAATTTTGTGGAATCTGAAAATAAAAATTCTTGGAATATTACCAAAACATATAGTAAGAAAGGATTTAATAAACACGAAGTTCATGTTTTAACTGAACCTAAAGTAGAACTTTGTACTGATTATATTTATTATATGGAAAATAGTTCTAATAAAGATCATATGTTGCATTTATTAAAAAGGACTTTTGATATACCTTCAGCACTTAAAAAAATTGAAAAGATAAATCCTGAGCATATATTTTTAGATTTAAAGTTTTTAATTGAACCTCCTAAAGAATTTAAAGAGCTCTATTACAAAAAATATTGTGATGATTGTGTAGAAAAAAACTACCTAGTGTACGAGCCTAATGTATTTGGTGGTGAAAAAAAAGAAAGAACGTTAATTACTAAAATAAACTCGTTTGAAGAATTTAAAGATATAAAATATAATGCATTAAGACTCTGCGGTGGAGCCGTATTTGGTAAAATTCTTAAAGATAATGGAATAAAATTCACATTTTGGACTTCGGAAATGTACCATGCTAAAAATGCTTTAACTGCAGCATTTTATTTGAATGTTGTATCTAGTGAAGAATTAATTTCATTAGACAATAATTATCATTTAGCAAATAAAGGATTTATGAATGATTTAGCTAAGGAATATGGATTAAAAAGCCCTTTAAATATAGTTTATAATAACACTAAGACAATATTTACTGAGCATAAAAGAATAGAAAAAATAGATGATGCAGTTAATTTAAAAAATTTATAAATAAATGTTTCTAGGAATTTTAGTCATTCAGAAAATTTGTAAATTTTTCAAGCACATAATTTATCAAAACGCAATCATACTTTTTTTCTTTTTTTATCAATATTTAAAAATTTGTTCATGAATACGCATGCTGTTAAATCTCCTGTTACGTTTGTTGCTGTTCTGCTCATATCTAGTAGTCTGTCAACACCTATTATTAGTGCGAGTCCTGCTGCAGGAATTCCTACGCTTGTTAATACTACTGCAAGTATTGCCATTCCAACTCCTGGCGTTCCAGGACTTCCTATGCTTGCTCCAACTATTGTTACGATTATAAGAAGTATTGATATTAGTCCTAATTCTACTCCGAATACTTGTGCTAAGAATATTGTTGCAACGGCTTGGTATAATGCTGTGCCATCCATGTTAATTGTTGTTCCTATTGGTATTAAAAATTCATATACGCTTTTTTTAATTTTTAAATTTTCTTGTGCAGTTTTCATTGTTACTGGCATTACTGCTGCAGAGCTACTTGTTGAAAATGCTAATAATTGAACTTCTTTTATTTCTTTAAGGAAAGTTATAGGTTTCTTTTTTGAAGATATATAAACTATGATCATATAAAATATTATGAGTAAGATTAGTCCTGCTATGACTGTAAGTACGTATATTCCAAGACCTGCAAGTAAATTAATACCAAATCTAGAAGTTAATTTAGTCATTAATCCAAAAACTGCTATTGGTGCTAATGTTAAGGCCCATTTTACTATTGTCATGCTTACTTGTTGTATTGAATCTAGTAAATTTAGTAAGGGTTTTGAATTTTTTGGTTTTAAATTTATGAGTGCTATACCTAAAATTATACTGAATATCACTATTTTTAACATATCTCCATTTAGAAGAGAACCAAATATGTTTGTTGGTAACATTGTACCAATTTGTTGAGGTATTTCTTCTGCAGAAGGTACTGTAAATGAGTCTTTATCTACGTCTGGTTGCATTCCTTTGGTTTGTGTTAGTAAATCTTTATCAATATAATTGCCTGGATTAATTATCGATGTAAGACATATTCCTATAAGTATTGCAACGGTTGTTGTTATAATAAAATAAATTATTATTGAGATTCCAGTTTTTTTTAGTTGTTTTACTGATTCGCTTGATGCAATTCCATTTATTATTGATGCAATTATTAGAGGTATAACTATCATTTGGATTATATTTATGAATATTGTTCCTGGAAGAGCTAACCATTCAGAAATTATTATTCCTGTTTCTTTGCTTACAAGTCCTGCATCTGGACCAAGAACTATACCTATGAATATTCCTAGAAACATTCCTAGTAGTACTTTCATCCATAATCTGCCATGTATAAAATGTGCTAGTTTGTGATTTAATTCTATAAGACTTGTTGGTTTTAAAAATTGTAATGGATTTTTTGCCATTCTTCCCTCTTTTATAAATTATAGAAATTAATCTTATTTATATTTAACCATTTAAAATAAAATATGTATAATCTAAAAAAAATATTTAAAAAATAAAAAAATTAGTTTTCTTCAAAACTTGTTTTTGAAGAATCTAATGCATAGCATTAGTTTTCTTTCAAAGCTGCTTGTGCCGCGGCAAGTCTTGCGATAGGCACTCTAAATGGTGAGCAGCTTACGTAGTTTAATCCTACTTTGTGGCAAAATTCTACACTACTTGGTTCTCCGCCGTGTTCTCCACAGATGCCTAGTTTGATTTTTTCGTTTGTTGCTCTGCCTTTTTTTGCTGCCATTTCTACGAGTTGTCCTACGCCTGTTTGATCTAGTGCTTGGAATGGGTCTCTTTCAAGTATTCCTTTTTCTATATATTCAGGTACAAAACTTCCTACGTCATCACGTGAGAATCCTAGTGTCATTTGGGTTAAATCGTTTGTTCCAAATGAGAAGAATTCTGCTTCTTTTGCTATAAGATCTGCTGTTAGTGCCGCTCTTGGGACTTCGATCATTGTTCCTACCATGTATTTAACGTTGTCATTTCCTTCTAAAACCTTGTTTGCTACAGCAATTATTATTTCTTTTTGGTTTTTGAATTCTTCAACATTTCCAATTAAAGGAACCATCACCTCAACAGTGACCTGTGAGTCTGAACCCAAAACGCCGCTTTCGCTGATTTCTTTTGCTGCTTCAAAGATTGCTTCGCTTTGCATTTCTGTTATTTCTGGATATGTTACTCCTAGTCTGCATCCTCTGTGTCCAAGCATCGGGTTCACTTCATGTAATGATTCAATTTTCTGTTTAAGCTGTTCCACAGTCACACCGAGTTCGGTTGACAGTTCTTTTATGTCTGCTTCTTCTCTTGGTAAGAATTCGTGTAGTGGCGGATCAAGTAATCTTATTGTTATTGGTTTGCCATTCATTATTTTAAAGAGTTCGTAGAAGTCTTGTTTTTGAAATGGTTTAATTTTTGCTAGTGCTTTTTTTCTTCCTTCTAAGTCTTCACTCATTATCATTTCTCTTACTGCTTTAATTCTTTCGCCTTCAAAGAACATGTGTTCTGTTCTGCATAGACCTATTCCTTCTGCTCCGAATTTTACTGCTTGCTGACAATCTCTTGGCGTTTCTGCGTTTGTTCTTACGCCTAGTTTTCTGTGTTTGTCTGCTAATTCCATTAGTTTTCCGAAGTTTCCTGATAGTTCTGGGTCTGTTGTTGGAATTTTTCCTGAGAATACTTCTCCGCTACTTCCATCTAAAGTTATGTAATCTCCTTCTGTGAATTTTTCTCCGCCTAATTCCAAGGATTTATTTGCTTCTGAGATTTTTGCTTCTCCTAAGCCACTAACGCAACATTTTCCCATTCCTCTTGCAACAACTGCTGCGTGAGAGGTCATGCCTCCTTTTGCTGTTAGTATTCCTGCTGCTGCATCCATTCCTATTAAGTCTTCTGGGCTTGTATCATTTCTTACTAAAATTACTACATCGCCTGCTTCTTTCATTTTTACTGCGGAGTCATTGTTGAATGCTATTTTTCCTACAGCACCTCCAGGTGATGCGGGCAATCCTTTTCCTAGTGCTTGATGTTTTTCTTTTGCTACCACATCTAATTGTTTGTGTAGTAGTTGATCAAGTGATGCAGGATCTACTCTTAGTATTGCTGTTTTTTCATCAATTAATCCTTCGTCAATCATTTCTATTGCCATTCTTACTGCAGCTGCTGCGGTTCTTTTTCCGTTTCTTGTTTGTAGCATATATAGTTTTTTGTCTTGTATGGTAAATTCCATATCTTGCATGTCTTTATAGTGTAATTCTAGTTTTTTGTAGATTGCTACTAGTTCTTCGTATGCTTCTGGCATTACTTCTTTTAGTTGTGTTATTGGTTGAGGAGTTCTTATTCCTGCGACTACATCTTCTCCTTGCGCGTTCATTAAGTATTCTCCATAGAAAACATTTTCTCCTGTGCTTGGATCTCTTGAAAAGCATACTCCTGTTCCGCTTGTTTCTCCCATATTTCCAAATACCATTGCTTGTACGTTTACTGCGGTTCCTTTTAATCCTCTTATGTCATTTAGTCTTCTGTAGTGGTTTGCTCTGTCATTTTTCCAGGATCCAAATACTGCTTCTACTGCCATTAGTAATTGTTCTTTTGCTTCTGTTGGAAATTCTTTTCCTGTTTTTTCTTTTACTAATTCTTTATATTTTTGTGTTACTTCTTTTAGGTCATCTGCGCTTAGGTCTGTGTCAAATTGTACTCCTTTTGTTTCTTTTGCAGTATCCAGGATTTTTTCAAAGTCGTGGTGTTCTACTCCCATTACTACGTCTCCGAACATTTGTATAAATCTTCTGTATGAATCCCATGCAAATCTTGGATTTGAAGTTTTTTCTGCTATTCCTGCTGCGACTTCGTCGTTTATTCCTAAGTTTAGAATTGTATCCATCATTCCTGGCATGCTTACTGCTGCGCCGGATCTTACTGATAATAATAGTGGGTTTTGTGTGTCTCCTAGTTTCATTTCCATGAATTTTTCTAATTTTTTTACGTTTTCATCTATTTCTTGTTTTGCTGCTTCTGATATTTTTTTTCCTTCATCATAGTATTCTGCGCAGGTTTCTGTTGTTATTGTAAATCCTGCTGGTACTGGTACTCCTATTGCTGCCATTTCTGCTAGGTTCGCTCCTTTGCCACCTAGTGTTTGTTTCATTTCTTTTTTTCCTTCTGTTTGGTCTCCGCCAAAAAAATATACGTGTTTCATTATTGTTTCCCTCCTCAAATTTCTGTTTTTAGAATGTATTTTAGAACTTTCTTTCGGTTTTTAAGGGTTACGGTATTAGCGTCCTTTTTTTGTATCTGTTACTCAATAATAAAAAATGACGAAATACAAATGAAAATATCCTATTTAATTAATTAATTATTTTGTTAAAAATATCTTCTAGATTTAGTGTTTTATTTTTTTGTTTACTAAGTTTCATTCCTTCCCAAAGATCTATTAAATCAGATTCATATCTTGGGACAAGATGCATATGAAAATGAAAAACGTCTTGATTAGCTATTTTTCCATTTGATTGTATTAAGTTGCATGCATTTGCTCCTAGTTTTTCTTTTAAAAGTTCAGCTATTTTTTTTGTTGCGCATATTAAAGCTTTTAAGTCAGCCTCACGTATTTCATAAATATTTGGCGTATGTTTTTTTGGTATTATTAATGTATGTCCTTTTGTGGCTGGTGTAATATCCAAAAATGCAAATACATATTCATCTTCATATATTTTTTTTGAAGGTATGTCTCCTTTTATTATTTTGCAAAATATACAATTATCCATTCTATTTGTTGACAATATTTAATTATTAATAAATTTTGCTTTATTTCGAAAGTTTTTCGTTTTAATCAGATGTCTTTCGGTTTTTGTTAAGAAAAAGATTTTAATAATTTAAATTTGTAAACTTTTATGAAAAAAATCATATTATTATTCGTAATTTTTTTACTTGTTAATTTTGTTAGTGCGGATAATATTTATGAAAAGGATGTTTTTGTAACTATTCTTTTAGAAAATATACTAAATACATCTACAGAGTACAATAATTTACTTTTAATAAAAAATCATAATGATACCCCTTCATTTAATGATGATTTATCTGTTGAGGTTTATTGGAATCTATCTGGAATTAATTATTTTTTCGAATATAAAATAAATAAATCAATTAATTATTATTCTTCATCTGGATTTGGATATGTGAATATTAATTCTTCTGGAAATTATTTATTTTGTACAAAAATTAAAAGTAATAATTATTTTGATCCTAATTTAATAAATAATTTTCAGTGTAAAAATTTATCTTTCGTTGAAAATTTATTTGACTCGACAAATCAAACATTTATTAATAGTACATCGAAAAATATTTCACAAAACATGTCTGAAAATGAAACTATTAATGAATCTGAATTTAATACTGGTAATGTTGATTGTGATTGTTCTTTGAATTTAAATTTGAGTAAAAATATTTTAGAATATGGTGAACAGTTAAAATTTAAAATTGATGATTGTGATTCATCTTCTAAATTAGTTTATGAAACTAGTTATTGGATAGAAGATTTATATGGTAAATTGTTAAAAAAAGCTTATTTTACAACTAGTAAATCTGAAAAAAGTTTTACACCTAAGTATGATAAAGATACTCCTGCGTTTATTTTTGCTAATAATAATTGTTCAAATGAAGTATTTGAACTTGTTGTGTTTAAAGGTGAAGAAAATGAATTAAAAGAGCCTTTTCTAAATGTGGAATATCCTAATTCTGTTGATGATAATTTTTTTTTAACTTTAGAAGGTTATAAAGGAGATTCTGGAAAATCTTTAGTCTCTGTATGGGTTGAAGAAAAAGGAGGAAAAGTTTCTGAAGTTTCTAAATTTTATGTTGAAAATAAATATTCGAATTTTAAATTTAAAATCCCTATTATATTAAAAGACGTTGATTTTTCTGGAAATTATGAATTGAAAGTTGAGGGTTTGGATTTTTCAAAAACTTTTGATATTAATATAAAAAAAGATAAAAAAATAAACAATGTTAAAATTAATTCTTTAAAAGAAAAAATAGAACCATATAAAATTATATCTTTTTATACAAGAAAAAAAAATTTTGAAAATATTATTCCTATTTACATAAATACGAATGTGAATGATTGTTTATTAAAAATTAGTTCTTTAAAAGAAATAAAAGAAATTAAATCTCAAAATAAAACAGTATCTACAAATATTTCGATTCAAAATCCTGATGAATTTTTAAAAAGTGAATTGTATTGTGATGATGCCTTTCAAGATGTTGTGTTGTTAAAACTTAATTTATCTAAAATAAATTTCATTAAAGAAAAAAATACATCTCAATATCCAGTTATTAAAAATAATAATAACAAAAATAATTTATTAACTGGAAATTCTATTTTAGAAATAGTTTCTAAAGAAAAAACAGAAGAATCAAGCTTAATTTCTAATAATTCTGATGAAAATGAACCTTTTTCTTTGATTTTGATCATCATTTTATCAATATTTGGATTAGTTATTCTTTTTAAAAAAGAGCTCTTAAATATATTAAAGAAAACAAAACTATTTAAGAGAAAACTTAATTCTTAATGTCATGGATGAAAAACAAGCAGATGAATTAGTAAAAAAAGGATATTTATACATTAGTGTGATGTTTGAATTAGTTGGAAATCCTAAAGAACATGTAAAAAATGCTCTTGAATTAGTTATTAATAAAGTTAAAGAAAATGAAAATGTGGAGTGGGTTGGTCATGAAATTGGTGAACCTGAAGAAGCAAAAGATTTATGGAGTTCTTTTTGTGATGCTGAACTTTTAGTTAAAGATTTAGCTACTTTATCTTGGATTGGTTTTAATTTTGCTCCTGCAAGTATGGAGATAATTGAACCTGCTGAATTAAAATTTAAAGATAAAGAATTAACTGATTTTTTTGGAGATTTATTAAGTCAAGTTCATGTTATGAACGGAACCTTAATTGAGATAAAATCTCAAAATAAGTTACTTCAAAGAAATATTAATGCAGTTGTTAGAAATGGTATATTAATTTCTTTAGCAAATGATGAAAAAACAAGTGAAGAAATTAGTAAACTTGTTGGTATAAATGAAGAAAACTTAAAACCGGTCTTTGAAGCTATGATTAAGGAAGATAAGATTGAATTAATTGATGGAAAATATAAAAGAAAATAGGCTCTATCCGGAATAACACTTTTGTGTATACTGGCGCCCATCGAGGCACATGCAGTCTCGAAGAGAATGCATAGGTTGTGCCGTGTTCCAGTATACAAATTTATTCTTTTCCGGCCAGAGCCAGAAAATAATAAAATTTATATACGTATTAATTAAAAACATTCTATGCAGTTATTTAATAAAAAAATAAGTCTTGATAAAGAAGAAGTTCTTAAATTGTTGAATTACATTGGATTTGATACTAAAAAAATAGTTAAAGAATTTGAATTCAAAAGAGACCATACAAATTCTTACATAACTGGTGGATTTTACATATTAACTGCGAATTCAAAAGGATTAATTTACAAAATTACTTTAAATTATGAACATAATGGTCCTAGATATGAACAAGTAGTAAATAGCGAATATGAAGCACCTAATTTTGAAAAATCATGGACTGAAAAGTATAAAAAAGAACATAATAAAGAAATTGTTTATTAGATTTATTATTTTATACGTAAAAAAACAATACAAAACATTTAAAAATAGTATTTCTTAATCTGATTGTATGAGTGATTGGAAAAAAATTGAGGCCCTGCTTTTTGCAAGTGGTAGGTATTTATCTGAAGATCAAATAATTGCGATGACGGATATTCCTAAAAAGAATTTAAAAAAAGCTCTAAATGAGCTTATTAAACATTATGATGAAATTGATACTTCTCTTAAAATTTTTGAAGAAGATGGTTTTTGGAAGATGAATCCTAAGGAGGATTTTAGTAGTATTGTTCAAAAGGTTGTTAGTGAAGCAGAACTTGATAGGCCTGTTATGGAAACTTTAGCAGTTATCGCGTATAAGAATCCTGTTCTTCAAAGTGAAGTTAAAGATATTAGAGGCAGCGGTATTTATGATCATATTAAATTATTAGAAGATAAGGGTTATGTTACTAGAGAAAAATATGGTCGAACTTATAAATTGAAATTAGCTGAAAAATTTTTTGAATATTTTGATGTTGAAGGTGAAAAAGATATTAGGGCTTTGTTTAAAGATATTAAAAAGCCAGATATTGATAAAATTGGAAATCTTGAAGTTTACAAAGCAGATGATAAAGATAATGAATTTACTGAACAAATTATGGAACGAATGAAAAAATTAGAACAAAGTAAAAGTGAAGAGAAACAAAATGATGATTTTTTAATTAATTTTGAAAAAAAATTAAATAAGAAAAAAACAAGTATTGATGAAGCTGAAAAAGAATTGGATGAATATCGTCCTAAATTGGAAGATGATGATCAGACTTCTGAAAATGATGAAAAAGAAGAAACTGAAAATTCAAAAGTAAGTGAACAAAAATCAGAAGATAATGAAGAATTTTCTATTGATAAAATAAATAAAGAGATTGCTGAAATTTCTGGTGAATTAGAGGAGGAAGATGAAGCTTCTGATACTAATATTGTAAATGATAATGATTCAGAAGATGATGAGAATGTTAAAAAAGAAGATTAAGTTTATTCTTTTAGATTTTGATATGACTTTAATTGATAGTAAACCTGTTGCATTAAGTACTTTAGAATTAATGAAATCTGAAGGGTTAAATATTGAGGGAATAACAATTGATAGAATTTTTGGTCAATCTATAGATGAAAATATTGATGATATTTTGGTTAGAAATTCTTTTATGGATAGATCTTGTTTAAAAAAAATGTATCTTGAAAGATTATCTGAAGAATATATGCATCGTGAAATTTTATGTGAGGATTCTTTGTTAATGTTGCAAAAAAATGGTTTTGTTTTAGGTATTGTTTCAAATAGTTCTTCTATCGCGATAAAAAAGTTTTTGAGTAAAATTGAAAATAAAAATTTAAAATTTGTTACTGTTTTAGGTCCTGAAGATAAATTGTCAAGTTCAGATTCTAAATCAAATCTTATTTTTAAAGCTTTAAATGATTTGAATTTTGAATCTAATGAAACTGTTTATGTCGGCGATCACCCCAACGATATGATTCAAGCAAAAAAAACAGGTATTTTAGGTATTGGAATAACCACAGGACTTCATAATAAAAAAGAACTTGTTGATAATGGCGCTGATTTTGTTATTGAGTCTTTAAATGATTTAGAAAATATGTTTTTTTAATTCATGCATTTATTTCTTCTTTTAGTTTGCATGCTTTGCATATTAGTCCTGAACATGGAGATCCACATTCATGACATTTTTTTATTGGTTGTAAAGCATCTTTCACAACTTTGGAAAACTTGTTTTCCTTTGTTTCTATTTTTTGAATATTATCTTGCATATCTTCTCTTAATTTTAAATAATGAGTTACTATGTTTAGTTTTGTTCCTTGGTTTTCTTTTTCTTCTTTGTTTATCCAGTCGCGTACATATGATCTAAAACTTAGTGGTGCATATGGACATTCTTCAAAGTCTATGTTTAATCCTAAAAGAAATGCATATGTCATTATTTCTTTTTCTTTAATAAAGTAAAATGGTTTTATTTTTTGTGTAAATCCATCTATGTCTTTTGTCATGGGTCCTTGTCTTGCAAAAAGGGATGTTTGTGCTTTTAGTATGTTCATCATTACTGCTTGTGCTTCGTCATCTAAATTGTGTCCTGTCGCTATTTTTTTGTATTCTTTTGAATGTTGATCTAGTAAGTATCTTCTAAATGTTCCGCATACATTGCATGCTGGAGAGTATTTTTTTGATAGTTGATCTATTGTTTTTCCTATTTCTTTTTTGTATGATTTTATTTTTAAGTTTATTTTATGTTTTTTGCAAAATTCTTGTAAAAATTCTAAGCTTCTATCCCTATATCCTTTTATTCCTTCATCTATTGCGAGTGCTTCTACATTAAATCCTTTTTTGTGTAGAACGAATAATAGTGCAACTGAATCTTTTCCTCCTGATGCAGCAACACATATTTTTTCTTGTTTATTTTTTATCATGCCAAATTTTTTTATTGTATTGATTGTTTTTTGTTCAAAGTATTCAATGAAATGTTTTTTACATAAATTTGGATCTTGATATATTGCATTTTCTTTACATTTATCGCAGTTCATTTCTTTAACCTATCCGCCACTTATAACACTTAATATTTTTATTTCATCTTCTGATGATAATTCAGTATCCAAAGTTACAAGAGCCCCATTTCTTGCAACTATTACTTCTTCTTTATTTATTTTAAGTTTTTGAAGTAATTCTTCTATTGTTCCTTTAAAATCAAGTTCTTTTTCTTCTTTTGTTCTTTCAATAATTATTTTCATGTATTTAGAATTGAAGTTTTATTTATATTTTATTTGGTAATAATTTGGCCATTTGTTTTAATTCGTATGAGCAAGAAGTAAATCCTGCGGGATAATAATAATTTCCTTTATATTTAATATTGCTTCTTTCAATTAAGTGTAGATTAGAATCTAAAAAAGTTGCATCTTGTCTACCTATTTTTAATTCATGTTCATGTTTTTTTAATGCTTTTTTATGAATGTATTCTTTGTGAAATTTTAATGAAGCAAAAGTATCAAAAGAAATTCCGTTTAAATTACCTTTGATTGATTCATCATTTTTTATTAAACTCTCTATATCTTCATCTGTTTCTAATATATCTATTGGTAAATATAATTTATTCAATTTAGATTCGTCATGCCTATTATGTCCATTATAAATCACAAAATCATATTCTAATTTTTTTAATTCTAATGGCGCTTCAAATACTGGAACTGGAGAAATATTTGAGAATATTTGAGGATTTTTATATGTTGATTTTAACCACATGCTTGCAAGTTTAATACAAGTATGTGCTTGTTTATTTTCCCATATTGCTATTCTGTTTGGATCTGCTATTAATGATTTCATATTTTTTTGAATAAAATCAAAGTATTTAAAAAACTTACTATATTAATCACTACAAAGTGATTAATGGTGTGTTTGTATAAATAAAGTCAACAAATAACAAATATTACTTTTGTATACCCTAGAAAAGTATTTAAATGAAATATAAAAGTAAATAGTATGGTTTTAGAGTCAATAGTAGATCCTATTGTTGCAGAAGATAAAAAGCATAGACTTTTATGGATTGGAGGTGTATTTGTTGCAGTTGCAATCGTTCTTAGTTTAATGGTTTTTGAACCTTATGCTTCTTTATTAATTGTTTTTTTAACTGCAATCGCCGCAGTTCCTTTAATGTATAACATTATCAAATATGAAGAAGCTAAAGATTTAGAATTACATACTGAAAAAGCAATTTTAAAACAGCATGCTAAGGCTTTAGAAGCTTTTATGTTTTTATTTATTGGCATTACTATTGCTTGCGCCATTGCTTATGTTATTTTACCTACAGATACAACAAATACAGCATTTAGTACTCAAACAGAAACTTTGCAAGAAATTAGAGGTAGTGTTACAGGTATGAGTATTGCTCAACAAATTGTTATGTTTGAAAAAATATTTTTTAATAATGTTAAAGTTCTTATTTTCTCAATTTTATTTAGTTTTGTTTTTGGTGCAGGAGCTATTTTCGTTTTAACTTGGAATGCTTCTGTTATTGGTGTTGCAATAGGCAATTATGTCAAGGGAACATTAGCTACTTATGCAGATCTTGTTGGTTTTCAAAAGGTCGCTAATTATTTTACAACAATTAGTATTGGTTTGTTAAGATATGCAATTCATGGAATTCCTGAAATTTTAGCTTATTTTACTGCGGCTCTTGCAGGAGGAATAATTTCTGTTGCTGTTATTAGGCATGATTTTGGTACAGCTAAATTTGAAAAAGTTATTTTAGATACTGCTGATTTACTTTTAATTAGTGTTGGTATTTTATTTGTTGCTGCTATTTTAGAGGTTTGGATTACTCCTTTAATATTTCCTTTCTAATTTTAAATATGATTTTTCAAAACAGAAATAAATATATTCACACACCCATATTATATTACATAAATAATTAAATATGTTTAAAGTCTGTGTATGTTTATGACATTAACCCTACCTGAGATAAAATTGTTTAAACATAAAACTAATCATAATCTACAAAACACTGTGAAATCTATTCTGGTAGATGAAGAATTAAAGGATTATTTTTCAAAAAATGTTGAAAAAAATTCAGGTCTTGAACTTGGAGTTATAAATTATTGGAGCGATATTACTGTTTATGTTCATCATGGTTTGTGTGTAAATTTTGAAAGCCGTGATGAAAATTTAAAAATATTTACATATCAAAATACTAATAGACGTGGTAAAAAGACTTGTTTACAATATTATGATGATTTTCCAAACGTGCCTCCTGCTTCTTTTGTTATGGAATCTGATGAATATGAAGATATGCCTAGTGGTAAACAATTTATTCAAAAATTGAATTTTGCTCTTGAAAATTTAGAAAAAAATATTGTTTATTTTAGTAAAAAAGATAAAAATTTAATCTAATACTTTGACTTTTCCTGCTCTTACTTCAAAAATTTCTCCTTCATTTATTAGAATATTAAGATTTTTTTCTGCGTCTTTGTCGTTTGCTTCTTGCAATACTTCTTCTATATTTGCGCCGTCTCCTTTATCTTTTTGTTTTATTAATCTTATAATTTTTTGTGTTATATTTTCTTTTTCATTTCTAGGTTCTGGTAATTCTATTTTTTTTTCTTGTATTTGTATCTCTTTTTTTGGCTCAACTTTTTTTTCTGTTTCTTGTTCAGGATTATTTTGAATTGTTTCTAATTCTTTTCTTCTATACATTATCCATTTTTTATTTTGTATTTTTCTCATGATTTCAGGAACTATATATCTTTGAGTGTTATATTCTCTTGGTTTTCCTATGGTCATTATTACATCTGCTACATCTAAATTGTCTGCTTTTTCTTTTTCTGAGAACATTATAAGATTTATTTGGCCAGTTCCATCATCTATTGTTAT
>JAIPET010000013.1 GCA_021736975.1 Candidatus Woesearchaeota archaeon
GAAATACATCCAACAGTCTCAGCACAAAGATTTGCAAAAATCTTTACGCGAATTTTAAAAGTTAAGAGCCGAAGCACCCTCAGGTGCGAAGCATACCCACTTCTTCAGATGTGGGTGCTCTTAACTTATCTTGATTTTAATTCACAAATCTATATTTTAAAAGAGTCCAGACAGCTTCAAGTCCATCTTGCCATTTAATCTTCTTTCCTTCTTTAGCATCTCTAGGATAATAACTAATTGGAACTTCATATATCTTTATTTTTTTCTTAGCTACTTTAGCAGTTACTTCTGGGCAAAATTCAAAACGTTCGCACTTCAGAGGTATTTTTTTTATAACGTCTGTTTTAAAAACTTTATAACATGTAGGCTCATCAGTGATATTTAGTTTAGGATACAATAAATTTGCAATAATTGTAAGGCCTACGCCGCCTATAAAAAATGAAAGTCCAGAATATTGTTTATTTTTTTTATTCATTCTTCTTGATCCATATACTACTTTTGCTTTTTCATCAATAATTGGTTTTATCAAAGAAAAATATTCGTTAGGATTATATTCTAAATCAGCATCTTGAATTATGATTATATCTCCAGTTGCTTCTTTAATTCCAGTTCTTACTGCAAAACCTTTACCTCTGTTTTTTTTATGAAAAAAAACTTTATGTTTTTTTAATTTACTTAAATATTCTCTAGTACCGTCAGTTGAATAATCATCAACTAAAATAATTTCTTTTTTATTTTTTCCAATATTTGCTTTTTCTATAACTTTTAAAACTTCAGCTATTGTTTTTACTTCATTAAATACAGGTATTATTATTGATAATTTTATGGGCTCTTTCATTTTTTCATTTTTTCATTTTTTCATTTAATTTTTTTATTGCTTTTGTTCTAACATATATTTCTATTTTTTTGTTTAATTTTTTTAAAGATATGTGTTGATAAAATATTATTATTGAAAAAATTGTAAATCCTGCAAGTACAAAAAAATCTGCAGTTCTTTCTATTTTTAATGTTTGCATAAGTCCGTAGATTGTTGTTGGAATGCTTATTAAAAATAATAAACAAACCCACATTACAGTCCATAAAATAAAACTATTTTTTCCATAATTATTTCGTTTGTAATTATAATAAGTAAGATATAACATTATTAATGAAAATAATATTCCCAATATTTGAATTCCGAATAACAATTTATCCCCCGAATAATACGAATTTTAGTATATTTATAAATATTTTCATACCATCAAAAATAGTAGTTCCTTTAAATTTATCTATATATATTGTGTCTATAAAAATTTCTGAATATTTTAGATTTTTTTTTGATGCATTAGATATCATTTCAGATTCCATACTATAATCGGTAGACTTCCATCTTATTTTTTTATATCCCTTATCTGTGAAACATCTAAAACCTGATTGAGTGTCTTTTAAATTAAACCCTGTAAGTATATATGTTGCTCTTGTAATAAACCAATTACCAAATTTTAACATTAAAGGCATATTTTTATCAATTTTTCTAGAACCAAAAACAATATCTACTTTTTTTGTTTTTAATTCATTAATAAATCTAGGAATATCTTCAGGTTTATGTTGACCATCTGAATCAATAAGAATTATTATTTTAGCACCTAATTTTATGGCTAAATCACAACCAGTTTTAGCAGCGGATCCTTTTCCTAAATTAATTTCATGTCTTAATGCAATCACTTTTTCTTTTTTTACGATATTGAATGTATTATCTACACTTCCATCGTCAACAAAAATTATGTTTTTTATACCTGTCTTTTTCACCTTTTTTATTACGCCAGATATGTGTTTTTCTTCATTAAATCCAGGAATTACAACGAAAACATTTTTATTAATCATTTTTAGTACACCAACACAATTATTCCTACTATAATAAAAAAGGTTCCAAACAGTTTATTAAATGTTATCTTTTCCTTTAAAAAAAACCAAGATAAAATAATCACGAATATATAATTCATTGAAGTTATAGGATAAATTTTTGAAAGTTCATTAGATTTTAAAACAAATATGATTAAAACAGTTGCAATAATATAAGAAATAAGACCTAATATTAAATTTTTATTAAAAATAATATTTATTTTCTTTTTTAAAAATTTTAATTGATTAGAAAATTTTTTGAAAAAAATCATGCCTATAGAAGCAAATAAAGAACCCATTATTATTATAATTATATTTAAACTTGTGATCATTTATATCTCTCCTTATTTATTATTATAACACCTAGCAGTATTACGAAAATTCCAATAAAGTCTTTTAATGAAATTATTTCAAATAAAAATATTGTAGCAAAAATAACTACAAAAACATAACTTAAACTCATTAATGAATAAAGCTTTGAAACTTCTCCATAATTTAAAGCTATAATTATTAATAAAGTGCTAGCACCGTAAAGTAATAGACTTATAAATATATATATGTTTAAATAAGAAAATATCTCTGAATTAGTTTTTAAAGCGCCCATTTTGAGTAAGATTTGACTAACTGCAGCAATCAAAGAAGATAAAAAAAATAATAAAATACCAATTTTTTCTTTTTTCATTTTCATGGATTTACTTTCCAAACAATTACTCTTCCTTCACCAGGCGCTACTTTGTCAAAAATTTTCTCAAAATGAGCAGTTCCAAGACCATTCATGAAAAATAGCTTTGTAAATATGGATTCAGAAAGTAATGGGTGTGTAATTATACTTTTATAATTTTTATTATCATCTTCAAATAAAACAACATCATAAGGAAATTCTTTAGTTCCATTATATTTCTTAAAATTATCACCATCTACAACAACATAAGCATTAGGACTTGTAGGGTTTCTTGCTACTTCCGCACCAGTACTAGGATTAACTGCTTTAATAAATAATTGAGATTTTGAAATATCTGTTTTATTAAATAAACCTCTCCATAATAAAACTTGAATTCCATTTTGATTTCCTAAATTAACATTATATTCACACCCAATTAATCCTTCTGAATCTACACAAGAAACAGGGTTTTGCGTTGCATAATTAGGCCAAGGACTAATCCATTGATTTGCTTGATCTTCATTCACAATTTTTTGAGCTGCTAAAAACTCACTTTTAGATTCTTCTTGACTTAAACCAAGTTTTGTTTGAGCTTCTTTTAAAGCAACATCAATAGGCTTATTTTTTAAATTATAATATATGTATGCTCTATTAAAATCCCATGATCCAAAATGACCCCAAACTCCTGCTTTGCCAACCATATCTCCTGATGTTATTAAATACATATCATATAAATCAGAACAGTGAGTTAATGCAAGAACTTCATCAGATTGTTCATCTGATAATCCAGCTGAAATAAGGGTTTGTTTTGCTTTACTTTTATCTTCTCTTATTATTTGTTTTAATGTTTTTGTAGCAGTATATTTATCTCCAAGATATTTTTCAAGTAAATCATAATTACTTTCTTGACCACAATTTAACATTTTTAATATATCAACAGATTCATCTTCTTCAGAAGTTAACAAACTTAAACCAACCCAATGAATTCTTTTTCCTTGATCTCCACCATCAAATGTGACTGTTCTATCACTCATAGATTCAAACCAATGTCCAAAATCCCACCAACTAGTAATTATTGCTTTAGAACTATTTTGATTTATAGTTTGTAATGCATCGTGCCAAGTGTCATCAAAACTTGGGACTTCGGATTTAGCTACTTGATTAGCAACATTAAATTGAGGAATTAATATTAAAAATATAGCTAAGATAACAATTATTCCTTTTAATATATTTGGATTTATTTTTGCAGTTTTACAAAGATCAGTCATTCTACTTCCTGTTAAACCACCTACAAGACCTGCAATTCCAAAACCAACTACAGGACTAAACAATGCAATGAATCTTACACCAACAAGACCAGCATAATAGGTACTTGCCATCCAAATACCAAGTATTATTCCATATAAAGGATAATAAGATCCATTTTTCTTTTTGAATAATAGAAATATAACGCCTAAAATTCCTAGAATTACAAAAGTTAATCCTCCCGCTTGACCTATTATTTGTTGTGAAGTTCCTTTATTTAATTCAGCTACTGTTGTGAATACATTAGGCCATAATGGATAATTTAGACCGTTATTAGAACCTGTAACTCCAGATGCTGCTCCTTTAAATCCGAATATGAAATTTAATGGTTCTAATGGCGCGGTAATTAATGATGGAACTTGAGATTGGATGTTTAATGTTTGTGTTGTTGATGCAATTAATATTACAAAAATTAAAGAAAATATTATCAATCCAAAAAAGAAAATGATGCCATTTTTACTATCTTTAAACATATTTTTAAATTCAAGTTTTTCTTTTTTCTTGAATTTTAATATTATTAATTTATATAATATGAAAATAAGTACTAAACCAAGAAGTAAATCGAATGTAAACCACCAACCACCCCAAGTATATTTAAATAAAACAACACTTAATCCTGCTAAAGCAGTAAATATTATGTTATTTCTAAGATTTTTTGCTTCAACAGATTCAATAAATAACCAAATTAATAAAAAAGGAAATATGAATGTATAAGCATCAGTATCTGAGAAACCAGCAGCAGTTCTTCCTAAAATTGCAGGGCTTAAAGCAAAAATTACTGCTGAAAAAAAGCCTCCTGTATTGCCACCGAATTTTCTTCCTAAAAAAAATGCGGGAATAATTCCCAACCCTATTAATAAGACAGGTGTAAGAAATGTTGATGCGAAAATGTCTTGAGAAGGATTAAAAATTGTGAGTATATTATGTATTGTTGTGATAAACCAAGGGTGTATTATAAATCCATTAAGTTTTCCAATTCGACCATTTCTCAAAGTCATTCTTTCTTTTCCGTCAACAATTTCATTTCCGTAGAATCCAGTTCGTTCATACCACTTAGCATAAGAATACCACATGTATGGATCTATTGCCAAAAGATATGTTTGTCCTTTATCATTTTGCATTTGGGCTTTACTATTATCTGCAATTTGTTTTGATTGCGAATCTATTTGCGTTTTCAAATTAGGATCCGATTTTAACATTTCTTTGAATTGTTCTTCAGTTTGAGCTAATAATTGTGCTTGAGGTAAATTAGGATTTCCTGCTTGTATTTGCGCAGCTATTTGATTTTTGTATTGATTTTCAACTTGAAATCTTGCTTGATCATCAAAACCAGGTAAATAAGCAGGGTACATTCTATAATATGAAGAAATGAATATTGCTATCGCTATAAGTAATATGATAAGAACAGGCTTAGTCCATTTTGGTATTTTTTGTGGTTTTTTAATATTTTTAAAGAATTTTTTAACTCCTGAAAAATCTATTTTTATTTCTTCTTTTGTTGATTCGTTCGTAGAATGTTCCTTATTATGATGTTCTTCTGACAAATTATTACCCCCTGTTTCATATCGTTATTAGTATTTATTTAAAAATGTTAGTCTTAAACAAGTAGTTATCTAAAAGTTTTACGAATTTTCCTTTAAAAATCAGTATTTTACTCTCAAATAATTTACGAATTCTTTCGTAATTATACACAAGACATCCTAAGAAAGAGTTTAAATAAATCAAAATTAATCAAATTGCATGGAAAAAAACAACACCCTAGCCATCTTTGAGCACAAAAAAATAAGAAGAACTTGGTTTAACGAAGAATGGTGGTTTGTTGCTATAGATATAGTTGGAGCACTGACAGATTCAAACAATCCATCAGGATATTTAAAAGATATGCGTAGAAGAGATGAAAGTTTTAAAGAAGGGTGGGTGCAAATTGCCACCCCCCTTGAAATAGAAACAGAAGGTGGCAGACAAAAAATCAATTGCGTATCCACAAAAGGCGCATTTAGACTCATACAATCAATTCCATCCAAAAAAACAGAACCATTCAAACAATGGCTTGCAGAAGTAGGTTATGACAGAGTAAAAGAAATTGAAAACCCTGAATTAGCTCAAAAGAGAATGAAAGAAACCTATAAAGCCAAAGGTTATTCTGATGATTGGATAGAAAAAAGAGCTAGAGGCATAGCAATAAGAGATGAATTAACAGATGAGTGGAAACAAAGAGGTTTAAAACGGCAAAAAGACTACTCTATATTAACAGCAGAGATAAGTAAAGCAACTTTTGATATGACTCCTAAAGAATACAAAGAGTTTAAAAGGATAAAACAAGAAAATTTAAGAGATCATATGGATGATTTAGAGTTAATATTTTCAATGCTTGGTGAAAGAGTTTCGACAGAGATCACAAGAACTGAGGACTCGCAAGGATTTAACGAATTAGAAGATTCTGCAAAAAGAGGCGGAAAAGTCGCTGGCAACGCAAGGAAAGAAACAGAAAAAGAGATTAAAAGAAAAGTTAGCACAAAAAATAATTTTCTTAAACAACCTGAAAGTAAGAAGAGATTAAAAAATAAATAATCTACGATTTTTTTAGTAATTAAACACAAGACATGTATGGAAAGAATATTTAAAATTCTATTAATTCATCATTTCATAACCATAATCAAAAACTTTATAAACTTTAGTTCATACGTATGAACTAAAATGGACACATTCACACAATTACAAAACAAGATATTTAGATTGCTATGCATAAAAGCAGAACAAAAACTTAACCAAAGAGAAATATCAAGAGAACTTAAAGCGACACCCACAGGGATAGCAAAAGCACTAAAACCCTTACAAAAAGCAAACATAGTCAAAATAGAAAAAAATCAAACCATGAACCTCAACTTAATATCATTAAACAGAACACAACAAATACTAAAATTAAAACAGATAGAAAATCTAAAACAAATACATGAAATAAACTTAACAGAAACATTAGAAGAAAAATTTCCTGGAACAACAATAATACTATTCGGATCATATTGCAGAGGCGAAGATACAACGAATTCAGACATAGATATAGTCATAATAGGAACAAAATCAAAAACAACAAACCTAGAAATACAAGAAAACAAACTTCAAAGAAAAATAAACATAAACTTTTACAATTCACTAAAAATGATAAACAAAAAACTTAAAGAAAACATTTGCAACGGAATAACTCTAAGTGGAGCAATAGAACTATGAGACTGATAAGAAGTTTTTTGAAGAATATGTAGAAGAAGGAATAGTAAAACTATAAAGCCCAGATAAAGCAAGATCAAACAACTTAAAAAATGAATCAGAACAAGCAGATATTTCTAAAAGAAATAACAGAAAAAGTAGGAATAAAAGATCAAAATGCTAACACAATAATTAAAATTGCATATGATGTAATTATGGAAAGAATAAGGGTTGAAATGTTAAAAAAAAGATATAATGCATCGGGACAAGGTGCGCACGAAGCAGAAGTATCGTATTTAAGAGAATTAAAATTTAAAGAAAAACAAATACAATTCTGTGATTAACTAAGATATTTTAGAAACGGAATAATGTACTATGGTAAATCATACAACAAAGAGTACGCAGAAAAAACTTTAAAATTTCTATAGGAAATAAAAAAACAACTCTCCAAATAAATTACGTTTTTTTCTCACAAATTATCTAAACAAGTTTCCAAATGGCTTTTATACCTTCCGAAATCATATTTGGTTGTTTTGCAAGTTCGTTTATTAATTTTACTGCATTATCTCTGTTTTTTGTTAATAATATTTCTTTAATTTTTGGGTTATTAACTTTTTTTATAAGTATATCCCAATCTTTATCTGAATATTTTTGTAACACTTTATCTATATAATAATGAATTTTAAGTTCTTTATTTAATTCTTTAAGATTTTTTTCATATTTTTCAAAGCCTTTAGATAAAACATTTCCTGCTTTTATTCCTGCAACAATTCCTCCACCAGTAGTATTTTTGATTTGTAATGCCGAGTCTCCAATTAAAGCCACATTTTTTTGTTTGTTAATTACATGAGTATTTGATTTGTGTAAAGGTATTGGTCCTCCTTGCATTTCAATTATTTTTCCAGGATATTTTTTAATAAAATCATCAAAAAGTTTTTTAGCATTTTTTGAAGTTGCAACACCTATTCTTGCAATTTCATCAGATTCAGGAACTGCCCAAGCATAACGACCAATATATGGGTAAAAATCAATTTGCTCTTTTTTTAAATCCTTAATTTTAACTCTTGCTTGAACACCCGTAAGAAAATTTCTTTTTGAATATATTAAGTTATTTTTTGCAACATTACTTGTAGGCCCATCTGCTCCAACTAATTTTTGGTCTTTGATTTCTGTTATTTTTTGTGATTGTGTGTTTCTTATTTTTATAGTTGAACCTTTATTATCAATATATTTATATCCTTCTTTGATTTTAACTCCTGATTTTTCTGCTTTTTCATGCAACAATTCTATGAATGTTTTATTACAAATTATTCTATCTGAACTAATTTTTATTAAAGTTGAATTATTAGGAGAAAACACTTTTGTTTGAGTTATTTTATTTAATGTAATTTTATCTAGAATTTTTTTTGGTAACAAAGTATCAATTTCATTTGTTAATATTCCTGTACATTGAATAGGTAATCCTCTTTTTATGTGTTCTTCAATTATTATTGCTTCATCTTCAGGATTTTTATCTTTCCATTGTTTTGCAAAATTTAATCCAGCTCCTCCCGCACCTATTATTGTCGTCATATAATTGTTTTTTTTATTTTAATTATATAGTTTATGTAAACAACACAAAATAAAATGTATTCATTAAATAGTAGTACCATATCGAAACATTTATATATTGTTATTCACTACTCTTTAATAATCAAACACTACTAATAAGTAAATAAAGATTAATGAGGTTGAAAAAATGGTATTAAATTTAATAAAAAACGGGTTTGACATTCTAAAAGGATATTCATCAATAACAGGATCAGACGGAAATCTAGAAGATCCAAATCAATTAGCAGACAGAGAATTCTTTACAAATAATCAAGTAACAATTCAAGATACAATAAAAGAAAATTCAACAAATACAGATAATCTAAATAAACAAATAGAAACTTACACATGGTTAAAAAATAAAAATTATACAAAATTAGACTCATTAATACGAGCAGATTTAGAAACTGCATCAGGATCAACAATAACTCCTGTAGTAAAAAATGGATCTTCCTTAGTATTAATAGATGGAAAACCATATGTAAGAATAAAACAAGTAGGAAGTGGAAATGGAGAATTTCCAGAACATCAAGAAGAACAAGACAAAGGATCAAGATTTTCAGATATTGCAAATATGACTGGAATGAACTCAAAAGAAGCAGAAGACTTTGTAAATATGAATAAAAAAATAACTGACTCAAAAGCAATATTTTCTGAAAAAGGATATATAAAATCAATAGATCCTAAAGATGGAAATTGGAAACCGGGAACATTACAAATAACAGACGAAAATGGAAAAACATTCACCGAATATTTCTTTGGAAGAGACACTGAAGCTTTATTGCCTGCTGAATTTGCATTAAGAGCAGCTAATTATTTGCCAAATGTAACACAAGAAGCATTAGCCTATATACAATTAGCAGATTATCAAGAAAAAACAATTGCAGAAAAAGATTCAATATTATCTAATTTAAAAGAAGAAATAAAAAACCAAAAAAATAATGGTTCAAATTACAGAGTTGGTGCGGGCGCTGGAATGACAATATCAGGAAAACCAATATACTTTCTAACAGCAGAATTAGACAAATTCTTAATAGGATTAAATGCAACTAACGAAACATATAACACAGAAAAATTACAAACAAGAGAAGACAACCCAGTACAAATAACACCTGGACGAACAGTACATTCAAGAGAAGAAAGTGAACAAAGAAACTATGATTCAAAAGCATTTGATTTAATGATTGGCTACAGGCTTAGTAATGAAATCTCTGCTTTCTTAACCGCAGGACACAAAGAAAAAACAACAGAATTAGTAAAAACAAGTGAAAAATGGCAAGAAATCGACGGAGAAAAATTAGGATATGTAAAAGAACCAACCAAAGTAACAAATCAAAATAAACTTAACATTGCAAGATTTGGAGGAGGAATATTAGTTAATCCAACAGATTATTTAGCATTGAAATTAGTAGCTAATTTTGCAAACTTTGAAACACCAGAATATTCAGCAGGAATATCAGTAAATGTAGGAACTTTAGAAAAAAATATTCCAGAAATGAATATGGAAGAAATAATAAATGCTCTTCAAAATGCAACAAGCACAATAAATCCATCTTTAGGAGCAGTATATACTCAAGAAGGTGCAGGAATAGTAGCAGGAATATCAGCATATGATATCAAAGCAAATGCAATGCATGTTCTAGGAAATAACAAATTTACAGGCGTAAGTTTAGGATACCAATTAGGAAGAGACGTTTCCTTATCTGCATTAGTTGGAGAATCACAAATAAATGGAGAAAAAAGATTACAACTAGGCGCAGAAGTAGAATCTAAAATAAACAATTATTCTTCAATATTAGCAGGAATAAAAGGCGACAAAAAAAACAAAGGCGCATACGTTGGAGCAAAAATATTATTTTAATAAAAAAGGTAAAAAAATGAAAAAACAAAAAATAATAACAGAAATATTAATACTTTTTTTTATCTTAATTGCAATACCTAACGCGTTTGCAACACCATATATAGCAGCAAACTTTGGAGATTTAGCTTCAGCAAATTACGACATTTCAAAAACCACAATCAACGATGGAGAAATGCAAGCATACAGTTTTTCAATAATCCACGACTACGGAACAGAATCTTCAGAAATACAAGTTAAATTATTTAATGTAGATACAAACGAATATTTAGGAACAATATACGAAAAAACATTTGTTCCAACAAGTAATAATTTAATAGACTTAGTATTAACAGAAGAAAATCTAGAAATATTAAAAGAAAATTATAATGGACAAGGAAATTTCTTAATAAATATTGGTGTTGAACAAAAAATAAAGGGAGAAACACAATCATCAGCAAATTTTGCACAACTAGAATTAGAAATAAAAAATGTTGCAGATTTACAAAATCCAATCGCGGATTTTATTTATTACCCTGAAAATCCTAAAACAGGAGAAGGAATTATATTCATAAGCAATTCAACAGATTTGGATGGAACAATAGTTGCATATGAATGGAAAGTAAACGGTTTATTCATAACTAAAAATGATGAAATGAGTATCACTTTTGATAATGAAGGAATATATAATATAAGTT
The DNA here is from genome assembly GCA_021736975.1 of Candidatus Woesearchaeota archaeon. Classification (GTDB taxonomy): domain Archaea; phylum Nanobdellota; class Nanobdellia; order Woesearchaeales; family 21-14-0-10-32-9; genus JAIPET01. The sequence continues at coordinate 11,177 of JAIPET010000013.1, forward strand.
TGACAGTAACAGATGATGATGGATTAACAAACACAATAATAAAAACAATAACTGTAGAAAAAGCAGGAAACGGAAATGGAGATACTGGATTAAATGCAGATTTTTATTGGGAACCAGAAAATCCATATATTTTAGACAATATAAAATTTATATCAAACAGTACAGATAACGGACATATAGTTGACTGGAAATGGGTCTTTGAAGATAATAGAAAAACAGGAGAAACAACATATACTTCTTACGAATTACCAGGAAATTACCAAGTAACATTAACAGTGACAGATAATGACGGAAACACAGACACAATAACAAAAACAATAACTGTAAAACCAAGAATATTAGAAATAGATTCTTTTACATGCAACCCTGATATAGATGATGACGGTATAAGTGATGTTGTAAAAGGAAAAGAATTATTATGTGCAATACACATAAAAGATGACATAGAAGATGTATTCGTAGATTTTGATTTTAATGGTACAGGAGATTTTCCTTTATGTATAACTGATTTTAAAGGACAATGCAATTCAGAATTATTACCAACAGACTTACCAGGAACATATTCGGTAAATGTAACCATAACAAAGCCTGGTTGGATATCAAATTTTGCAGGACCATTATATGTGACAATTTGGGAACAAAAATACGAAATAAAAAATTTAAAAGTATTTGAAGATGAATATAATACAGAACAATATACGTATTACAGAAAAGATAAAATGTATGTAGCATTTGACGTATATGATATGATAACACAAGAAAAAATACTGCCAGGACAATATGATGACTTAATAGATAAAGTATATTTAAAAGTACACGGAGACTCAGCAGAATTAGATCAGTGGACAAAAAATAATCCTGCTAAATCAATTGTCTTAAAAGAAATAAAACAAGATGACTTCATAAGCAAATTAAAAAACAATTTTAACTATTTGTTTGGAATAAATGATGTTGGGATGCACAAATTCTTGCTTGAAGAAATACCAATAACAGACGACTTTTTAGGACAAGGAAAAGTATTTGCATTCACAATAAACTTTACAGATAACACAGCAGGAGAAGCAGCAGTAAACGTAAACATATTAAATAACGAATTAAATTTTGATTTACCAGAAAAATTACAAGTTGAAAAAAATAAAACATACATTTTAGATCTAAATCAATATTTAACAGACATAGAAACTCCAGTGAATGAAATACTAACAAGTTATGGACAAAAAGAAAATATGATTTTAAACAAATTAACAAATAATCAATATAAAATATTTGTTCCTGGAACTGTTGACCAATTAACAACAATATTTTTTACAGCTGATGATACAGATGGATCAAAAATAACAAAATCAATAAGTCTGATTTTAGATGATGGCGAACTTATTTTGAATGAAGATCCAATAGCAATAATAGACGTCCCTGAACACACAACAATAAATGAATTATTAAAAATATCAGGAAAAAATTCATATGATCCAGACGGATACATAACAGATTATTCATGGAAAATAGTTGTGGCAGGAGAAACACTTTTTGAACTATCAGGACAAACAGAAACAGAAATAAATTATGTTTTTGACAAAAAAGCAATATATCACATATTTTTAACAGTAACAGATAATGAAGGAAACACAGGAACAACAGAGAAAAAATTAGATGTGAGAGAAGAAGTAAAATTCCAAGGATCACAACCAGGAGAAGAAGATGGACTATGGGTAGACTACTTTGATGTATACGGAACAAATTATGGAACGATTACAACAGAAGAAGAATTCACAGTTCAAGCAAGAGTAAGAAATGAAAGAAAAGACACATTAAATGATGTAACTGTAACCTTTAGTTTACCAGAAATAGGATTTCAACAATCAAGTCAAAAATACAAATTATATGGAAATGGAGACTATGAAACAATAAATTTCATGGTAGAACTACCATATTATGAAGGAGAATTAGAACACGGAGAATATATAGCACTCATAACAGTAAAAGCAAAGGACATTTTAAGAACAAAATACTTTCCATTATACATAGAATGAAATGTAACAATTTTCAAGAAACAAACTTTGTTTTTCACTTATAAATGAGAACATACACAAAACATTTATAAAGTAAAAGGTATATCTACGATAAAACGTAGGGGAAAAATACACAAATTAACTACGGAGGTTAAACAAAATGAAGATTAGTCAAATAACAACAACATTTATTGTTTTACTGCTACTAGCAGTTATACAGGTATCAGCACAAAGCACAGGATACAACATCAGTACACCGAACGAATCAAATCTATATATGTCAATAAAAGATGTAGATGTAAACGATTTTGATGATTTCTTTCCAGGATCAGTATTACAAGTTAAAAGAGGAGAAGAATTAGAAATCAAAGTAGCTATTGAAGCTGGCGATTTAGCTATAACAAATGGAGAAGTAGAAGCATCAATAAAAGGATACAGATACGCAGATGAAGAAAGATCAGATGTAACAGATTATTCAGATACTTTTGACTTAAAAGCAGGAAGAACAATAACACAAACATTAAACTTAAAAATACCAACAGAAATGGACAAAAACGATCTTGAATTAAGAATAAGATTAACAGATAGAAACAATCCAACAATAGAATACTTATACAGATTAGATGTAGCAGGAATAGCAAAAGAAAACGCATTACAAATAAAAAAATTCTTCATCAGTCCATCATCAACAATTGAAGCAGGAAGAGCATTAAGTTTCAAAGTACAAGTTGAAAACATGGGAGATGGAAGTTTAGACGATGTAAGTGTAGAAGTAAGCATACCAGAACTAGGACTTACAACATACGAAACAATCGATCAAATAAATCAAGATGATGTAGAAAGTTTTGAAGCATTATTATTAAGAATACCAACAGATGCAGCAGCAGGAACATACAACGTTGTAGCAAAAGTAGATTTTGACAAATATGAATCAGAAGATGTTACAAAAACAATTCAAGTAACAGAAAGAGTATGTACATCAACAACATGTGTTGAAGGAAATACACAAGAAACACAAAAAACAGTTGTAACAATGCCACAATCACTAGAAGCAGTAAAAGGAACTCCAGCAGTATACCCAGTAATGGTAAATAATAAAGCAGATGTAGCAAAAACATATGTTGTATCAGTAACAGGAACAGATGACTGGGCAACAGTACAAATACAACCAAGCGCAGTAGTTGTAATCGCACCAGGAGCATCACAAACAGTATATCTGAATGTAAAACCTAACCAAAACGCAGCAGTTGGAGACAAAGTATTCCAAGTAGCAATAACTTCAGGAAATGATGTAAGCACAACAAACGTAGTTGCAAAAATAAAAGACTCAAGTGCAAACACAACAGGACTAAGAAGCGTTCTTGAATGGGCATTAGTAATCTTAGTTGTAATCTTAATAATCTTAGGACTAATAGTTTTAATAGCAAAAGTTAAGAAAAACAACAAAGATGAAGACGAAGATTCAGAAACATATTACTAAGTCTTTTTTTTATCTTTTTTTCTTTTATTATATTTTTAACTAAACATAATTAAAAAACAGAGCAAAAAAATGAACTCTCACCGAAAATCACAAAAAACAGTAATGATTGGTGTAGCTTTATTATTTGCAATAATTATTTTTGGAACATTATTAACTATGATACCACAAGTTTCTGCACAACAAATAATAAATAATGATTTTGAAGTAAATCTATACTCAGTAAGCTATGATTTTTACACAGGCGCAATAAATTCTCAACCAACAATATGTTCATGTTCAGGAACAACAGATAGAATATATTTAGAAAACACAGGAAGCTTTGGAGCAGAATTTACAATAACAACAAACTTAAACGAATATGTAACAATACCAGTAAATAAATTACACTTAGAACCACAACAATCAGTAAACTTAGATCTTTTCATAAATACACAGTGCGGCACAGAATTCATAAAAGACTATGATATAAACATAAAAAGCAATATAGGAAGAGAACAAACAATAACAAGAGATCTATCAGTAATAAAATGCCAAACAATAAACGCAAACTTATATTCAGAAAAAGAAATAATGGAACCATGTCAAACAAATGAATATGAAATAGAAATAATAAATCCAAGCACATTCACAGAACAATACTTAATAATGCCAATATCTGAAAATTCTGGATTTCATTCACAAAATACAAATACAGAAGAATTGATGAATTCACAAATATTAACTTTAAAACCAGAACAAAAAGGCATAGCAAAATTCACGTACGAACCACAATGCTCAGAGTTTGGAAATAAAACAATAACCTTTCAAATACATTCTCAAAATAACAACCTTGACGCTTTATTAAGTCACGAATTAGAAATAAAAAGAGCATATCAATTCTCACAAAACACACAAGAAAACGTATCTGTTTGTATAAATGAAAAAAAATATGTTCCATTAACAATAAAGAATGAAGGAAAAGTAACCAACACATACAATTTACAATTATTAGGAAACCCAAGTTTTGTAAAATTACAAGAAACCCAAATAACACTAGAACCTGGAAAAAATAAAATAATAAACTTAGAAATAAATCCAAATCAACAAAATAAAGGAATATATACTTTTAATATAAAAACATCAACAGAACTAGGAAACTTAGAATCAAAACAACAAATAACTCTAAACACATATGATTGTTATGATTTTAACGTAGAAATCTTAGGATATAAACCAACAAAATTTTGCACAGGAGAAAACACGCTAGATGTAAAAATAATAAATAATGGACAAACAGATGAAGAAATAGAACTATATTATTGGGACGCAAAAGAAACAAGTCAAATAAAAGATACAAAATTAAAAATACTTGCAGGACAAGAAAAATCAACACAAATAAAATTTAAAACAAATAATTCAGAAGAAGAACATTCAATATATGTATCAGCAAAAATACCAAGAGTAAATCAAATATGGAAAGATGAACAAAAAATTATAACATTAACACAAGCAGAATGTACACAAATAACATATCTATATACGAACTTAAAACCAAGATATGAACATACAGAAGCATCAATAAAAATAAAAAATACAGGCACAAAAACATCAGAATATACAATAACTTATGAAGGAACAGAAAACATAAAATTACAAGAAAACAAAATAAATTTAGAAAAAGACGAAGAAAAATATGTTCATTTAGATATAAAACATAATACAAACGAAACACAATATTTTACAATAACATTAAAAAACAAAGAAAACAATGAAGAATACAAACAACAATTCACATTAAGATTTGAAAATGAACCATTTTATGAAACATGGTACAAATACTTTTCACAAGATACTTGCAAATCAGCAACAGGAATATTATTAATAATCTTAATAGCAGCAATCATACTTTTAATAGTAAGAATTTCAATAAAAGGAACAAAAAACAATCTAATAAAAGCATTAATATTACTAATAATTTTAATCATACTAATAATAATAACAGTAACAACAGCATTACCAGAAAAAGAACTTCCAGGAATACCACAAGAAAAAGCAGACGACCCACTATATTTCATATGGTATGAAGATACATCATACACAGTAGATTTATCAAACTACTTTTCAGACCCAGACATGGACCAATTAACATATGAATACGATTATAAACCAGAAGAAATAGACGTTAAATTTTACGGATCAAAAGCAATACTAACTCCAAAAACAAACTACTACGGTGAAGATAGCATAAAATTTATAGTAACTGACATAGCAGGAGAAACAGTTAAAAGTCCGAGAATAAGAACAGAAGTACTAGATACAAAAGAAATAATATTCACAGAATTTTATGAAGAAAATTGCAAATTCATAAACTTATTATTAATAATGTTGATAGTGATACTAATGATATTAACTCCTTTTTCAAAAAAGAAAAAAGAAACAATAATAAATAGAAATAATATAACAAAATCAAACACTAAAAAATCAACAAAAAACAAAATAGTAAAAAAAACAAATTCTAAAAGGAAATGAAAACAGATTACACTTCAGAAGATTATTATATAAATTTAAAAAACGAAGAAGAACAAATAGAATAAAATTTGATAAAATCAAATGAAAAAAAACATGTTTAAAGCAGGAATAACAATAGGCACAATAATAACCTTAAGTTCAATAACATATAGTTGTATAGATCAAAAAGTACAATATGATTCTGTAAAAAATTTAACAAAACAAGAACAACAAAGAAAAGACATGACCTTTTATTCATTTTATGCAGGCATATTAACAACAATGTTATCTATGTATAAATTAGAAAAAAACAAAAAACAATCTTAAAATGAAATATAAAACAAATTTAGAAAAACGAGAAAAAGCAATTAAAAATGCAATAAAAGAAACATACGGTCAAAATGCAATAATACAACCAGATCCAGAATATGCGGGCATATTAACAAATAAAGGAATTTTAAACATATATGATTTTATAATGTTGGATGTATATTCAAGAGGAATAAAAACTAACAAAACAAATATAACCATACATAATAATGGTAAAATAATATTAAAATCAAAAACAATACTAAAAAACTCAAAAATAAATTCATTAAAAAAAGCAATAGAAAAAAAATCATTTATATGTGATATAGTATAAACTTAATTCTTAATTAAACCAACTTTTCTTAAAGCAGCTTTATACTTTTCAAAATCCTCAGAACGCTTAAATTGCTCCATTTTATCAGGAGGCAACTCTTCAAGCCACTTATGTAAAGACTTTAAAGTATCTTTAAACATTTCTTCAGTTTCAATAACTCTTTGTTCAACAATAGCTTCTTCTAAATCCTCATCATCAACATACTCTTTTCTACCAGTTAATCTTAAAACTTTCAAGAACCTATAAACAATACCTTCTCTATGAGTCTCTAAAACATCTTCAGTTTCATGAATTTCTTCAATTTCTTCTTCCATAACTTCCATTTCTCTCTCCTTAGCAGCAACTCTCGCAGCTTGTTTAGCTTGAACTTCATCATCACTAGGAATTCTCTTAGTAAAAAAACTAAAAAGCCTTAATGCTCCACTTCTTAAAGTATCAGAACCACTAGGTCCCTCTCTTTTTTTATCAAGATAATTGTCAAGATCCTTATTAAATTCGCTTTTATCTATAATAACCACCCACAATATTTAAAATAAATATCGACATTGATATTTAAAAGTTTCTAAAATTAGTGTTAACACTATATCCTTTTTTTTATATCGAAAAGTACAATTTTTTACTCCGTCAAAAACAAAAAACCAATATTTGCACTTATTTTGCTATACAAAATACGAATATTTTAAATTAACTTTAAGGCAATACTAAGGGTTTCATATTAGCCTAAAATTATGCCGTGTTCCAAATAGAATTTTAATGTAAATTGATATACAGTACATCTTATGCAATCTAGTCGAGCTTGCATGTGCCTTTATGAACGTTCAGTATACAAATATGTCTGGTTTTGGATGCAACCTAAAAAAAGAAAATAAGTGGGGACACTGGGATTCGAACCCAGATCCGTCGGTATCTCACGCTAAAATGTCAAAAATAAATAATCATCGACTTTCGTCTCATTGCTCCAAATAAGCACTGGAGCCGACTATTCTAGCCAGGTTATACTATGTCCCCTTATTAAATATAAGAATAATATTTCATTTAAAAATCTTTACAAAAGTATTAAATACACAAACAAATACACAAAAGTAGGCGAAAAATATGAAAAAAACAATTATATTATTACTTATATTGACTTTAGTTTTATTTGCAGCATGCGAACAAGAGAAAAAAGTGATTTATGAAGAAGAAATAGATGATTATACGCCTTCATTACAAGAAATAATAACAGAACAAACACCTCAAGAAACAAAAAAACAACCACAAGAAAATACTAAAACAGAAATAACAAACAATTCTGAAATAAAACCTCGAAATTTACTAACAGAAGATTTTGCAGAACTAGATATGCAAAAAAAAAGAGGAGAAATATGGGGCTATTTTACAATTTTAGCAGATGAAATAAACGGAAAAGACATATTAGCATTCACAGCAGAATTAAAATATGATGATGTATCTTTTGATTTAGAATACGAAACAACAACAGATGAATTAATTTGTGAATATAACGAAGGGAAAAAATTACTAGCATGCGCATCACCAAATACAATACCAAATAAAAATATCATAAATTTTAGATTAATACCATATAAAAATCTTGAAGAACTGAAAGAACAAGAATTTACAATAAATATAATAAAACTAAACACAGAATCAGTAAATATAACAATATCAAAACCATTTTCATTAGGCTGCTCAACAGGAAAAGACTGCGAAGAAGGAAATTTTTGCATAGCAGGATTATGTCAAGAAAGCTGTAAAAATAATCTAGGATCAAAATGTTCATACAAAGAAAATACAAATACATTCTCAGGAATATGTGTTCAAGAAACCAAAAAAACAACAATTTGTGATTCTGAAAATGTAGTAAACGTAGGAAAATGGTCAAAATATAGAGGATACTGGTCAGATTGCAAAGCACCAAAAGACATAATAGAAGAAAATTCTGCTTTACACGATTCAGAAAATCAAATATTTCACAAAGAAACATGCGATCCAGGAAAATTATCAGACGGATTTAATGGAACAGGAATCTGTTACTTTGGAGAATGCAAAGAAAACAAACCAAATTTAATGATAACAAATATACAAAAAATAAACAATTCACAAGGAAAATATGATGTAGAAATAACTGTGAAAAATACAGGAATAAAAGAAGCATATTTTGATAAACCAAATGCAATAATAGTAAATCTAAAATTTTGTGAAAACGAAGAATGTACAAAAACTCAAAATTTAGGAGATTCAAAAAATGCATTCTTAAAAATAGAACCAGACAAATCAAGAGTTTTAACCATAAAAACAGAAAAAATACAATTACAAGAAAAAATTAAAGTAACAATAGACCCAACAAATATAATAAAAGAAACAACAAAAGAAGATAACATTCTAATAAAATGAATACAGAAAAAAAATCACCAGAAATTATTAGTATTGATGATACAACACAAAAAACAGAAGTAATTATAAATGTAAATCCGCAAGAAATATTAGCTTACGCAATTAATAAAATATATGGAGAACCCGAAAAAATAACATATAAAACAATAGCAAAAGATCTTTCTATGCCCTTGGAACACGTACAAAATGTAATGAACATAGGAGTAAAAAATAAATTATTTCAAAAAAATAAAGATTTTTACTCAGGACAACCCAAATTATTCAAAAAACCAATACACAAAATTCTAGAAAAAATATATTAATTACTTACCCGCCATGATCTCGACAATATCAAGATGTTTTAACACATGATCTTTACCAATAGGCAACTTAGTTCTAACATCGATAGCACGAATAAAATTCTTACCAAAATCAGTATGTAATTGAAATGCAAAATCAATAGCAGTAGCATCTCCCTTCATCAAAAAACAATCAGGCAAAGTATTTCCATCACTATCTTCCAATTTGCCAACGCCGCCAGGATGAATTGCCTTTCTTTTTAAAATATTAAAAACAACATTATTCAAAACACTTTGAACACCAGTACCTTCAACAAATTTACTTAAAATATTATCTCTAACAAAAGTTAAAGCAGCTTTTTGAGTATCATTTAATACAGAATTTCCTTTTTCAGTAATTTTAAAATCCAAATCACCAGGAACATAATCAATTAATTCATGCTTATCAGCTTCTTTTAAAGCAAGTTCAGATTCAGCACTACAAGGAACAATAACATAATCAGGAAAATCAGCTCTTAAACGTTCATAATTCTTAACACCAATAGGATGATCGCACTTATTAGCAGCAATAAGCATAGGCTTAGTTTTCTTTCTTAAAAGACCTGCAAACTTTAATTGATCCTCATCAGACCAATCTCTAAGAGGCTTAGTATCAATATTAATTTCTTTTAAAGCAGACTTAGCTAATTCTTCAGTAACACCAAGACCACTCATTTGCTTAAAAATAGCTTTAGCAATATCTTTTTTTTCCTGTTGAATAATTCTAACAAACTTATCCCAACCACGCTTTAAAATATCAACATACCAATAATCAAGTTCAACTTCTAAAAATTTAATATCTTTAGCAGGATCATAACTACCAGGATCAACACTTTCACCCTTTTCATTAACACTACCAGAAACATCAATAACATGAATTAAAGCATCTGCTTGATTTAAATCATTCAAAAATTGAGCACCCATACCTTCTCCCTTATGAGCATCAGGAACTAAACCAGCAACATCCATTAAATCAACAGGAACAAACCTCCAATCATTCTTAACATAACCCATCCTTGGATTAGCAACTTTCCCAAAATCTTTTGCAGCATCTTTAATCTTAACAAAACCAACCGCATGATTAGGTTTAATAGTAGTAAACGGATAATTAGCAATATCAACATCTGCCAAAGTAGCAGCTTTAAAAAAAGTACTCTTACCAACAGATGGTTTTCCAACAATTCCAATAATCATAAAAATAAAAGAAAACCTTGCAATATATAAAATTTAGTATATGATAGGCTAATATTAACCCCTTCTTTTTTTTGTATTGAAAAGCACAATTTTTTAATCCGTCAAAAACAAAAAACCAATATTTGCACCTATTTTGCTATACAAAATGCAAATATTTCAAATTAACTTCAAAACAATACAGAGGGTTTCATATTAACTTATATAGTAAATACTTTAATTAAAATAATAAATTTAATAATAAATAAATCAAGCAAAATTATATTTAAAATATGTGTTCTTCACAATATTTAGCAAAAAGCTTATAAATTACAATTCCAAAGTAGTATATACAATCATTGGAGGATGATATTTATGGCTAAGAAAAAAGCAGCCCGAAAAACAACAAAAAAGGCTCCAGCTAAAAAAGTAGCAAAACCAATATCAACACAAGCACCGTCAAAAAAAAACAAATGTAGCAGTATGGACTGGTCAGCATGTTTATTAAGATCTGCATTAGGACTATTCTTTTTATTTATGGGACTTGGAAAATTATTAACTCTATTTGCAGGAACAAATGCGTTAGCAGCATTTTCCGTACCAATATGGTTAACCTGGATCGTAGCATTAGTAGAACTATTAGGAGGACTATTCATAGCAGTAGGAATGTTAAAAACAGAATCATCTATGCTACTAATAGTAACTATGCTAGTTGCAATGATAATACTAATAGCAACAGGAAAAGCAGGAGACTGGCTAGGTATATTAAAAACAATATTCCAACATCTTATCTACATAGCAGGACTATTAATAGTAATGTATGATAAGAAAAAAATGTGCTTACTTTAAGCACAAACTTTTTTTTATTTTTAATAATTATTTTTAAAAAATAAAAAAGCATTCTAAAAATAAGGGAAATATAATGGCAAAAATATGGTACTCAGTTCTTGGAGATGGAATGGGGCATGCTCTAAGAAGCGATATAATTCTAAAAAAAATTACAAAAGAACATGAAGTATTCATAACAGCAACAAAAAAAGCATATCATTTTCTAAAAGACAAATATGAAAACGTCTATGAAATAGAAGGACAAGAATTACTATATGAAGAAAATAAAGTAAAAGTAATAAGAACTGTAACTCAATTTTTTAAAGATTTACCAAAAAAATCTAAAATAAACATGTCAATAATACCTAAATTATTATACTCATTCAAACCAGACATAGTAATAAGTGACTTTGAACCTTTATCTCACTACTATGCAAGTATATTAAAAATACCAAGCATAAGCATAGATAATGTACATACATTATCTGAATGCGAAATAAAAGAACCACCAGGACAAGAATTCGAATTAAAAAGAGCAATATTTCTAATAAAATTTTTACACTTAAGATCCGATTATTATATATTAACAGCATTTGCAAATGCAATACCCAAGAAAAAAAATACGATAATAGTTCCTCCAATAGTAAGAGAAGAAGTAAGAAAACTAAAATCAGAAAAAGGAGAACACGTATTAGTATACCAAACAACACCGACAAATACAAAAATACTAGAAATTCTAAAAAAATCAAACAACAAATTCAAAATATATGGGATGAAAGGATTAGGAAAACAAGGAAACTTAGAATTTATGCCCTTTTCAGAAACACAAATTCTAGAAGATATGAGAAAAGCCAAATACATCATAGTAAATGGGGGATTCACAGTTATAAGCGAGTCATTATATCTTAAAAAACCAATACTAGCAATACCAATAAAAGACCAATTAGAACAAGAATTCAACGGATATTCGCTAAAAGAAAGAGGATATGGAGATTATGCAAAAGAATTATCACAAGAGGTTTTAGAGAAATTTGAGAAAAAACTGCCAAAATATCAACAAAAACTCAAAAAAATGAAAAAATGGAATCACGAAAAGATATTTAAGGAACTTAATAAAATAATAAGAATATTAGAAAAAGAATCAAATCCAAAATATGAATTATTAAAACCATTAACAAAATTAAAAAATAAGTAGCTCAAAAACTCAAAATAAAATGGTTAATAAAAAAAAAGAGATAAATAAAATTTGGTTGGTATCTGCAGATATGGGATACGGACATCAAAGAGCAGCATATCCATTAAAAGATATTGCTTTTGAAAGAGTAATAAATGCAAATTCTGATAAAATAATAAGTAATGAAGAACAAAAAACATGGACAAAAGCAAAATTATTCTATGAAGTAGTAAGCAGACTAAGTGAAATTCCAATAATAGGAAAACTTGGACTTATATGGATAGATTCAGTACAAAAAATTAAACCATATTATCCATTAAGATCAGATCCTTACCCAACATACCCTGTACGTTACTTAAATAAAAAAATTAAGAAAGGATTTTCCAAAGGATTAATTGAATATATGAGAAAAGAAAAAATACCGATGGTTACAACATTTTACATACCTGCGCTGGCAGCAAATTATTACGAATTACCAAATTCATATTGCGTAATATGCGATGCAGATATAAATAGAGTATGGGCTCCTATGAAACCAGAAGAAACATACATAAAATACTTTGCACCATGTCAACATGCATATAACAGACTTGTAATGTATGGAATACCAAAAAATAAAATATATTTAACAGGATTTCCTTTGCCAAAAGAATGTATAGGAGGAGTGGAAAGTCCAATAACAAAAAAAGCTCTAGCTCAAAGACTCATAAATTTGGATCCAAACAAACATTTTTTACAATTTCACAAACACACAATAAAAAAAGCACTTGGAAAAAATTTTGATATAAATAAAAAACCACAACCACCAACAATAACATTTGTAATAGGAGGTGCAGGAGCTCAATCAGATATACCTGTTAAAATATTAAGAAGTCTAAAAAATAAACTAAAACTAAACGAGATGAAACTGTGTTTAGTTGCCGGAACACATCTAGATTTAAAACAACAATTCTTAGAAATAATAAAAGAAATAGGCCTTGAAGAATGTATGGGAAAAAATCTAACAATAATATGTGAAATGACAAAAAAAGAATATTTTCAAAAATTCAATGAACAACTAAATAAAACAGACATACTATGGACAAAACCTTCAGAATTAAGTTTCTATGCAGCGCTAGGATTGCCTTTAATATTAAGTCCGCCAATCGGCGCTCATGAAATATATAATAAAAATTGGCTGCATTTTATAGGCGCAGGAATAGATCAACTTAACCCGAATTTTTCAGCGGATTGGATTGAAGAAGGATTAGCAAATGGATTCTATGCAAGAAAAGCGCTAAATGGATTTTTAGAAGCTCCAAGACTAGGAACTTATGAAATAGAAAGAATAATATTTGAGAAGTAAACTATCAAGTTATTTATTTTCTTTATGTTGTTTGATTATATCTTTGAAATGATGATAACTTCCTTTAGGGGTTCTCTTAAAATCATTATCATAGTCTACATGAACAAGCCCGAATCTTTTTGAATATCCTTCTGCTAATTCAAAATTATCTAAAAGAGACCAATGAAAATATCCTTTGAATAGTTCAGGGTTTTTTTTCATTTCATCAATATGCATATCTATATATTCAATTCTTTGTTGATCGTCATTTGTACATGTTCCATTCTCAGTCACATACAAATCTAATGAAGGGTGTTTTTCTTTTAAATCTTTAGCGCCTTGTGTGAGATATTTAGGATCGACATTCCACAACTCATCGTGTTTCATAGAATTTCCATTTTTATCTGTTTCTCTGTATATCATTGGAGTTCCTAATAATTTCTTAACATTAAATGCGTAAGGACCGTAGTATTGTATTCCTGCAAAATCTGTTTTCAAACCATTTTCTGTATCAAGAAGTTTATTCCATATTGATTGTATGTTTGGTTCAATGATGTTTTGAGTTAGCTTATTTTCTACAGAACCTAAAAAGCCATCATGAAACGAAATGTACGGTCTTATTATTTCAGTAAAACCTATGTTTTTATCAGGTGTTTTGTCTTTTAATTTTTCATAAAGAACTTTATGAGTATCTGTTATGTTTTGAACTGCTTTTTTTAATTTTCCAGGGGACAGTTTAAATCCGTTATTGTTTGGAAGAAATCCATCTGCGTATGCTAAAGCTACATAAGTTGAAATTTCATTGAATGTACTAATCATATCCGTGTATTGTCCAAATTCTTTTATTGCTTTTTCAGAGAAATCTATAAATTCTTCTTTTGATTGTTCGCTAAGCCATCCGCCTTGTTTATCAAACCAGGATGGATTGTCAAAATGATGTAGTGTTATGTTAGGTTGCACACCATTATCGTTTAAATTATCGAACATTTTATGGTAAAATTTGACTGTTTTCGGATCTAATTCTCCAAAAGGTGCATTTTGCAATTTAGGCCAATTCAAGGACATTTTGTAATAATCTACACCTAAGTCAGTTATTAGTTTAAGATCAGTTTCTAGATTTTTTTCGTGTTTTACACCATATTTATTGATACTTCCATCTTTGGCAACTATATTTTTCCAGCTACTCTCGCAGGGTTCTTCTATTTGTGTGTGTGATGTTCCCACTCCGAATTTAAAATCTTTTTTTAATACCATATTTATTATTATTTAGTGGTAAAAACCATATATAAATATTTCGTTTTATTTATAAACAAAAACTTCTTTCTCTTTATTAAAATGGACAAATCAGAATTTATTTCAAAATACAATATTTTAAAGGAACAACATCAATTACCAAACCTTTCTGAATTAGATAAAGAATTCTTTGTAGAATACACTATGGGCAACTGGAGAACAATACCAGAAAATACATTAATTTTTACGATGAACTTAATAATGGATTATTATATTGGATGGATAAATTTTTGTCATACTCTAATCAATGGAAATCCACAAAGCATGATTTTAATGAGAGAAGCAGAATTCTTTTCAAACGAAGAAAAAAAAGAAATAATAAAAGTAATGCAAAACTTAACAATAATTAGCAGAAAACAAACAATAATAAATTTAAAAAATGAAGAAAAAGAAACAGCTCAATTCATAAAAGAAATATTCGAATCCTGGAAAAATATAAAACCAAAACTTCTAAAATATGCAGATCATTCTCATAAAAAATGGCTAGAAGAAAAATAAAAAAATGAATCAAAAATCAGAAATATGGATAAAGAAATATTTACCAAAGAAAACTTCGGAAGTAATTGGACAACAAAAACAAATTGAAAAAATAAAAAAATATGTTGAAAACTACAAGAAAGGAAATAAAGCAATATTCTTATATGGTGGACAAGGAAACGGAAAAACATCATCAATATATGCATTAGCAGAAGAAGATAACTACGAACTAATAGAATTAAACGCGTCAGACACCAGAAATAAAGAAGCAATAGAAACAATTTTAGGAGGAGCAAGTAAACAAATGAGTTTATTTGGAACAAACAAATTAATTTTGGTAGATGAAATAGAAGGAATATCAGGAATGAAAGATAGAGGAGCCATTCAAAACATAATAAAAATAGTAAAAGAATCAAATTTTCCAATAGTAATTATAGGACATGATGCACATCATGATAAAGTTAAAGCATTAAAAAAAGAATCAGAATTAATAGAATATACGCAATTAACACCAGAAGAAACAATGCAAATTCTAAACACTATTTGCAAAATAGAGAAAATAGAATGCGAAGAAAAAACACTTAAACAACTAGCAAGAATAAGCGGCGGAGATGCAAGAGCAGCAATAAATGATTTACAAACAATAAGTGCAGGAAAACAAAAAATAGAAATGAAAGATATAGAAGAAATAAGCGATAGACAAAGCACACAAAAAATAGAAGAAGCACTAAAAATAATATTCAAAACAACAAATCCAGAAATAGCACTTAATGCATATAACAATGTGGCGGAAGATCTTGATAAAATATTTTTATGGGTAGAAGAAAACATACCAAAAGAATATATGGATCCAAAAACAATGAATAATGCATTTGACGCATTAAGTTTAGCAGACGTATTTTACGGAAGAATAAGAAGATGGCAATATTATAGATTCTACGTATATTGCTACCAATTACTAAGCGTAGGAATAGCACTAAGCAAAAAAGAAAAAAATACAAAAGAAACACAATACAAAACAACATCTAGATTATTAAAAATATGGATATACAACAATGCAAACGCAAAGAAAAAAGGAATAGCACAAAAAATAGCACAAAAAACACATACAAGCCAAAAAGAAGCATTTCATAACACAGTACCATTTATACAAGCAATATTTAAAAAAAATAAAGAAGAAACAAATAAAATAAGCAAATACTTAGACTTAACAGATGAAGAAATAGTATGGTTAAAAACAAAATAAAACAAAAGTTACACTTTTAGAACGTATTCAAACTGAATGAGAATAAAGATCCTTAATAAGATTGTATATTTATAAAAAATGGAAGAAAAAATAATCTTTAAAGATTCAGAAGGAACAAAATTAGTAGGAATATTATCAAATCCGATGTTGAACGAAATTAAAACAATAATACTATTAGTTCATGGATTTACAACAAGCAAAGATAATTCAACAAACAAAGCACTTCAAAAAATATTAAATGAAGCAGAAATAGCAACTTTCAGATTTGATCTTTATAGACATGGAGAAAGCGAAGGAAAATTTAAATAAATAACAATAACAAAAGCAGTAGATGGAATACTTAAAGAAATAAACTTTGTTAAAGAAAAAGGATATAAAAAAATAGGTTTAATTGGTGGTAGTTTTGGCGGAATAAGCAGCATTATGGCAGCATCAAAAACAACCGATTTATTCGTTTTAGGATTAAAATGTCCTGTCTCAAATTATAAAGATAAACACTTAGAACAAAAATCAAAAGAAACATTAACTGATTGGAAAACAAAAGGATACTTATCTCATAAATCAAGTAGGCCGCAAGACGAAGAAAAACTAAATTACACTTTTTTTCAAGATTATGATAATAATGATGGTTATAAAGCAGCAGAAAAAATAAATATTCCTACAATAATAATTCATGGTGAAAAAGATATTGATGTTCCAGTTAAACAAAGTAAAAAATTAAATAAAATACTCAAAAATTCAGAATTATACTTATTTGAAAATGCAGACCACTATTTTAAAAAAGAAGGCGAATTTGAAAAAATGATAAAACTATTATTTGAGTTTATAATAAAATATGCAAAAGAACAACCATATTAAGTAATAAAAAAATATAAAAAATAAATATGTATTAAATTAATTATTTAACATATGCTTTGTTAATAATGACGTTTTCTACAGGGCAAGTTTCCGTCGGAGCTTGAATTCCACCAGTAACTACTGCTGTTTTAGTTGTTGTAGGAACTGATTCT
>JAIPET010000014.1 GCA_021736975.1 Candidatus Woesearchaeota archaeon
AAAGCGCAGTTTCGTCCGCAGTTTATACTGCGGCAAAGCCGCGTAAAAAAGTTTTCTAGAATTATTTGTTTAATCGACCTAAAGGTCAGGGTATTAAACCCCTAACTCGCTACGCTCGCAATAAATTTTTAAAACGACTTTTTTTATCAGTAACTTTGTTGATTATAGGTTTATTTAGCCCATTCATTCTTTTTATAACTAATGGCCCGAAATTATTAGTATTAATTCCATTAATCATAACAATAATTGGTTCTGTACTTTTGATTAAGTCAAGTAAAATAGCAAACACTATAAATCTTGATTATAAAGATAAAATACATAATTATAAAAAATTCAATCAAAAAAATAATGGTTACTTAATTAAAAAAGATAAATACTAATAAAATTTATTTTACAAAATTTGTTTATAAAATATTTTTAAATTTTGATTTTGTAAAATATAAGTAAGAATCAAGATATTTTAATCAGTTAGTAGAATTAGTTATAATACAAAAAAAATTAGAATTTGTTTATTCATCAACCATTTCGATTTCGATGTTTAATCCTTCTGGTATCGGTACTCTCATAACGAGTCTAAGTGCTCTTTCGTCAACGCCAAGATCTATGAGTCTTTTATGTACTCTCATTTCGTATCTTTCCCAGGTTGCTGTTCCGTCGCCGCATGGACTTTTTCTTGTTGTTACTTTGAGTTTTTTCGTAGGCAGAGGTATTGGTCCTTTTATGACTACTCCTGTTTTATCTGCGATTCCTTTGATATACTCACATGTATCGTTAATTTTGTTTATGTCTGTACTTGCCAGTTTTACTCTTGCTCTCTGCATTTTTCTTTACCTGCCTCATGATGATCCGATTTGTTTCATCATAAATATAAATGGAAAAAAGTTAGGCTATTTAAGCCTTTTTCTTTAGTTCGATGCACATTCCTGCTGCAACTGTTGTTCCTGAATCTCTTATTGCGAATCTTGACATTTTTGGATTGTCTTTTTGAGTTTCTATCACAACTGGTTGAACTGGTCTTAGTGTTACTATTGCTGCGTCTCCATTTTTAATGAAGTCTGGGTTTTCTTCTAGTACTTCTCCTGTTGCTGGATTCATTTTTTTGTCAATATTTACGAATTGACATGCAATTTGTGCTGTGTGTATATGGAATACTGGTGTGTATCCTTTTGTTATTACACTTGGATGATTTAGTACTACTATTTGTGCTTTAAATTCTTCTACTACTGGAGGAACAGCATCTGCTGGTCCGATTACGTCTCCTCTTGCAATATCTTTTTTACCAAAGCCTCTTACTGATATTCCTACGTTGTCTCCTGGTTGTGCTTCTTTGTATTGTTCGTGGTGCATTTCTATACTTTTTACTTCTCCAGGAACTCCTTTTCCTTCTCTTCCAGGTACTGCAATTACTTTTTGTCCTACTTTCATAATTCCTGTTTCGATTTTTCCTACTGGTACTACTCCGATTCCTGTTATGTTATATACGTCTTGTATTGGCATTCTCATTGGTAAGTTTGTTGGTTTTTCTGGTGCGCTAAGTGCATCCATTGATCCTAGTAGTGAGTTTCCTGTGTACCATCCTAGGTTCTCTGATTTTTTCACTATGTTATCTCCTTTTAATGATGCAACTGGTACAAATGGTACGTTGTCTGGATTCATTCCTACTGATTTTAATAGTGGTGAAAGCATATCTTTTATTCTTTTGTATGCTGCTTCTGAGTATTCTTCCATATCCATTTTGTTTATTGCTATAATCATTTGTCCTACACCTAGTGTTTTTGCTAGGAATAAATGTTCTCTTGTTTGTGGTTGTACTTCTTTGTCTGTTGCTGCAACTACTAGAACTGCTGCGTCAGCTTGTGATGCTCCTGTTATCATGTTTTTTACGAAGTCTCTGTGTCCTGGTGCATCTATTATTGTGAAGAAGTATTTTTCTGAATCGAATTTTTTGTGAGCTAAATCTATTGTTACTCCTCTTTCTCTTTCTTCTTTTAAATTATCCATTACGAATGCAAATTCAAATCCGCCTTTTCCTAATTCTGCTGCTTTGTCTTTTAGTTTTCTCATTGCTTGTTCGTCAATGTTACCTGAGTCGAATAATAATCTACCTACTGTTGTTGATTTTCCTGCGTCTACGTGTCCTATGAATACAAGATTCATGTGTAATTTGTCTTTTGCCATTTTATTTCCTCCGAATGTATTTCTTTAATATTATTTTGTTTATTCTTTTAAGACACCTTCTCCCGATTATGCCTTGTTTTATAGTGTTGTGGAATTAGAGGGTATTTATAAAGGTTTCTTTTTATTTATTTGTATTATTTTTGCATCATTTTTGCATCATTTTATGAAGATATTCCCATGGGTTTGAATGTGTTAAATTTTTAGGATTAAATTTTTTTTCTTTTCTAATTTGTATGTTGTGTTCTTTTTGTTGTGTTTCTGTTAATTCTTGTAGTTTTGACCAATAATCTTGTCTTATTTGTATGGCTAAATTTGATATATTAAAATCATAAGATATTTGATTTAATGTATTTTTTTGATTTTGTCTTATTTGGTTTTGAAATTCATATGTTATTTTTGTATTACTCCAAATTGGAGTCATAGTTTCTTGTAAATTTTTTTGTGAATATATTGTTTTTTCTAGTTTTGTCTCATAAATAGTTTCTATTTCTTTTTTATTTTTAGCAACAATCACAAGGTTTGAATTTTTATTTTGAATTGTTTCATATTGTAAAATTACAGTTATTAAATTTGGTTTTGATTCTTTTAAATGTTTTATTTTTAGAAGTTTTTTTATTTTTTCTGAAGTTGCATCTTTTCCTTTCACTCTTCTTATTTTTTCTTTTATTAAAAGTTGTTTATTATTTTGATTTCCTATTTCTTTTAATGCGTTTTCAGTTACGAGTATTTGGTCGCAGTATTTGATGTAAAAATTTTGTTGTTTTATTAATTCATCTTGATTTGATTCTGCTATTATTAATTCTTTTAATCCATTTATTTTGTATATTTGAGCATCTAATCTATATAGATTAAGTTTTATTAATTCTTTTTTTGGAAGTTGTAAATTATTATCATAATTAAAAATTTTAATCACTTAAAAGTAGTATTATCGTTATGTTTATAAATATATTGAAGAAAAGAATGTATTCTGAATCAAAAATATTTTTATACTATCGTTCAACAAAATAAATGAATCTTTTCTATAATTCATAGATTACGCGTGCTTCAATGTAAATATTAAAATTAATTTGGGACACGATAAAAAAAATAAAAAAATAAAAAAAACAATTACAATTTATTCTGCTGATTCTTCTTTTAGGCCTTTTCTTTGTCTAATAATCATCAGAGTTTTCTTTTGTAATTCATCTGGTAATCTTTCAAATGCTTGGTCAACTAAGAAGCTACTTCCTCTTCCGCCTGTTGCTGATCGAAGATCACTACTAAGTCCGAATGTTTCTGCTACTGGAATTTTTCCTGTTACTTTTACCATTACTCCTTCTTGTTGCATGTCTAAGAGTTGTCCTCTTTTATTTTGAATTAATTTTGAGAGTTCTCCCATGTATTCTGCTGGTGCTTCAAAGCTCATTGTTTGTACTGGTTCGTAAAGTAATGGTTTAGCTTGTTCCATTGCTCCTCTTATACCTTCTCTTACTGCAGGGTATAATTGTGCTGGTCCTCTGTGAATTGCGTCTTCGTGTAGTTTTACATCCATTAGTTTTACTTTTACGCCGTAGCAAGGATCTCTTGCTAATGGTCCTGCTTTCATTACTTCTTCAAACATATCAAGAACCATTTCTATGATTTCTCCAATGTGTACTATTCCTCTTGTTTCGTCAAGGAACATATTTCCGTTAAATATGTCTTTTACGTTTCTTGAAGTTTTTGAATCCATCCCTAATTCTTGTAGTTTTGCCCAAAATTCAGAATCTTTTTTCTTTATTCTTCCGCTTGGAAGAATTCCTGTTTTTATTGCTTGTTTATATTCTTCTTCTAGTGGTTCTACTACAAAATATAGTTTGTTGTGTTTATTTGGAGATTTTCCTTCAAATTGGTCTCCGCTATTTTTTGTTATTGTTTCTCTATATACAACGATTGGCGGTGTTGTTGTAATATCTACTCCCTTTTCTTTTCTTACTCTGTTTTCTATTACTTCAAGGTGTAGTTCTCCCATTCCGTGCATTAAGTGTTCTCCTGTTTCGTTGTTTATTTCTATTACGATGCTTGGATCTTCTTTGCTTACTTGCATTAATACTTCTATTAGTTTTGGTAAGTCTCCTGGTTTTTTTGCTTCTATTGCTTTTGTCATTACAGGATCAAATATGTGTGTTATTGCTTCAAATGGTTCTGCATCTTTGTCTTGCATTACTGTTTCTCCAGGGTATGCGTTTTTTAGTCCTGCAACTCCAATTATGTTTCCTGGAGGCACATTATCTACAATCTCTTTTTTTGCTCCATTGTAAATATATACTTGTTGTATTCTTAAATCTGATTTTGCTTTTGCTAAGTGTACTTCCATTCCTCTTTTCATTGTTCCTGAAAATAGTCTTCCAGCGCATATTTCTCCTGCTTGTGGGTCTACAACTACTTTTGTAACTACAAACATTAATTTTCCATTTTGATCACAGGTTTTTAGTTGTTTTCCTAGTTCTGAGTCTGCTTCTCCATGCCATATTTTTGGTATTCTGTATTCTTGTGCATCTACAGGATTTGGGTGATGTAATATTACGCTGTTTAGTACTACTTCGTGTATTGGTGCTTTGTCTCTTAATTCTTTCCATGTATCATTTGTGTATGCATCAATTATGTCTTTGAATGTTATTCCTTTTTTCTTCATATATGGTATTGATAATGCCCAGTTGTGAAATGCTGATCCAAAACATACTGATCCGTCTTGAACACTAACTTGCCATTTTTCTCCAAATCCAGGTTCTGCTATTTGCATTATTAATTTGTTTACTGATGTAATTACTTTTATGAATCTTTCTTGCATTGCTTCAGGTGTTAGTTGTAGTTCTTTGATTAGTCTGTCAACTTTGTTTATGAATAGTATTGGTTTTACTCTTTCTTTTAGTGCTTGCCTTAGTACTGTTTCTGTTTGTGGCATAATTCCTTCTACTGCGCAGCTTAATACTATTGCTCCATCTACTGCTCTCATTGCTCTTGTTACGTCTCCCCCAAAATCTACGTGTCCGGGAGTATCGATTAAATTGATTAGAAAATCTTCTCCTTCTACTTTGTGCATCATACTTACTGAAGCAGAATCTATTGTGATTCCTCTTTCTTGTTCGTCCTCGTGAAAATCCATTGCTCTTGCT
This sequence comes from Candidatus Woesearchaeota archaeon, assembly GCA_021736975.1. Taxonomy (GTDB): domain Archaea; phylum Nanobdellota; class Nanobdellia; order Woesearchaeales; family 21-14-0-10-32-9; genus JAIPET01. The sequence goes on from JAIPET010000014.1 coordinate 5,313, forward strand.
TGTCCTGCAAGTTCTTGACTCATCATTCCTGCTCCTTGGAGTAAGTTATCGGAAAATGTTGTTTTTCCGTGATCTATGTGTGCTGCTATTGCAATATTTCTAATGTTTTTTGGAGTCTTCATTCCTTCTACGACTCTATCTACCATTTTTGCCATTTTGTTCTACCTCATATTTGTTTTTTATTATTAGTTTCCTGTTCTGTATAGTAATTCTTCATCTACTCTTTTCCAGGTGTGTAATTCTTCTTCTTTGAACCAAATTTTTATTTCTCTTAGTGCTTCATCTACTTCTCCTGATGCGTGTATTAAGTTTTGTATTGGTCTTTTGCTTATGTCAGCTAGCGAATAAGTATCAAATGCATAGTCTCCTCTTATTGTTCCTGGTGCTGCGTCTCCTGGACTTGTACTTCCTACTAATTTTCTTATATGTTTTACTGCGTTATGTCCTTCAAATACGAATGCGACTACTGGACTCATTGTTAAAAAATCTATTAATTGTTTTCTTACTTCAAGTCCGAGTTCTCTTTCTTCTTTTTCTATTGTTAATCCTTTTTTTGCATATGCTTCTTTTTGTTTGGTTCCAACTGTTTTTAGCCAATTTTCATCTGCTATGTAGTGATTTCCTGCTAATTCTTCTGTTGGATAAACCATTTTCATCCCGATGATTTTTAGTCCACATTTTTCAAATTTTGTTAGAATTTCTCCAACTAGTCCTCTTTGTACTCCGTCTGGTTTTATTAGTACTAATGATCTTTCTGTTGTCAATTTATTTTCCCTCCTAGGATTTTATATATTATTTTAATAATAAAATAAAAAAGTTGGAACTTATTGTTTTGTTCCTTTTTTAACTGCTTGGTATTCATTTGTCCAAGTTGTTGTTCTTGGTTTTCTTTTTAGTTTTAGCAGATTTTTTTCACATTTATTTGAACAAAAATTTATTACTTTTCCGTCTTTTTTAACGAATAATTTTCCTGTTCCTTTAGTGATTTCTGTTCCGCAAAAATCGCATTTGACCATTTTTTTCACCTATTTAGTTATTTCCTCTTCCTGCTTTGTTTAGAGGTCTTGCTTCGATTTCTGTTTCTCTTAGCATTAGAATATCTCCTTTTTGTACTGGTCCTTTGACGTTTCTTCTTATTATTTTGTTTTTATCTCTGCCATCTAGGATTTTACATCTTACTTGGATTGCTTCTCCTCTTGTTCCAGTTCTTCCAACAATTTCTTCTACGCTTGCTGGAATTGCAGGGGAAAAGTTTACTCCACCTTTATTTTCAGAGGATGAATCTTGTTTTCCTCTTTTCTTTTGTTCAGCCATTATTATTCACCTTTTATTTATTCTTCTTTTGGTGTGTTTGCAAGTTCTTCTATTATTGATTTTGATTCTCCTGCGTCTAGTATTGCTACTGCTCCTGTTGCTACTTGCATTCCTGCCGCTGCTCCTAGTTCTTCTCTGCTAGGTACTTCAACGCATGGTATGTTTTTTTCTTTACATAGCATTGGTAAGTGCATAACTATTTCTTTTGGTGAAACGTCTGCTGCATATACTATTAATTTTGCTTTTCCTTTTTCTATTACTTTTGTTGCTTCGTTTGTTCCTCTTTTTATTTTACCTGTTTTATTTGCTAATTCTATTGCTTCGTATGCTTTTTCTGACATTTTTGTTACCTCCTTGGTTTGTCACGATTGTGATAACAACTTTAGAATTGTTACCTCATTCCACTTGTTTCCAAGTTTCATCAATCATAGGTTTTTATATTGAGAAACGGTTTCTTTTTTAAAGCTTTTCGGTTATATAATTAAAATATTGCTTTGAATAAAATTTAATAAAAACACAATTCTAAATTTTTAAATGTTTATTTTATTTCATCATATTTATTAAAGTTTTAATAAAATAATTTCTCAAAGTAATATTTAAAGAATTGTTAGTATTGATGTTATTATTATTCCTACTATTCTTGTTGCAGATATCATAGATAATTTTGTTGGAATTTTTATATATTTTATTTCATCTTGTATTCCTGTCATTAAAACGATGAGTGCTATTATCATAATGACATCTATTTTTGTTATTGCTATTATATTTATAGTGATCAACAAAATCCATGTTATTATGTTTGTTATTTCTATTTCTTGTGTTAAGGATAATATTAATGAAATTATGATTGTTATTATTAGTGTTATTGTTAGATTTGTTATTTGAAAAAAAAGCAAGAATGTGGTTATCATAATGAATAATTTTTTTATATGATCTAGATGATTTTTTATTTCTTTGTGTTCATATTTAGTATATCTTGCTATTAATATTCCTGCTAAATATGTTATTATTAAAATTATATTTATTAAAAAGGATTCTTGAGAATACACATTTATCCTCCACAAGGTGAATCTGTTGATATATTTAAGTCGCCATTTCCGTTTCCAAAGCTTGATAACTCATTATATGTTTTTATTGCTCCTAAATTATCTACTACAACTATACAAACATCCATATTTCCTGGGAGTCCTAAATTTGCTTTTATTTTGGAATAATCTGATTGATATAATTGTGCTAATGCAGTTTCGTTTATTGCATCTCCTATAAATACTGGAGGTATTCCAGAACCTAAGGCTATATTTCTTTCTAATTTTGCTTCTATTGAATCTGCTTGCGATCTAAGTTTTTGTTGTTCGGGTGTGTCTGCATTTAATACTGAATATACTACTATTAAAATTAGAATAAATATAACTACCCCTATTACTAGGTCCAGTGACAATGCTTGTGCTTTCCTCTTTTTTTCCAATTTCTCCCTCATTTTTGTCCTTTATTATTCCCTTATATATTTTTCGTTAATTTTTTTTCCAATTCTCCCTATATAAATCTTTTGTGAATTAATATATTTATCGTAACATTTATATATCAGAACATTATTTTATTTATAAAACTTGCACAAGACATAGTAATTACCACATGATAACAACAAACACGTGCATCAATTTCAAGTTAACTATTTGGGGGTTAGACTTATGTCAAAATATGTAAAAAAATGTCCGGAATGCGGATCAGTAAATTTACTTTGGAATAAAGAAAAAGGAGAAATAATCTGTAAAGATTGTGGACTCGTTCTAGAAGAAAAAATGGTTGATTTCGACCAAGAATGGAGAGAAATGGATTCTGAAGCAGCAGCTCGTAGAAGAAGAACTGGAGCTCCGATGTCTTATACTCAATTCGATCAAGGTCTTGGAACCGAAGTTGGAACAAAAGCTGATTTTTATAAATTAGGTGGAAAAGAAAAAAATAAATTTTTTAGATTAAGAAAATGGCAACAAAGAATAAGTACTGCTATTGAAAGAAATCTTAAATTAGCTTTAGCAGAGCTTAAAAGAGTTTCATCTTACTTAAAACTTCCTGGCAGTGTTGAAGAAGAAGCTTCAAGAATTTATACTTTAGCTGTTCAAAAAGGATTAGTTAGAGGAAGAAGTATGGAAAGTGTCGTTGCAGGAGCACTTTACGCTGCTTGTAGAAGACACGATGTTCCTAGAACTCTTGATGAACTTTCTGAAGCATCTGGTGTTGAAAAGAAAGAGATTGGAAGAACTTATAGATTCATAACTAGAGAACTTGGTATTAAGATTTTACCTAGTAATCCTAGTGATTACATAGCAAGATTTGCTTCTTCATTAAAATTAAGTCCTGAAGCTCAAACTAAATCTATTGAAATAATAGAAAAAGCTCAAAGCGTTGAACTTACTAGCGGAAGAGGACCTACAGGAATTGCAGCAGCAGCTCTTTACGTTGCAGCTTTAATTAATGGCGAAAAAAGAACTCAAAGAGAAGTTGCAGATGTTGCGGGAGTTACTGAAGTTACAATCAGAAACAGATATAAAGAACTTTTAGATAAGCTTGATCTTGAAAAGGAAATCAAAAAAACCAAGAAAAGAAACGGGTAAGTGATCATCATGGCTGATTATAAATCAGAAGACGATCATGGAAACTGTATTTTTTGTAAGATTTCTAGTAAGGAATTTCCTCCTTTAGGAAATGGTTTAATTTACGAAGATGATAATTATATGGCTTGGCTTTCTCCATTTCCAAATACTGAAGGTTTCACCATCGTTATTCCTAAAGAACATTATGGAAGCGACGTTCTTAAGATGCCTGATGAAAAATTAAGTGAATTCATTTTTGTAACTAAGAAAGTTTCAAAGATGCTTGAAAATTATTTTGATGATGTTGGTCGTGTAGGTTTAATAATGGAAGGAACAGGTGTTAATCATGCTCACATCAAGTTGTTTCCTATGCATGGAACTGAATACATGAAAAAAGGAGAATGGAAACAATTTTTAGGAGGCAATAATAAATTCTTTGAAAAATACGAAGGATATCTTATGTCAAATGACGGTCCTAAGACAGATTTTGATGAATTAGAGAAGTTGGCTGAGAATATTAGAAAATCAACCTAAAACAAACATATTCGAAATATTTAACAGATAATTTTTATTTTAATATTTTTTGAACATATACTCTAAAAATTTTTGATCTCCTTTAAAACTAATTGCCTGTTTAAGTTTAATTTTTTCCTTAATTTCTAAATATTCTACAAGATTATGTTTTGAATCTAAAATTGCATCAAAATGTTCTTTTTTCGTAAATTTTTCAGAAATCAGATTTCTCATTTCTTTTATACCCATATCCTCACTTGAATCTTCTTGATTAAAAAACATTACAAAATTTTCTTTTTTAGAAAAATCACCCATTTTGTTTAATGATTCAATCAATTTATTTTTTAAATCTATTTTTGACATAAATTCAATTTCTAAACGAGTCATTTTCTTTTTTAAAATATCAAAATAACTTATTAAAAAATAATCTTTTTTTTCATAAATTGTTTTTTTTATGAATATTTTAAAATACAATATATTATAGAATACGGCTAAAACTATAATTAAAATAAATATCCAATAATAAAATACTAATGAAAAAATAATACCAAGCGTCATCAAAATAACTATTAATATTACAAGGATAATTCCAAACATAGGATTTATTTGTTTCATTATTTAAGGAAAAACTCACAACATTAAATATTTTTCTTCATAATATTAAAACCATTAAGTATATTTATAAGTCAAGTTCTTTATTCGGTCTTGTCCAAAATAACAGCATTTTGTATACTGGCGCCCATTGAGGCACATGCATTCTTGAAGAGAATGCATAGGATGTGCCGTGCTCCAGTATACATTTCCATACCTTTCTGGACAAGACCCTTTATTCAGCACATTTATAATGTGTGTTTTATTCTTATATTCTATTATGAAGAGTTTTGCAGAATTAGGTGTTAAGAAAGATATTGTTAATGTTTTATCTAGTTTGAATTTTGTTAAACCGCTTGAGGTTCAAGAGTTAATTGTTCCTTTGGCTTTGCAAGGTAAAAATGTTGTTTTTACTTCTAGAACTGGTAGCGGCAAGACTTTAGCTTATTTACTTGGGTTTTTAGGTAAAATAAACAATAAAGCCGGTGTTCAAATGATTGTTATGGTTCCAACTAGAGAACTTTGTATTCAAGTTGGTAAAGAAATGAAGAAAATTTGTGATTTGCTTAATATTAAAATTGGTGTTTTATATGGCGGTAGAGATATGGGTGGCGATCATAAAACATTAGTTAGAAAGAACCAAATTTATGTTGGTACGCCTGGTAGATTAATTCAACATATTAATGAAAAACACATTAGAGTTGGCGATGTTAATTATGTTGTTTATGATGAAAGCGATCAAATGTTTGATCAAGGTTTTTATGATGAATGCGTTTATTTAAAATCACGTGTTTGTAAGAATGCTCAAATTATTTTATCTTCTGCTACTATCACTGAAAAGGTTCAAGAATTTATTCAAAAAGAAATTGTGACTTTTGAATATTTAAAAATTGGTGTTTTAATTCCTGAAACTATAACTCAGGAAATTATGTTTTGTAAGATTCAAGATAAGAACGCTGCTGTTTTGAAGTTGTTTTCTAAAAAAAAGTTTAAGAGAGCAATTATTTTTTGTAATACTAAGGTTCGTTCTAATGGTGTTGCTAAATTTTTGGATTTTAATAAATATGTTTGCAGGGTTTTAAATAGTGATTTGGAGCAAAAAGATAGACAAAATTATTTGAATTTATTTAAAGAAAGTAAAGTTAAAGTTATTATTGCTACAGATGTTGCTGCTCGTGGTTTACATATTGAAAATGTGGATATCGTTGTTAATTATGATGTTCCTACTAAATTAGAATTTTATGTTCATAGAATTGGTAGAACTGGTAGAGGTATAAATAAGGGTTATGCTTTAACTTTTGTTTGTCCTGAGGATGTTGAAAGGTTTAAAACGATTAAAGAAATGTTTGATTTGAATGTTAAAGAAATTAAGTAATTATTGATAATTTCAAAATTTATAAAATTTATAAATAAATTTATATTTATATAAAAAATTTAGATATTTAAAGAGGTTGATATTTATGAAAAAAATAGTTTTTATTTTATTAATTATATTAAATGTAAGTCTTTTGATTTTTGCATCGGGATGTTCTAAAGAAGATAAACAAACAATTAAACCTATAACTAATGCAGATAAATGTCTAGATCTTAAAGGTAAGTGGATTAATTCGGTTAATGAATGTGAAGAAATATCTGCTCTTGAATGCGATCAATTGAACGGTACATTTAATGAATGTGCTTCTGCTTGTAGAAATGATCCTAAAGCTGATATATGTACAATGCAATGTGTTCAAGTATGTACATTTATTTAAGTTAAAACTATTTCTTTTTTTATTTCTTTGAATAATTTTTGTGAATAATTTTGTTGTTTGTATTCTGATGCTAGTTTTAAAAGTTTTTCAGAGTCTATTTTTATTCCTAAATTTTTTAATTCAAACCAAAATTTTCCGTTTGCTAGGAATTGGCAAAATTGAGTTACATTTTTGACTTTTTCTGCTTTTTTGCATCTTTCAAAATCTATTATTATTGGTTTGTTTTTTGCTGTTATTAAAATATCTTTATGGGGATGTGTGAGTTCTAATTTATTTATTTTTTCTTTGTCTAATTTGTTTGTTTGTTCTAATACGTCTAAAATTATTTTTTTTAGTTTTTTTCTTAGTTGTTCAATTTTTGATTTTTGTTTTTGTTCTGTTATCCAGGAATAAATGTCTTGTCCTTCTATGTATTCTCTTATAAGAAATTTGTTGTTTATTTCTTTGTAATAGAATTTTGGTCCTATTTTTATTTTGTTTAGAATTTGATTGTAGTATGCTTCGTTTTCTATTGTTCCTTGTGCTGAGCTTTCAGGATTTTTTTCTTTTATAATGTATTTTTTATTTTTATATTCTGAAACATATATTAGTCCTCTTTTTCCTTTTGTGAGGTACTGTTTATTCTCGTAAATTTTGTTTGCTGTTTTGTCGTTCATATTCTTAATTATTTTTAATTCAATATTAATGTTTCGAAAAAAATATAAGCGCAGTATTTTCAATATATTCATGGAAGATTTAAAATTAGGTAAATATAAACATTTTAAAGGAGAACTTGTAGAAGTTTTATATGTAGCACATCATAGCGAAACTTTAGAGGAATTTGTTGTTTATAAGACTCTTTATGATAATAGGACTTTTGGAAAAGGTTCTATTTGGATTCGTCCAAAAAAGATGTTTTTAGAAAATATTCAAAGAGATGGTAAAATTATGAAGAGATTTGAATTTGTTAATGATTAATTTTTGCTTCATATACTATTATGTCTTCAAAGGATATGTGTTTCTTTTTTATTTGTTTGAATTCATATTTTAGTTCTTTCATTGTTTTTTCTAATAAGTCTAGTTTTGCTAAACTACTTGCTATAAACAATATGGTTCCATTTTTTGTTAAGTATTCTTTTGCTTGTTTTAAGAATTCTATTGTGGTATTCAGACCTGTTTTTCCGCTTGTGAGTTCTTCATCTTCTGGATAATCTCCTTTTGGTAAGTATGGCGGGTTGAATGTTATTAGGTCAAATTTTTGTTTCGGTATTTTTTCAAATAAGTTTGATTGTATTAATTTTATTTTTTTGTTTAGTTTGTTTTTGATTTCGTTTATTGTTTCTTGATTTATTTCAACTGCAATCACCTGTTCACAGAGTTCAGCAAGCTGATTCGCCAATATTCCTGAGCCTGTTCCCATATCAAGAGTAGAAAATTGCGTGTTCTGTTCGCAGAGTTCAGCACGCTGTTTAAAATGTTCTTGTATTGTTTCTTTTAATAAATAAGAATCTTCTGCTGGTTCGTACATTTTTATTCTTCTGTTTTTTCTAAGAATTCTTGGTCTACTGCTTCTATGTATTCTTTTACTCTTGTTAGTATTGATTGTAAGTAGTATTTTTCTATTCTTTCTTTGAATATTTGTGATATTTTTGATCCTTCGTTTATTCTGTAGTAATTTCCATTTTTTTCTACTATGAATAAATCTCTTAGTCTTAGTATTTGTCTTCGTATGTTTGATGGTGCTACGCCGAGTTGTTTTAGTTCGTATTTTTCTCTATTATCCATCGTCATTTTTTCTATTTCTGTACTTGTGTATTCTTTATCATGTTTACAATTTTCAAGTATTACTTGTAGTACGTCAACAACTACATCTCTTGAGTCTCCTGGTTGAAGTAATCCTATTGATAAACATAATTTTCTTACTAGTTCCCTTTTTTCTAATCCTTGTGGTGAACCGTATTTTCTTAGTGTTATTTCAGCTAGAGGCGTATCTCTAGAAATTGTTTTTGCCATAAAATTATTATCAAGGTTTGCTTTATTTAAACTTTTCTAATAAGTTTTTATTTTTGAAAAGAAAAAAAGGTTGTCGGCCTTTTGGTACACGACAACTCTTTAAACCACGGACTTATTTGGTTCCCAACCCCCAAATGTTGTATTTATTTTGAATTTTATATTATATAAAGATTGTTTTTTTTAGTTTACGTTTTTGTATACGGGGAGGTTTTAGTAGTAGAATTAGTTCTTGTTTGCTGTTAATTTTATGAATTTTCCTTTGATTTTGTCTTCAAGTGTTTGTCCTTTTATTTCTGTTATTTCTTCTGCGAATGTTATGTTTGTTGTGCCTGTTTTTTCTTGAATTGTTTCTTTATTTTGCTTTAGCATTTCTTTTAATTCTTGATCTGTTTGTATCATTAGTGTTATTTTATCTTGTTTTTGTAATTCCATGTTTTTTCTTAGTACTTGTATTCGTCTTATTACTTCTCTTGTGAATCCTTCGGGCATTAATTCTTTGTCTTGTTCTTTTTTCATGAATACTTTTCCTGTTTTGTATTCGCCCATTGCATATCCTTCTTCTGGTAATATTTTTATGTCAAAGTGTTTTTGTTTTAATTCATATTTTCCTGTTACAATTACTTCTTTTCCTTCTCTTATTTCTCTATGTATTATTTCTTCGTGTTCTTTTATTCTTGATGCTACTTCTCCTGTTTCTTGTCCGTAGTCTTCACTTAGGTTTTTGAAATTTGTTTTTATTTCCATTTTTGTTGGTCCTTTTGTGATTTCTATGTTTTTTGTATTTGTAGCATTTAGTATTGTATCGTTTAGTGAGTTTATTGTTTTTTTATCTTCTTCATTATTTGTATCTATCATTATTGTTTTTACTGGCCATCTTATTCCTATTCCTGATTGATCTCTTGCTCCGAGTATAGCGCCTATTATTTCTAATGTTTTTAAGAATTGTTTTTCTAGTTCATCATTTATTCTTTCATTTAGTTCGTTTTGTTCTTCTTGATTTGTTCCTGGTATTAATTCTAAATGTATTGATTCTTTTTGTGTTTCTTCTATTTCTTCTTTTAATTCTTCTTTGAAATTGTTGTATATTTGGTCTGTTATATGCGGACTTATTGGTGCTAGAAGTCTTATTATTTGTTGAATTGCGTAATATATTATTTTTAGTGGTGTTTTGTCTTCTTCTAATCTTTCTCTTACTTGTTGTACGTATGTTCTGCTTAAGTCGTTTACTATTAAGTCGTTTATATCTCTTCCTGCTTGGTGTAATTTAAATTCTTCGTAGTTTTCTTTTGTTTTATTTATTGTGTTTGATAGTTTTGATAATAACCATTTGTCTTCTATTTGTAAGTTTTCTTTTTCTATTTTAATTGATAATTTTATTTTATTTTTTAGAGCTGTTTCTGCTTGTATTTGTGTTATTAGTAATTTGTGTAAATTCCATAGTATTGAATGTGTTTTGCTTGTTTCTTTTATTACTGTTTCTGGGTTGAATCTTGCTGTACTTGCTGGGTCTACATCTGAGCAATAATATAATCTTACGTTATCTGCTCCGTATCCATCCATTGCTTCTTCTGCGCCGATAAAGTTTCCTAGAGATTTGCTCATTTTTTCTCCGTCTTTATCTACTACCCATGCTGGCATGCTTATTGTTTTATATGGTTCTTTTTCTATTGCTCCCATTCCGCAAAACATTAGTGAGTAAAACCATCCTCTTACTTGGTCTTGTGATTCGTTTATTCTATCTACTGGGTAGTGTGATTCAAATTTTTCTTTATTTTCAAATGGATAATGAAATGCTGCGTATGGTGCTGATCCTGAATCAAACCACACATCAAATATGTCTCCTATGGTTGTCATTTCGTTTCCTGTTTTTGATTTGAATTTTATTTCTCCTATTGTGTGTAAGTCAAAATCTTTTGGTAGTTTTTCTCCTAGTTCTTTTTCTAGTTCTTCTATTGATCCTATAACTTTTAATTCGCCTTGTTCTGATTTCCATATCGGTATTGGTATTCCCCAGAATCTTTGTCTTGAAAAATTCCAGTCTTCTGCGTTTTCTACCCATGTTTGGAATCTTTCTCCTGCAAATTCTGGTTGCCATACTACGTCTTCATTTGCTTTTAGCATTTGTTTTTTTATTGTGTCTGTTTTTAAGAACCATTGATTGCTTAATCTGAATATTAGTGGTGATTTGCATCTCCAGCATAATGGGTATGAGTGTGTTATTTTGTGAGCATATAGCATTTTGCCTTGTTTTTTTAGATCTTCTATGATTGTTTTATCTGCGTCTTTTACAAATAGTCCTTCGTATTTTCCTGCGTCATCTGTAAATCTGCATTGATCATCTAGTGGAGATATGTTTGGTAATCCATATTTTATTCCTACTAAGTTATCTGTTTTTCCGTGTCCTGGTGCGCAGTGTACTAGTCCTGTTCCATCATCTACGCTTACGAAATCTTCATGGATATCTCCTGATTTTATTCCTAGTTTTGCTGCTACTTTTGCGTTTACTCTTTCTTTTAGTAATTGTATTGACATGTAAACTCTTTGTGTTTTTGGATTTTTTGTGAGTTCTTGTTGTGTTGGAACATCTAGTATTGGTTCGTATTCTAGTCCATCTATTTTTTCTCCTTTGAATTCTTCTATTATTTCATAATTTATTTTTAGATCTTGTAATAATGTTAGTAGATTTTTTGCTATGATTAGATTTCCTTGATTTGTTTTTGTTTTTACGTAGTCTGCATCTCCTTTAACTATGATTGCTACGTTCGCTGGCAAGGTCCATGGTGTTGTTGTGAATACTAATAAATGATCATTTTCTGTGTTTTTTACTTTGAATTTTACTATTATTAGTGGATCTTCTTTTTCTGCGTATGAATCTGTTGTTTCATATCCTGCGAGTGCTGTTTCGCATTTTGGACACCAAAATACTGGTTTTTTTCCTTCGTAGACCATTCCTTTGTCCCACATTTTTTTGAATGACCACCACACGCTTTCTATGTAATTATTATCGTATGTTAAGTATGGTTCTTTCCATGAATACCATGAGCCTAATTTTTCGTATGTTTTTAGCCAGTCTTCTTTGTAGTTTGTTGCGTTTTCTTTGCATGTGTCGCAGAATTTTTTTATTCCTAATTGGTTTATTTCTTTTTTTGATTTTAAGCCTAGTTTTTTTTCTACTACGTTTTCTATTGGTAATCCGTGTGTGTCAAATCCTGGTTGAAATAAGACGTTTTTTCCTTGCATCATTGCTAGTCTTATGTAAAAGTCTTTGTATACTGTGTTTCTTATATGTCCTACGTGAGGTATATTATTTGCATATGGTGGTCCATCTAGTAAAAAGTATGAGTCTCCGTTTACGTTTTGTTCTTGAATTTTTTTTAGAAGTTCTATTTTTCTCCAGTGTAATCTTATTTCTTTTTCAACTTCTTTATAATCATATTTTCCTATCAACATAACACCTATTAATTGTAAAATTGTATTTCATTTATAAGAATTTCTCTTTATCTAAGAAAAGTTTATTATATTTTTAAACAACTGTCCCTGTCATTTGTGTTCCTACTAATTTTGGTAGTTGTTGTCCTATGCTTGGTGCTGTGTAAATAATTTGAACTCCGAATTTTACTTTTTCTCCACTTCTAAATGTTCCATCAGCAAAATCACAGCTTAATTCTGCAGCTGAGCCTGATAAAATATCTACTGCCACATCATTTTCAGCTTCTACTCCTTCATAATCGCATATTATTTTTGAAACGGCTATATCTCCGCCTTCTCCTGATTCTAAACTTAATTTAATTTCATTTGTTGTTATTTGCATATCTCTACAAATTAATCCTTCTGTGAAACTGCATGAATCTGGAATTAATGTTGTTGGATTTATAAATGAGTATGAAATGTAACCTATAACTCCAACAAATACCATGAATGCCCAGCCATATGTTGTAAGAAATTCTATTGCTGCTTGTGCTTTTTTGTTTTGCATAGTCGCCCTCTAATCAAAGTGTAAAAAAGAAAAAAAAGAAAAAAATCAAAATCTGTTAATTTATCTTACAGTAGCTGTTAAAGTTCCTGTAACTTTGTGGTTGAATGTTGATCCTTGTTTTGAATAATCAAAACTAAAACCTAATTTTTGTTTACTGTTTGAAGTTAATGCCCAACCTCCTGGTAAATTAGTACAATTAACTGTAAATTGACCTCCATCAACAACAGCAGATACAGCTGTTGTTCCACCACAAGTAGCATCAACTCCTGATCCTGGTTTAGTTACATTAAAAGCACTTACATCTATTTGTTCACCCATATTATTTATACCAAGTATACTTAAACTAGTTGTAGTTAATGAAAAATCTTTACATGTAAATCCTGATGTTATCGCGCATTGATCCGGAATTAAATTTTGTGGATTTAATACTCCAAAATATGCTAGTGCTCCAATCATTACTAATATAACCATAAAAGCCCAACCGTATGTGGTTAAGAATTCTAAGGCTGCTTGTCCTTTTTTATTCATTTTAAACATTTTTTTTCACCTCTTTATTTAATTACAATAATATAATTAATTAAATTTAAGTTATAATCATATATAAAGTTTTCGTATTTTGACAGTGTTTAGTTTAGGAATGTTTTTAAGTAAGTCAATTATACGTTTTGGTATTTGGAGGTAATATTCATGGATAATTATGATTTTGAAAAAAGTATTGTTGAAAAAAATTTTGATGAAGTTTTAGGTCAAGAGGATGTTAAGAATCAGTTGAAGTCTTGTATTTTGATGAGAAGACACAGCATTATTGTTGGTCCGCCAGGTATTGGTAAGACTACTCTTGTTAAGAGTTTGTCTAAACTTTTACCTAAAAAAAATATTGATGGCGCTCTTGTTGATGCTCCGTTTGTTAGAGTTCAGGGTAGTCCTGATTTGACTGCTGAAGATTTAATTGGGGATATTGATCCTATTAAGGCTATTGAATTTGGTCCTTTGAGTTCGCAGGCTTTTAGTCCTGGTAAAATTTTTAAGGCTGATAAAGGAATTTTATTTTTTGATGAAGTTAATCGTTGTAGTGAAAAATTACAAAATGCATTGCTTCAAGCTTTAGAGGAACGAAAAGTTACTGTTGGTAGTTATGATGTTGATTTGGATGCTGATTTTATTTTTGTTGGAACTATGAATCCTGAAGAATCAAGTACTGAACCTTTAAGTGATGTTTTTTTGGATAGGTTTGATCTTATTTACATGCATCCTCCTGAGAAACAATCAATTGAAGAAAAAATAGTTAAATTAAATGGGAAGAATTTTGTTGAGTTTCCTGATAAATTACTTAGTACAGTTATTCATTTTATTAGGTTGTTAAGAAATAGTAAGGATTTGGAAAAGCATCCTAGTGTTCGTGCTAGTCTTGGCATTTATGAAAGAGCTCAAAGTAATGCGTATCTTGATAAAAAATCTGTTGTTGAGTTAAAACATGTTGGCGAGGCTTTAGTTTCTGTTTTAAGTCATAGGATTAGATTAAAACCATCTTTGAAATATATTAAGGGCGCTTCTGAATTTGTTGCTGAGCGTTTTGCTGAGTTCTGTGAGGAATTTAAAGTTTCACAGGACGGAGGCAGTCCCTAGTAAGGATTTTGAAAATATAGATGAAAAAGATTTTGGTAATGGTGATGATTCTGTTGATGTTGCTAAAAAAGAAGAGTCTGATGAATCTTCTGGCAAGCTTCGTAAGGATAATAGGGATGATAAATTATTACATAGTAAGGTTGATGTAGATACTGATTTAATTGATAAAGCAAGGGTTTTAACTGATGCGATTAATAATAATATTTCTAGTTTTAGTCCTGATTTAAGTTTTGAAACGATGGTTAATAATTATAGTAGTGCTAAGCAGATTATGGGTCCTACTTTGATTCGTGAACTTAGTGGTTATGATCCTAATTATGTTGAAAAAAATATTAAGATTCCTGAATTTCAAAGAGAATTGAAAGATAGAATTAAGAATAATGTTGAAAAATTAAAAAAAGATGGTTTGCTTGATAAGGATGGTAGTATTAGCGAGGAGGGTTTTGATTATTCTGCGCTTTCTATGTTGTCTGAAGAATTAGATAAGTTAGAAGGTCAAGGTTTTTTTGGTAATAAAGAGAGTAAGAAAAAATCTCAGTATGGTGAACGAGGAGAATATAAAAATTTTAGTAGTGATGATAAATATAAAAATTTGGCTTTAAAGCAAAGTATTAAGAGAAGTATTAGACGTGGACATAAAAATATTTTAAAAGAAGATTTGGTTGTTTTTGAAAGAAATGCTAAGGGTAAAATTGAAATTGTTTATGTTATTGATGCTTCTGGAAGTATGAAAGGTCAAAAAATTAAGATGGCTAAAAAAGCAGGTATTGCTCTTGCTTATTCTGCGATTAAAAATCATGATAAAACAGGCATGGTCGTTTTTAGTTCTGATATTGATTTGGATTTAGAACCTTCTAATGATTTTTTTCAGTTTGCTAGAAGATTAAATGATATTAGGTGTAAAGGAGAAACTGATATTGCTCTTAGTATTAAACATGCCATTTCTTTGTTTAGTAATTCTAAAAGTATGAAACATATTGTGTTGTTAAGTGATGCATTGCAAACTTCTGGAAAGAAACCTGAAAAAGATGTTCTTGAAAATATTTCTTTTGCTGCTTCTCAAAAGATAAGTATTAGTGTTGTTGGTATTGGTCTTAATAAGCAAGGAGAAGATATGGCTAGAAAAATGGTTGATTTAAGTAATGGATCTTTGTATAAAGTTTCTAGTTTAGATGATGTTGATCAAATTGTTTTAGAAGATTATTATAAAGCAAGAAACAGATATTAACTTAATCAGTGTAATAAAAAATAATTTAATCATCGTAATAAAAGACAACTTAATCAGTATAATAAAAGACAACTAACCAATATAATAAAAAATAATTTAATCAACATAATAAAAGACAACTAACCAATATAATAAAAAATAATTTAATCAATATAATAAAAGATAAGTTAATTAATATAATGAAAGACAACTAACCAATATACAAAAAAATAAATAAAAATATCTTATTCCCTGAACAATTATTTAGAACAAAAATAAATTTTTTCAATTTTTTTATTTTAGATTTTTATCCGAAGATTATTATTCTATTATCTCTTTTATTTTTTGTGTGTAAAGTTTCAAGTGCTTCTTTTAGTTGTTCTTTGGTAATTATTTTTTTTCCAATTAAAGGGTCGTAAACAACATATTGTTCGTTTTTTATTTCTGATATTACTATGTATTGAGATGTGCTTTTAGTTTCTCTTATTATTCCTGCATTTAGTCTTACCATTAGAATTTTTCCTTGTTCTAATTGTTTTTTTATTTCTTCTTCGTGAAATTCTTTTATTGATATGTTTATGTTGTTTTCTTTAGATTTTTGCATTTGAATATTTGACATTTTTTCTGCTGCTTGAACATCTACTTTTTTGTATCCTTTAAATCTGTAATCTGGGAAATCATATGATGAACTTTCCATTATTATTTCTACAGTTATTCCTTTGTTTTTTGCGATATTTGCTAATCCGAATATGCTTGATGCTCTTGTTGGTAAGTTTGCTGAATTTCGCCATATTTCAAATTCGTTTTCTTGGTTGAGTTTAAAATCTGAATTAAAATGATTTATTACCATTAATAGTGATGATGCTGCGCAGGTATATTCTGTTGTTTGTTTATATTCTTTCATATTCTTTTTAACAATTATCTTTATTTATATAATTTTAGATATTATTTTTTTAGAAAGGACTAATATTAATCACTGAGTATTGCCTTGAAGTTAATTTGAAATATTTGCATTTTGTACAACAAAATAGGTGCAAATATTGGTTTTTTGTTTTTGACGGAGTAAAAAATAGTGTTTCGCAATACTAAATAACTAGGGGGTTCATATTAGCCTGATAAAAGAAATATTTATATATGTATTTTTTAATTTTGTTTGTTATGAAAGCTCAAAGTGCAAAAATAGGTACGTTTCTTGTTCTTTTTATCGTTGTGCTTTTATTTTTAGGTGCTTATGGTTATGTGTGGCTTGTTAATGGAACTGCTAATGAAACTGGAGTTAGTATTGGATCAGAAGATGCTATGAAAAGAGCTTCTGCTTTAGATCCTCTTGTTTTTCCTGTGCCTGTTGTTATTAGTAGTAATGGGGAAACTTCTTTTACTATTGGTTTTTTTAATAATGATATGAAAGCTGTAAGTAATGTTAATTTTAAAATTGAGAATTGTGATGCTTTTAATCCTAAATTGACTTATTTATCTACGCAAGTTAAAGGTAAAGAATCTCATGGTTTTGTTTCTAAGTTGAAAATTTCTAATTATGATAAAAATACTTATGTTTGTACATTAAAAGCAACTTACTCTGAACTTGGTAAAGAAAAGGTTGCTGCTTCTAAAGATATTGAGATTCAAATTGTTTAAATTTAATTAAATCAGTTTATCATCTTAAATCCATAAAAAAATTTATAAAGGCAAAAGATGATATACATACATAATTATCACATGAGGTGTATTTATGTATAAAAAAGCAGAAATTCAATTGAGTATAAGTACAATCGTTATTCTAGTTATTGCATTAGTATTAATAGGTGTAGCAATACCTTTTATTACTAAAATATTTAATACACCAATTCCTATTCCGGAAGCTCAAATTCCAGAACCAACAAATGCTAACCCCATTACTTTTTTAATTCCTGATGGTTTTAAAATAGGCGATGAATCTTTAGTAGGTGTTGGTATTTTTAATAAAGAAGACAGCACATTTAAGAATGTAACAATAGTATTTGATAAATGCGACGGTATCGTTCCAGAAGTTACATCTCTTTCTCAAGATATTGAAAGAGGAGAAATTAAAAAATTTGTGGTTAAAGTAAAAATTCCTAAAGATTCAAAATCAGGATCATTTATTTGCGACATTCATGCAAAAGGAATAAATAATGATTCAAATGAAGAGCATATTTTAGTTAACGCTCAAAAATCAATTTCATTATACATATAAATAAAAAATTTAAAAGAGGTGTTTTATGATAAAGAAAAAAGGGGCTTTACAGCTTGGAATTAGCACAATTGTTGTTCTTGTTATCGCTATGGTTTTAATTGGTGCAGGAATTAGTTTAATTAATGTTTTTTTTAAGAAAGGAACTGATAGTTTAGGCGGTATTTTTGATAATCAAGATTTAAAGCAACCTGCAACTAGAGATAAACCTCTTGTTTTACAAGGCGGAAAAATTTCTGCTTCATTTAATGAAGAAGTTGTTGTACCTATAGGTTTTTTTAATACTGGTCAAAAAGCAGATGGTGTTGAATTAACTATGACTTCGTGCACCAAAGATTTAGTACCTACATTTACTGGTCTTAAAGCTTCATCAATAAATAGTGGAGATGCAAAAGGTTTTTTGATGAATTTTAAAATTGTTAGAAATGATGATACAAACAAAGATGCTGCCGAGGGAGTTTATATTTGTGAAATTGAAGCAAAAGGTGAAATAGGAACTTCAAAAAATCAAACTTTAGCCACTTTACAAACAGACATTATGTTAGAAAATTAGAGGTGAATGATTATGCCAGTAAAAGTACATAAGGATAAAAAGCATCTTTCAAAAGATGAAGAGTTTCAATTGTTTAAACTTGTTTTTGATAAGTTTCTTTGGATTGGGACTATTTTAACTATTTATGGAATTTATTTGTTGATTGATTGGAATGCAGAAATTTGGAAAGGATTAACTGTTCTTTTCGTTGGTGCTTTGTTTTTCACTTTGTTAACAAGTTTAATTTCAAAGAATGTTAATTTTAGAAGAAATTAATTTTTTATTTTTTTATTATTTAATTTTTTAGGTGATTATTCATGAATAAAAAAGCTATGGAGATGTCTATTAATGCAATTGTTGCTATTGTTCTTGCTCTTATGATGTTTGGCGCTGGAATTTTTCTTTTTCAAAATATTATTGATGACGGAAAAGATTTGTGGGAACAAGCTGATCAACAATTATTAGATAAAGCAAGAGATTTAGCTGATGATGGTCAACCTGTTGTTGTTTTTCCTAAAACTATTGATGTTAGAGATGAAGATCAATATATTGTTTATTTAGGTGTTAAAAATATTTTTAATGAAAAAGTTAATGTTTCTGTTAGTTTAGAAAAGATGACTCTGGATAATGAAACTACTTTTAATGATCAAGCTAGCATGATTTCTGTTGATAAGGAAGAATATGCTGCTCATGAGAGTAAAAGCTATGCAATGGTTGTTAATACTGATAAAATTCCTAAGGGTAGTGCTACTCAACATGTATCTGTTCAATGGTTTGAATCGAGTACAAGTAAATCTATAAAAGTTCAAAATGTTCTTGTTTATATTAATAAGAAATAAGTTATATTTTTTTACATTCCTTCTAGTAATTCCATTATTTTTTCATATGGATTTGGATGTTTTGCTACTGCGCTTGCTAGTAATACTCCTTTAACTCCGTGTTTGATTGATTCTTGAACGTCTTTTTTATTGCTTACTCCTGCTCCGCATATTACGGGTGTTTTGCTTACTTGTGTTACTAATTTTATTGTTTTATCTATTACTTTTGGTTCTGCAGTGCTAATGCTTTTTCCTGTTCCTATTAATTCTGGTGGTTCTATTGCTATGTAATTTGGGTCTAGTAAGGATAGTTCTGCTGCTTCTTTTGGTGTTTTTACGCAAATTATTGAGAATAAGCCGTATTTGTTTGTTTGTTTCATTATTTTTTCTATGGTTTCTTCTGGTAATTGTTTTTCTGAATGATTAATTAGTGTTCCTACTGCACCTGCTTCTATTATTGCTTCTGCTGTTGTGCTTCCTGTGTGTGCGCCTGGTTCGTATTCATCTATGTGTTGTGCTAATATGGGTATGTTTACTTTTGATGCTATCATTCTTATATCTGTTGTTTGTACGCATAGTGCTATTGCTTTTCCTGTTTCTTTTGCTGCTTTTTCTGCTGCTAGTGCTATTTTTAATGCATTTTTTCCTGTTGATTCGTGGTATGCTTTAATATTTATTACTAGTATTGGTTGTTGTTTTAGAATTCTTTTTAACAATTAGTTAGCACCTCTTATAATTATTAGGTTTTTTGTTATTTATATATTTTTAGAAAACTATTTCTGATATACATTTATGCCTATTTCTGATAATTCTTTTTGAAAATAAATTAAAAATAATTTTTTTTCCATATATTCTAATTCATTATTTCCATTTATTAAATAAAATATATTTTTCTTTTTTTGAGTTGTTTTGTAGATGTTTTTTTCAAATAAGTTTACTTTTCTATCTGTTATTTGAGTTTGTTTTATGTTGTAATTTGAGTTTTCAGGACCTACATACATTAATTTTTTATTATTTACATTTATTATTATTGGTTGGTTTAATATCGGTATTAAATCTTTATTCATTTCAGAATATATTTCTTTCATTCGTTCATTTTTTTCTTTTTGAATTAATTCTCTTGTCAGTTCAACATATTTTTTTGCTGCATCAAGTCTAAACTCATAAGGTGTTTTTCTTGCATTTTCTTTTAAGAATGCGTTTAGAACAAACATTTCTAAATCATACATGATAAAATTAGGTTTTTTATTTTTAAAATATGAGTTAAATTCTTCTTGATGTTTTTCTGAAAATTTAAAAGGCATAATTTTATTATTTAATAATTATTTATTATTCTTTCCGAAGAAATCATCAAATATTTCCGGATAATTCAGGATATTTTCCAGGCTTTATTTTTTATTAAGAAATAAATTGCTATTAAAAAGAATATTAAACTTAGTATTTGTCCTGAGGGTATTATTGTGTTTAACCAGTTTCCGTTTGTTGTTACATCTCTTGTGAAATCAACTAAGAATCTTCCTATGCTGTATAGTGCTATTGATGAAAAAAATACTGTTCCGTCTTTTAATTTGTGATTTTTTAACATTAAGTAAGTTATTATTGCTACTGCAAAGTTTTTTGCTGATGCATATATTTGATATGGGTATCTGCATCCTTCTGGCGGATTTATTACGTATTGTGATTGTTCGTAATTTATGCAAAAGTTGCTTGTTGTTATTTTTCCCCAGAGTTCTCCATTAATGTAATTTGCTATTCTTCCTATTCCTAACATTATTGTTAAGGGTAGCATTGCTTGATCTGCTAGTTTTAAGAATGATACTTTGTATTTTTTTGTGAAAAAATATCCTGCCACTAATGCGCCTATTATTCCTCCATGAATACTCATTCCTCCATTCCAAATATATAATAATTGTGATGGGTTTTGTATTATAATTTGTGGATAAAAAAATACGAAGTCTAGAATTCTTGCGCCTATTATACTTCCTAATATTTCATAAATCATGAAACTGTCTAAATTTTCTTTGTTAAAATTTTTTATTAGTCCTTTAGATGCTATTCTCTTTAAAAAATAATATGTAAATATAAACCCTAAGAAATAAACTAGACCATAGTATCTAATATCTATTGGTCCTAAGCTTACAAATATTGGGTTTATATTATGTTGCCACATATTTAACTAAATGTTTTTTCAATTTTTTGTTTAAGTGATTCTTTTGGCATAAATCCTGTTATTCGATCTATTTCTTTTCCGTCTTTAAACATTATCATTGTTGGAATCCCTCTAACGCCTGCAGCTCCGCTTATTTCTCCTGCTTCGTCTACGTTGAGTTTTGCAAATTTTACGTTTGTTATTTCTTTGCTTAATTCTTCAAATATTGGTCCTAGCATTTGACATGGCCCACACCATTCTGCCCAAAAATCCACTATTACGTTTCCTTCTTTCGTATATTTTTCATAATTTTCTGCGTTTAAATGTTCCATTCTATCCCTCCAAGAAAATAAGATACAGCTTTGTTTTTTATACTTTTTTATTTAATCGTTTTCTAATTGTTGGATGATCTGTTACTACTTCATGTTCTACTAAAGGTTTTTTTAAGTCTTTATAATCAAAAAGTATCATGCATGCTTCGCAGTGATATTTGTATGAAAAATTTCCCTTTACATGTCCATCACATATAGGGCATGCTTCTTTGTAAATTTTTATGTACATATATTATTTTTATATTTATTAGTTTATATAGTTTTTGAAGAATGTAAATTAAAAATAAGAAGTCCTGAAACTCCGAATTTAGGAATTTGAGGTGTTCCATAGTGCCGGAAATCGTAATAAATGACTTTCAGGACCTCTATAATGATAGAATTTGAATTAGATATAAATATTTATTGTAAATTAATTAGTTTATTACTTAATAGCAAAAACATAACTTTAAAAGCATAATAACCTCTTAACTAAACATATGAAACCAAGTATACTCATAATTACATTATTTTTATTGATTCCTTTAGTTTTTGCTCAGGATATTCCGCAGGGTGTTGTTGATAGTTCTTTGGAGGTTTTTGGTCTTGGTGATATGCCTATGAGTTGTTATATTGGTTTTTGTAATGTTTCTCCTGAGAATTTGAGTTTTGATTATGTTGGTGATGTTATGTTGGTTGGGCATGTTAATCAGAGTTTGGATTCGGGTAGTATGCTTTGTTGTGGTAAGGGTTTTTCGTATGCTGAAAAGTTTCATGGGTTTGATTATGGTACTAATTTTTTTGTTTCTAGTAGTGGTCATTTTTGGAATGAGAGTTTGGGTGAGGAGTTTGAGCTTGGTTCTGGTCGTGATTTGGTTGATTTGAATATTAATACTGGTAGTTGTTCTACTGAGGTGTTTGTTGATGATGCTGCTCAGAATTATGGTTGCGCAGTTAGTAAGGAGCCTGTTTTTAGGGTTAGTAGTTCTTTTAATGCGCATGTTGGTCGTTTGAATGGTACTGTTGAAGGTGGTTTTGGTGGTCATGCTTTTAAGTATGTTACTTGTTGTGATAAGTTGGAGTTGTGTTGGGATGGACTAGATAATGATTTAGATGGTGATATTGATTGTGCGGAT
>JAIPET010000015.1 GCA_021736975.1 Candidatus Woesearchaeota archaeon
ACTAAAGGAAAATTTGCAGGTTCAGTAGGACACATAACACTAGACGTAGCAAAAGAATATGTAAAAAATCAAGAGGCACATCATGCTAAAACCATACGACGGAATCTCCACCCTTTAGGGTGTGAGAGGAGGTCAATTTGATTTCTTCATTTTTTTGATATATTTTTTCTTCTAATTTGTTGTTTGTTAAATCTATTAGTTTTAGTATTGCTTCTTCACCTTTTTTTGTTAGTGTTGCTGTATATCCTTTTGTTTTTTCATCATAGTTTAGTTTTTCTATGAAGTGTTCATTTGTTTTTCTTTTTTGTTCTTTTGATAATTTATAGAATTCATCTAAAAATTCTTGTACTTTGTAAGGGTTTAAGTTTGCTTGAATGTGTTCTCCTTTTATTTCTGTTATTTTTGGTTTGCTTTTTATTAGTCCGTTCCCTAATGTTTTTAGGTATTTTGTTCCTTCTTCGTTTAAGAATATTTCATTTTTTATTTCGTAATCAAAAAAGATTTTTCCTGTTTTTACATAATTTATTAGTGATTGCGCATAAAATTCAGAAATTAATTTTTCAGGATTGTATGTCATTATTTTTAGAGGTATTTTGTTATATTCTGAGGTTTCAAACATAATTTTATTTGCGTCCTTTTTATTCATTTTTAGAGATTATCGACTTTTTATTTATAAATGTTGTGTTTGTATTCACTAATAAGTGATTATAAAGAATATTTATAGATGGGTGTTTAAAGAATATTTATAAATGGGTGTTTATTAACTAATTTTATGATAAAGAAAGGGATGTTAAAATTTTTATCTGAAGAATCTATATCTGATTTAACAAAGAGTGTTTTTAAATTTAACGAGGTAAAGTTAGATGATAAAAATAAAGGATTTGTAAAATTTTTTCTTCCTATAGCTTACGTTCAATTAGATGTTTATTTAGATGATGATGATAATTTTGAACAAAAAAATGGGATTTATAGTTCCAGTTTAGTCAAGATAGTTTCTAAAATAAATTCAAGAGATTTTGTTGTTTTTGAACCATTTAATAAAGATTCTAACAAAGATTTATTGACTAAAGATTTTTATTTGAAAGATTATGTAGTTCATAGTAATGATCGAATTTCTAATAATGTTTTGAAATTTAATCCTAAATATTCTAATAAATAGTTTTTTTTAGGGAAAGATTAATATAGTTGTAATTAAGGAAGTCATAAAATGGATTCAGATATATATAAAGATTTAATGAATAGTTCTGTTGATGAGTACAATGACATGTTTTTTGTTTTTAAAAGTTCTAACAAAAATATAGAAGTTCATTTGGTTAATGGTTCTAAGTCAAAAACTTATAATATGAATGGTACTACAACTTTATCATTTAGTGATGATGGGAATAATTTGGCAACTTTGGTAAATAAGGATGATTCTGGAGTTACAAAAACTTTAGTTTTTAAGGGAATTTATGCTTCAAATAAACCTGAAAATAAATTTTATGAATTGGTTTCTGAAACTATTGTTGATTCTAATGATGGTGTTATGGGTAAGTATTCTTTTTCTAGAAGTTAATTTTTAATTCTTTTTCTTCTTTATATTCTATTTTTTGTATGTTTCCTACTTTTTTTAGGTCTTTTTCTATTTTTTGAATTTGTTCTTGTTGTTCTTTTGTGCATTCTATAGTTATTTTTTCTAGTTCTTCTTTTAGGCTTAATTTATTTTCTGATTTGTATTTTCTTACTTCTGAATTTATTTCTACGGCTAAGTCTCCGATTATTTCTGATTCTTCATCGATTAATTCTGAATTGTATTTTGGCCAGTTTGTTATGTGGATGCTGGTTGTTTTTTCATATTCTTTGAAATACATTTGGTATATTTCTTCTGTGATAAAGGGCATTATTGGTGCAAAGAGTTTTATTTGTGTTAGTAGGGCGTTGTAAAGTGTTGTTTGCGCTGCCAACTTTGATGGGTTCTGTGTTCTGTGTTCAGCGGTCTGTTCTTGGTCTTCGCCATATGTTCTGTGTTTTATGAATTCTAAGTAGTTGTCACAGAATTTTTGCCAAAAGAATTTATCTGTTTCGTGTTTTGCTCTGCTGTATTCGTATTCTTCAAATCCTTGTGTTGCTAATTTTATTGTTTTTTGAAGTTTTGAAAGTAGCCATTTATCCATTATTTCTAATTCTGTTTTATTAATTTCTTTTGGAGTGTGATTTTCTAAATTCATGATTGCGAATTTTGATGCGTTGAATATTTTGTTTATTGTTTTTTTTCCTGTTTGTACGTCTTTTTCTTGGTAGGGTATGTCTTCGCCTAGTTTTGTTCCTGCTGCCCAGTATCTTATGGCGTCTGAGCTATAATTTTCTCTTACTTCTTGCGGACTTATTGTGTTTCCTTTGCTTTTGCTCATTTTGTTTCCTTTTGGATCAAGAACAAATCCAGAAATCATTATTTGTTTCCAGGGAATTTCGTTATGGTGAAATATTCCTTTTGTTATTGTATAAAATGCCCATGTTCTTATTATGTCGTGCGCTTGAAGTCTGATTGTTTCGGGATATATTTTTTTAAAATTTTCAGAATTTTCTGCCCAGTTTAGTGCTATTTGCGGTGTTAATGAAGATGTTGCCCATGTGTCCATTACGTCTGTTTCTGGTATTATATCTGAAGAATTGTGGTCTGAAGGTAGTGTTTTAGGTTCATTTTTTATTGGGTCTACTGGTAGTTGTGTTTCTTCTGCCAGTATGATTTCTCCTGTTTTTTTACTTCTCCATACTGGGAATGGTATTCCAAAATGTCTTTGTCTTGATATGCACCAATCCCATTGTAAATTTTCTACCCAGTGAACATATCTTTTTTTCATGAATTCTGGGCGCCATTTTATTTTGTCTGCGGCTTCTATTAGTTCTTGTTTTTTATCTAGTACTTTTATGAACCATTGTTTGGTCTTTAGTATTTCTACTTCTGTTCCGCATCTTTCGTGTACGTTTACTGCGTGAACTATGTCTTTTTGTTTTAATAATAGATTTTCATTTTTTAAATCATTTAGTATTTCTTTTCTTGCTTCTTTAATTTGCAGGCCTTCATATTTTCCTGCTTCACTATTTAGTTTTCCGTCTTTTGTGAAAACTGTTTTTAGTGGTAGTTTGTATTTGTGCCATTTTTCTACGTCTTCTTTATCGCCAAATGTGCATACCATCATTAGTCCTGTTCCTTTGTCCATTGCTACTGCTTCGTCAAATAAGATTGGTACTTCGTAGTTGAATAATGGAACTGTTGCAAATTTTCCTTTTAGATTTTTATATCTTTCATCTTCTGGGTGTGCGAATAGTGCTACGCATGCAGGTATCATTTCAGGTCTTGTTGTTGCAATTATTAAATCTTGATCTTTATGTTTAAATGCTATGTCTGAGAAGTGTGAGGTCATATCTACGTTTTCAAATTCTGCTTGTGCTATTGCTGTTTGGCATTTTGGGCACCAGCTCATTGGACTTTCTTGTTCGTATATTCTTCCTTTTTTGAATAATTCTATAAAACTTTTTTGACTTGTTTTCATTGAGTGTTTATCTATTGTGGAATATGAATTTTTGTAATTTGCACTTATTCCTAGTTTTATCCAGTCTGAGGTAAATTCTGGTTTTATTTCTTTTATTGTGTTTTCGCATAGTTCGACGAATTCTGATCGTTCCATTCTTGTGCTTTTTACTTTCTTAGTTTTTTCTACTAGTTTTTCTGTTGGTAGTCCGTTATCGTCTGTTCCAAATGGATAAAATATTGTTTTTCCAGTCATTCTGTGGTATCGTACGATCATGTCTCCTTGAGAATATGATGATGCATGTCCTATGTGCATTTTTCCACTTACGGTTGGTGGAGGCGTATCTATTGAGTAGATTTCTTTATTTTCATTTAGTTCTTCTTCTTTAAATGTGAATATGTCTTCTTTATCCCAAAAGTCAGCCCATTTTTTTTCTGATTCTTTTGGTTCGTATCGTTTAGGTAATTCCATATATGTTTAGATTTAGAAGTTATTTATATAGTTTTTTGGGATTTTTGATTTTCGTTATGTATTTATTTAAGAAATTGTATATTTATACGCCTATTATTCCGTGTTCCGTTTCTATTATTTTAGATATTTTCTTGTAGATTTCTCGGCATTCGTATATTTCGCTGTTTTTTGGAACTTTTAATTCAATTAATTTGATATTTTTTGAGTTTATTATTGTGTTTTTATTGTATTTTTTTAAGTGTTGGCTTTTGTATTTTTCAGGTTTGTATTTTTCAGGACCAATATAAAATTCCAGGTTCTTATTTATTTTTATTATGTTGCCACCGATTGCTATTTTTGTTTGAGATATAAGAGCTATTTGGTCAAGTATTATTAGAAGATTTTCTAAATTATTGTTTTCTTTAGTTGTTTTTTTAGTATTTTTAATTTTTTTTATGATATTGTTCTGTTCTTTTTTCAAATATTTAAACACTTGATTTTGTTGTGTTTCAAAATCTTTTTGTATTTGTTTTTTTTCTAAAAAATAATTATATATGTATATGTTGTAGTCTTGCATATTGTGGTTGTATTTTTTTTTTAATATAAAGTTATATTTTGTTTTTTCGAAAATTTTCCGAATTTATTTTTTGTAATTAGAATTAAATAGTTCAGATACTTTTATTTGATATTCTTTTTCTTTTATCATAATTTTCATTTTGTTGAACTTGTAAATTGGTTCTTTTTCAGTGCCTTGATGGGTTAAATAACAAGGAATTATTAATCCTTTTCCATTTGTTTTTATTGAAAAAATTAATTTTTTTCTTTTTGGAGTTGTTTTTGTATTTAATATTATTTCGTTCCCTAAATAGTTTAGTTTCTTTTCAATGTTTAAGTTTTCTTTTTTTATTTTTATGTATTTGTCTTTTTTTTCTTCTATTATTTTAATTCCTGGGTTGTTCGGAAGATAGTTTAATATTTGGAATGTAAGAGAAATGTATGGTTTGATATTTTATTTTGTTTTTTCAATGGTGTTTTTTGTCTCTATTATTACTTCTAGACTTTTTTTTATTAATTGTTTTGCATAATTCACATTTCTTATGTTTTTTTAAAGTATATAAGTTTTTCTCTGTTTTGTTAAGGATCTTTATTCTGCTAGTTTTTTATAAGTCAAGAATTGATTTTAAAGGGTATCCGTTCAAATCTAGTGCTTTTTTGAAACTTACAGGTCCACAGTTCATACAAACAAAAAAAGGTCCGTATTTACTTTCTTTTAAATCTAACCAGTCATTACATGCGCATTTTAAATCTTCAAGCAGTACGTCTTTATGATCTTGACATGTTGGTATTTTTTGTTCATTGCTTGTTGTGGGTATTTTTCCGCAGAAAGGACATTCTTCTGTTTTTGATTGGCCATATATTTTTTTCCTGAACATGTTTTTTTGAAATTTTATGTGGTTTTTAAGGTTTTTTATTTGTAGAAAATAGCAACTATTGTTTGATAATCATTAGAGTCAGATTTTTTTTGAGCTATTCTTATATCAACATTATTCATTTCGTGTTTTTTAGCCATTTTTCCTGAGAATGTTTCAAAAATTAATTTATCTAAACTTTCATTTTTTGTTTTTTGTAATTCGTTGATTGTTTTTAGATTGTCTCCATAATTTATTACAGATCTTATTTTTTTGAATTTGTCTTTGTTTGTTTCTAAAAGCGAGTCATAAATTTCAGATCCTTTTATTTTATTTAGTTTAGGATTTAATGTTCTTTTTTCTCTAAAATAATTTTCATCTATGCCTGATTTTGTATCTATAGTAATTACTAATTCGTTTTTTTCTATTACTGCTTGTCCAACTATGATTCTATTGTATTGTATTTCGGTATAATTTTCTTTTTGTTTTATTTCAAATTCTTTTAATGCCTTAATCATTATATTTGGTATTTTGGTTGTTTTATTAATTATTATGCAAATTTGTCCGGAAATCTTCCGGATTCTGTTTTGTTTTTTGAAAATAAATAGAAAAAGCGGTTAAGAAAGATAAAAATAAGCGAACGGAGATATAATCACTTTCGTTCTTAACCTCCGTAGCTTTACTTCTGTTTAAGCGGACGGAGGGATTTGAACCCCCGAATAACCGCTATCAGCTTTTTCATCATTCATAAATTCGTTTTAATGTTTTTATGAACTCAACATAGCAGTTCCTGCTTGTGTTCTGCAGGCGGTCGCCTTAGACCGCTTGGCCACGTCCGCGAATATATTTTAGAATTATATTTGATTTATATATGTTTCTAGTAGTTAAGTTTTTATTTGGTTCTTATTTTCTTATTTTTTATGGTTCCTAATATTTCAGAATTTGACTTCAAATTTGATCAGGTTTATTTAAATGATTTTGTGGATATTTGTAAAAATAAGGGGTTTGTTTTTGATGATCGTAAAAATGGCGAATATTTTATTAAACTTCCAATGTATGGTTCTGTGACTGATTCGTTAGTTGGTTTTTATGCAAAGAAAGAAGTAGGACCTGATGTTGGTGATTTTGTTGTTAGATTTTTTGATTTTTCTAATAGTTCTTCTTATCAAATTGAAAAAATTAGTGATTTAATTAAAGATGTTAAAGATATTAATAAATAAAAAAAGTTAAACCAATATCAGTATATTGGTATTGGACCTTCATTTTTTGTTTCTAGTTTTATGTTTTTGATTTTACTTAGGTCCTCAAGATCGTTTATTCTTAGAAGATATGGGCTTTTTGTATATAGTTCATTTTCTATGAATAAGCTTCTTTCTACTCTTGGACTCCAGTTATTGCTTGTTCCTTCGCTGTGGTCTATTAATCCTCTTAGTTCTATGTCGTCTTTTGTTATTTTAAAGACTAGTGCTCCGTTGTAGTTTTCACTTTGGTCTTGGTAGTTGTAGTTGTATGCAGGTATTACTAGTAGTTCTTTTTGCTTGTTAAAGAGGAATGCTTTATGTTCCCATTCTGCTGAGGTGCTTGAGTATTTTTGGTTTGATACGTATTTTGCTATTTCTTTAGGGTTTGCTGTGTCTGTTACGTCAAATAGACTTATTTTTAGGCCTTGGGTTCTTCCTGTTTGTGTAGCGTCTCTTCCTATTCCGATTATTGTGTTTTTGTCGTACGGATGTAGGTATCTGCTAAAGCCTGGTATTTTTAGTTCTCCAAGATTTTTAGGATTTTTTGGGTTTGATAAGTCTATTACAAAGAATGGGTCTGTTTGTCTAAATGTTACCATGTATAGTTTATCTTCCATGAATCTTGTGCTAAAAATACTTTCTCCTTTTGCTAATCCTTCTATTCTTCCTATTATTTTTAGGTTTTCATCTAAGGTATAAACGTTGTTTTTTGTTTCAGAGTTCCAGCTTGGCATTCTTGGCATTATTGCGTCTGCTGCAATTTTTTGTGTGGCTTCGATTTCTTGGATATATCGTTCTCTTGAGGTCGTTGCAATTCTTAATACGTCTTTGTATTCGTCCATTGAGAATTGGTTGTTTAGTGTTCCAGGGATTTTGTTATTTGCTTCTGTTTTTAT
Source organism: Candidatus Woesearchaeota archaeon (assembly GCA_021736975.1). Taxonomy (GTDB): domain Archaea; phylum Nanobdellota; class Nanobdellia; order Woesearchaeales; family 21-14-0-10-32-9; genus JAIPET01. The sequence continues at coordinate 7,509 of JAIPET010000015.1, forward strand.
TTTGTTTTCAATGTTTACTTTGTTTATTACTGTGTATTCTAGGTATTTTAGTTCTTTTATTTTTTCTTGTAGTTTTAATTCTGTTTCTTCTTGTATTTCTTCTATTTTACTTTCGTTCATTGCATATAAGTATTCGCTATATAGTTCTGATATTTTTTGTCTTTTTTCTGAAGGACTTAGTATGTCTGTGTCTGCATTTTCTAATTTTGATATTAATAATTTGTAGTATTCTGGTAGTTCTGGTTCCATTATTTTTTGTGTTATTTGTTGTCTTAGGTCCCATTCGTTTATGTATTCTCTGTGTGCTAAATATATGTTATTTTGAGACATGTAAATGGTTGGTTGTCCTTCTACTGCTACCATTTTTGTTTGATCTAATTCGTTATTTTTTATGTTTAATTTATTAATTCCAACTAACATAGGATTTTGATAATTTATGTTGAAATATTCTATGTCTGTCGGTTTGACTTGTATTGCGGAGTCATCTTCCATTATTATTGGCATTGGTTGTATTATTCTTTGTTCTGGATATGTGTTTGTTAAGAGAAATATTTCTCCTCCTATTATTCTTGATTCTAGGTAATTTCCTTCAAATTTGTATGTTTTTTCTAATTCAGGATTGTTTTTATTTGAAATATCATATAATTCTATGAATGTCATTCCATTTCTTATTCTTATTTTAGCTTCGGCATATATATTGTTATAATCAATATTTCCAAATATTGCTAATTTATTATTTTCTATGAATAATCCTGTTGGTCTATTTTTTAGTTTTATTGTTGAGATTATTTTTGAATCTTCTCCAGGATATGCTTTTATTATAAATAGTGTTTTATCTGTTATTGTATAGATGTATTCTCCATCAGTCTTTATTATGTCTCCTTCGTCTATTCCTTGTACTTGGACATTTGTTTGTGAAAAGTCATTAGAACTTCCTATTGTGCTTTCTATTGATGCAGCTGTTTTTTCCATCATCATAGTATCTGCAACCATGATGGGGCTATCAAATGTTCTCGCTAGTCCTCCTATCATTCCATAATAGCTGTTTGTTTCAACAGTATTTTTTATAAATTGCTGATATTCTTCTTGTGTTTGAAAATTGGTTGCTTTTACTTGATTTTCTATGGTTAATTCATTTTTTTTATTTTGTATTTGTGTTGTGTTTGTTTGGCATGCACTCATTGCAATTATTATTAATATTAATGATATTGCGATTATTTCTTTTGATAAATTTTTCATTTCATTCACCTCGTTTTTATTGAAATAAATTCTAAATTCTTGTTTTTTTAGTTTTTTTTTTACTTATTTCATTATTTGTAGTGGGTTTATATTAATATGTTTTCTTTAGACTTTAATAGGTATTGAAGTTATAATTTATTAGTTTATTTATAAAGGGAGTAGAAAAGCTTAAGAATAGGAACATTAATTTATTAGTATAGCGCGTTTATTGAGAGTTTTAAGGAAGTCTCAATTCAAAAATTGCAAGTTATTTATTTGTGGTTTTTGTTTATTCTCGCATGGAGGAATCAAAATGGCAGAAGCAAAAAAAGTTGAAGGAAGATGCATGAAGTGCAAAAAGCAAGTTGAAATTAAGAATGGCGCAGAGACCAAGATGAAAAATGGTATGAATGCAATGAAAGGAGAATGTCCTACTTGTGGAACTAAAGTTTTTAGAATTCTTGGAAAAGCTAAGTAAATATTTTTCTTATTTTTTTCTTATTTTTTTCTTATTTTTAATAATTGTTATTTCTTAAATTATTAGTTTATTTATAAGCTATTATGTATTCTATTGTTATGTTTAAATTTAATAAAAAGAGGCTAATATGAATCCCTCTGTATTATCTTGAAGTAGTTGAAATATTTACATTTTACGTTAGTAAACTAGATGTATATATTGGTTATTTCTTTTTGACAGAGTCAAAAATATATCTTCTCAATTCAAAAAATTAAAGGGGTTCATATTTAGTCATAAAAAGAAGTGAGCCCAGCGAGATTCGAACTCGCGATCTACAGCTCTCTTTGCGTTTTGGCTAAGAGCCAGCGAATCTAGTGATTCTAGCGCGTAGAAGGCTGTCGCCCTATCCAGGCTAGGCTATGGGCCCCTGTATTTTTGTTTCTTTTTTGTGGGCTTAATTGACTGAAAGGAGAGAAACGCACCTTGCGTGTCAACTTAACATAACCAGTTGAAGTTTGGCTATTGCGCCCGTTTGTGTATTGATAAGAAAATTCTGACCATTTATAAATATTTATAAAATAGGTCTAATTTCTATTGATATGGTAAAAAAGATGCTTTTTAGGCTTCCTAGAACTGTTAAAGATGAGAATTTTGATAGAATCATTGTTATGAATAAGCTTGAAAGGTATTTTGTTGATGATTCTAAGGATTTTCATGGCAAGAATTTGGTTGTTTCAAAGGATATTCTTTCAAAAAATGGGGTTCATGATGTTGATAAGGATAAATTGATTGTTTTTGATGCTGATTTTAATGATAATTATAGGAGAATTAAGAGAAATGCTCAAATTATTACGTATAAAGATATAGGTTCTATTGTTGCTTATGCTGGTTTGAATAGAAATAGTAAGGTTATTGAAGCGGGTAGTGGCAGTGGGGGTTTTAGTTGCTTTGTTGCTGGTCTTGTTAAAGAAATTGATTCTTATGATATTAAAGAGGATCATCAAGAAACGGCTAAGAAAAACGCTGAATTGTTAGATATTAATAATGTTAATTTTGTGATTAAAGATGTTTATGATGCTTCTTTATTTGAAGAGAGTGATTATGATTTATTTTTGCTTGATGTTCCAGAGCCAAGCAAAGGTGTAGATACGGCGAGTAAAGTTTTAAGGGTCGGTGGTTTTTTAGTTGTTTATGCGCCTCATATTTTTCAGGTTCAAGAGGTTGTTAAGTCTCTTCCTGAAAATTTAGTTGTTGAGCATACTATTGAGAATATGGAGCGTCTTTGGAATGTTTCTAGTAAAACGCTCAGACCTGCTACTAAAGATTTTGGTCATACTGCTTTTTTATGTTTTATAAGAAAGATTTTTTAAGATTTTATAATTAGTTATTTTTTATTTTATTAGTTTTTTAGTTATATTTATTTTAATTTTTTTATATTGATATTTTTTTATTTTACTTAGATTTATTTTCACTTTTTTAATTTTTTTGTGAGAATGCTTTTTTGTGGGCGAACATAACTCCAATTATTAATAGTGCTAGTTCTACTACGAATGCGATTGTGTGTATTGGGCTTGATATTAGGCTTGCTCCAAATATCATGCTTCTTCTTAGTATTTGTTCTGATATGTTGAATGGTGTAAATTGCGCTATAGTTCCTATTGTTTGTTGCATTGTTTCTAGCGGTATAACTAGGTTTGAAAATATCATTAATATTATTGCGAGAATTACTGCAATTAGTATGGCGGTTTCATCTGAGTTTGTTAGATATCCTATGAGCATTCCTATGCTTGAAAATATTAGTATGCTTAAAATTATTAGTGTTAGTAAAGGAAAGAATTGAAATATTATGTTGACTTTGAATATTAATAGGCCTATTATTATTACTATTGTTACTTGTATTAATGTTAAGATTATTGTTGTTATGTATGTTCCTATGCTGAACATAAAATCGCTTATTGGTAGTATTTGATTTCTAAAGAATGCTCTTGATTTTTTTTCTCTCATTATTAGAGAATTTCCAAGTAATATTCCTTCAAATAAGATTACCATTATTATTATTGCGGGAAATAACATTTCTAGTGTGTTTATTTTTTTGGCTGTTAGTGATTTTATTGATGTTTTTATTGGTTTTATTACTGTGTTTGCGTCTGTACTTGCTATTTCTTTGAATTGGCTTATCATGATGTCTAATTGGGTCGTCATTTCTTGAATTGAAGTTGCGCTTTGGTTTGTAGCGTTTGACATTTGAAAAAGTTCATTTGTTAGTTTATCTCTATTGTTTTGAATATCAAAAATTTCTGTTTGAGTTTGATTTGCTTGACTTATAGCTATTTTTTGCATTTTGCTTATTTCTTCTTTCATCATTTCTATGTTAAGTTCCATATTATTTAGCATTTCTAAGCTTTGTGTTGCTTTGTTTTTTTCATCTTTTATGTTTATGTATATTGTATTTAGAAGTGTGCATGTAGGGTTTGGTGAGCTTATTATTTGGTTTTGTAATTCTTGGGATTTTAGGTATGGTGTTAGGTCTCTTGAGTTTTCTGAAGTACAACTCATTTGTGTCATTGTATTTTTTATTGAGTTTGTTTGTGTTTCTAATGTTTTTTCTGCTTCTTCTAGTTCTGCTTTTCCTTGTTTTAGTTTTTGATCTGCTAATTCTAATTGTTTTTTTACTATTTCTATTTTTAGATTTGTTGGACTTTTTTCGTTTGTTAATTCTTTAAGTGTTGAGGTTGTTTCGTCGAAATTTATTTCGTCTAAGGTGTCTTTTATTACTTGTAATTGGATGCTCATTATTTCTGCATTTGTTTTTAGTTCTGTTAAGGAGGTTGAACTTTGATCCATTATGTTTGAACTTTGTTTTATGAAGTCTAGAAGGTCTTGTGTTATTCCCATGCTTATTTGAGATGATAGTTCTGTGATTTGTGCAGATATTTTACTTACTACTGCATATACTAAATTCATTCGCGAATAGTCTACGTAAAATTCCATTTTATCTTTTTCAAAATTACTTGGGAATGTTGTGCATAGATGTGCTTCTCCATCTTTTACTTTTTCTACACATTCTTCTTTAGATTTTGTTCTTTGAATTTTAAAATCGCTAACTTCCATGGTTTTTATTATTTTTTCAGATATGTTATTATATTGTTCTGAATATATTGATACTTTAACTCCGTTAAATCCAGATCCTTGAAATGCTAAGCCCATCAACATTATTAGAATTAAAGGTCCAAAAACCACCATTGCCGCTGATATTTTTGAGCTTAGCAGTCTTTTGATGTTCTTTTTTACTATTACGTATATTTGGCTTATTGAGTTTATTATGTTCATTTAGTTGTACCTTGAAAATGCTTCGAATACTTCGTTTAAGTTTGGTTTTTCTATACTTATTTCTGATAGTGCTTCTTTTAATTTTAACATGATGTTTGGTGTTGCGTTTAGTATTGCGGTTGTGTTTGGAGTATAAAATATTAGTTTTGTTATTTCGTGTCTAGGATAGTATATTTGTATATTTTGTTTTTTGTATTCTTGTAGTATTAATTTGTAATTTCCTGGGTAGCTTTCTAGTTTTACTTCTTGGTTTTTAGAATAAAATGATTTTAGTTGTTTTGGGGTTCCTTTTATTAGTAGTTTTCCTGCTTTTATCATTGCTACGCTTGTACATAGGTATTCCATTTCATCAAGTAAGTGTGATGACATGATTATTGTTACGCCTTTATTATTTACTTTTTTGATAAGACTCCATATTCCTTTTCTTAGTAGCGGGTCAAGTCCTGTTGTTGGTTCGTCTAGTATTAGGACTTTTGGTTCATGGACTAAACTTATTGCCATATCTAGTCGTCTTTTCATTCCTCCAGATAGGTCTTGTGCTCTTATATCTTTGCTATCCCATAATTCTACTAGTTTTAGTAGTTCTTCTGTTTTGAATTTTATTTGTTCTTTGCTAAGGCCATACATTTTTCCAAAATATTCCATGTTATCAGCAAGAGATAGTTCTTCATAAAAACAACTATCTTGTGTTGTGAATCCAAAGATTGTTCTTATTTCTTTTAGTGATTTTGCTATGTTTCTTCCTTTATAGAATATTTGCCCTTCATCTGTTTCATAATAGCCTATTAGTGTTCTTAGAAGCGTTGTTTTTCCAGCTCCGCTTCGACCAATTAGTCCAAATAGTGCGCCTTCTTCTACATTAAAGTTTATTCCTTTTAAAACGTCATTATTTCCGAATCTTTTTACTATATTTTTAAATTCTAAAATAGGCGGTCTTCTCTCAGATAGGTACATTTTATTAATATTCTTTGAAGCGCATTTAAAGTTTAGTTATTATTGGAGAATGAAAACAAGTTTTTTCACTAATTATTTAAAGGGGTTTATTGATATTTAACCAGGTGGTGTAAATGCATGCATATGTTTTGATAGGTTTAAGAGAAGCTCATGAAAAATCTGTTTTGGATGGTTTTTTGGATTTTGATGAAGTTGAAGATGGACACATTTTGTTTGGTGAGTGGGATTTAATTCTTAAAATTAAAGGAGATACTGCTGAAGATGTTGCAACTTTTGTGATGGATCATGTTAGGAATCACGAAGATGTTCGTTTGAGTAGTACTTTGATTGTCGCTAAATAGATATATTTACTCAGGAATGGTAATATTTATATTTGTTGTATTGTTTTTAGAAGTTTATGGTTCGGGAACAATATGATTTTTTTGCTGATTTTAAACCTGTGATTTTTAAAAAGAAGGATGATGAAATTTTTTGTTTAAAAAGAAATCATGGTGTTTCTTCTAATTATGTTTTGCATAATATTGATGATGTATTTAATGAAAATAATTCTTTTAAAGATATTTCTTTGATAGAGTATAGGATAGGGGATTTATCATATAATTTATTTTCTATTGATGATTTTAATATTTTACCTTATGAGGTTTCTTGGGATACTTCGACTAATATTATGGGGGAGATAAGGGAAAGAATATCTCGGAGAATTACAAAATATTTTTTAAGACATTTTGATAGGGATTTTGGAAAGCCTGGTGGTTTATTTAATAAAAAGTTTAATAAAGATAATAAAGATAATTTTAATGTAAATCATTCTGATAATTATATTTTAAAAATTAAAAATTATCCTAACATGGTGATTTTAAAGCAAGGTGGAGAGGGTTTGTCTGGTTATGTTCCTATTAAAGAATTAGATGGTTTATTTGATTATAGGTATAAAGGTGAAAAAACTTTGATTGTTATGGAGAGTAAATTTCAAACTTTGAATCTAAAGTCAAATACTAAGTCTAAGAGTGTTAAATTGATTGATGATTTATTTGTTCCTTTAAAAGAATTATTTCCCGATAGGTCTTTTTATTTTTTACTTTTTGCTGATAAAAATGCGATAATAAAAAGAAATTCTAAATATAATGAGATTAAAAAAGAACCTTTGAGAATTTATGATTTTTTAAAAAAAGAAAGTGTGGATACTTTATTTTTTACTTTTAATGAAAAAGAAGCTGATTATTTTAATATGTGTAGTCATATTATTAATCAATATAATTTTTTGAATAAAAAGAAAATGAATTTTAATGGTAGGGTTGCATATTCTCCTGTTAATTTGGATGTTTTTTATAATGGTTCAAAAAATCCTCTTATTTCTTTAAAAAAAATAGGTAATGGGCTTTGGAAAGAAAAGTAAATCCAAGAATAATTAAAGATATTATTGTGCTTGCAAGAAAACTGTAATTTGCTGTGTTTATGAAAAATTTATTTGGATATAGTGTTATTAGTAAGCTATTGTATGGAAAGAGCCAGTTTCCTTGCGGGAAGAATATGTTGTGAAATATGGTGAATGTACTTTGAAAATTAAAGAGAGTTAAGGCTATGAGTAGAAGTCCCATTATTATGATTGTTATTGAAGAAATTTTTAAGGATCTTATTATTTGTTTTTCTTGTTTGTTTTTTGTAAAATAAATTATTGAAAGAATAATTATTAATAAGCATGTTAATGAAATTATGTTTATGGTTGTGTAGATTTTTTTTACATCTTTCATGTGTTTTATTTCGTTTTCGGTGTATTTTCCTTTAAGTTTTTCTTTTCCTAATAAGTAGTTTATTGTATTTTTGTTTTGTTCTTTTGTTAGGTTTTCTCCTAGTTTTTGATAAACATCATTTTTTTGTGCTTGTGAATTGTAGTGTTCTTCGTTGTATGAGAAGAAAAGTAAAGGAGTTATTAGAATTAATAGTATTAAACTAATAGTGAGAAGTATTTTTGCTGTTTTGTGAATGCTTGAGTTCATCATATACTATTTTTTTATTGTTATTTTAATTTTGTGATAACTGAATTTGATTTTTTACTTTTTTTTGAATGTGGGTTGCGTTGTTTTCAGACTGCTGGTTGCATGTTTTCATTCATGACTTTTCTATGCTCTTCAGAATATATTTTTACTACTTTGAATTTTCCAGTTGTTTTTTCATTTACAGGATTAATAGTAACTTCTGTTATAAGTGCTTCTCCTCTGTAATCCCAAATGCCGTCTTTATTGTGCGCTAAGAATATTCTTGCTGGAGGAAGTCTATACAATCTTCGTTTTTCTTTTTCAAAAGAATATTCTTTGTTCAACTCTAGTTTCTCCGGGAATCCTTGAGCATTTGTTATTTGTAATGTGTCGTTCATTACTAAATCTGCTGCTGCCATAATTCATTATATTTAATTCATATATTTAAATCTTTTTGCACTTTTTCTACAAATAATATTAAGAATAATATAAATTCTCAGAACTCATTTGTTTTTGGCCTGTTATTCTTGCATAGGTGAGCGTTAGCGTATGCTCTTTCATTGAATACACTTAGCTATAGTATAATTTTCCACTGCTTTTTTGTTCTTGGTCTTTTTGGCTTCCTATTTTGTTTACTCTTGGTCTGTGGCTTTCTTCGTCTCTTCTAAATGTTATTTTTAGTTCTTCTAGGAATTTGTTCATTCCTTGTTCCATTTTGTGTGGTCCTGTTGTATTTCCTTTTATTGCGGGTTCGCCTTCAAAGACTAATATTTTATTTGATAAGTAGTCTATGAATAGTAAGTCGTGGTCTATTATTATTGCGCTTTTTCCTTTTTCTATCATCATGTCTTTTATTGCTTTGCTTATTGTGAGTCTTTGTTCAACGTCTAGGTATGCGCTTGGTTCGTCCATCATGTAAATATCTGCTTCTTGACTTAGGCATTTTGCGATTGCTACTCTTTGTAGTTCTCCTCCTGATAGTTGATTTAGTGTTTTGTTAAATAATGGTTTTATTTGTAGTGGTTTGATTAGTTGCATTTCGTATTTTAGTGCGTCGATTAAATAGGTCATTACTAGTTCATCATTTTTTTCTATGTATTGGGGTTTGTAGGATATTGTTAATTCTCCGTGATTTGTTTCTTTTTGAGTTATGTGGTCTTCTCCTTTTATTTGTCCGGATATTATTTTTGCAAATGTTGTTTTTCCTATTCCGTTTTCTCCTAATATGCCTATTATATCGTGTCTTTCTATTTTTCCTTGTTCTGCATTAAGAGAAAATTGTCCTACTTTGTATTCAAAGGATTCCCATTTTGTTAGTTGTTCATATTTACTTTCTTTTTCAAACGGATTTTTTTCAAATTTTATTGGATGGTCTCTGAATCTCATGTTTTCATCGGCAATGTATCCTGAAAGGTATGTGTTTATTCCCGCTTTTGTTGTTTTTGCTTTGCTACATATTCCAAAAGCACCTTCTTGTCCGTACATTAAATGTATTAAATCAGTCATATAGTCTAGAATTATTAGGTCGTGTTCTATTACCATTACCGCTGTATTTTCATTTGCAAGTTTTTTTATGAATTTTGAAACTTTTATTCTTTGTTTTATGTCTAGGTAAGATGTTGGTTCGTCAAATAAATATAGGTTTGCTTTTTTTAGAACGGTTGCTGCGATTGCTACTCTTTGTAGTTCTCCGCCTGATATGTCTTTTATGTCGTGGTCTAATATGTTGTTTAATTGTAGTTCTTCTGCAATTTTTTCAATTTCTCCTTTCTCATCTGATTTCTTTAGGAGTTCTAGTACTGTTCCATTAAATGCTTTTGGTATTTGGTCTACCATTTGTGGTTTGTAAGCTATTTTTATTTCTCCTTTGTCAAGTTTTTCAAAGAATATTTGTGCTTCTGTTCCTTTGAATCTTTCTATTAGGTCTTTATATGTTGCTTTTTTTCCTTCTTCTCCAAGATTTGGTTTTAATATTCCTGCTAATATGTTTAGGGTTGTTGATTTTCCTATTCCGTTTCTTCCGATTATACCCACTACTTTTCCAAAGATAGGTATTGGTAATTTGTATAGTGCAAAACCGTTTGGCGGATATCTGTGTATTGGTTCTTGATTTAGTGCATCTGGCAAATTTACCATTATTAGTGCTTCAAAGGGGCATTTATTTGCTGCTATTCTGTCTGCATCAGTTATTACTTCTTCGTTTACTTTGACTTTTCCATCTGTGTCTTTTATGATTGCTTCTTTTCCTGCTCTATTGCTAGGGCTAACTCTCATGCAAAGGTAATTTCCGCAACCTTCTGGATTGCATTTTTCTTTTTTTACAATCATAATTCTTTTCTTCATTATTATTTCTTAGAATTGCTTTCTTTTTAAAAGGGTTTTGTTATGTTTATTTTGAATTTAGTAATATTTATATATGATGAATCATATATTGTTGTTATGGATCTTGATAAAACTTTAGCTTGGAAACAAAGCTTAGTATATTTGGGTGGGATTATTTTAAATATTCTTGGCTGGATATTTTCAGGTGCTAGTTTTTGGTTTGGTTTATTATTTTCTATTGTTGGGTTAGGTCTTATTGTTTATAATGTGGTTTCTTTGATGAGGTCTGATCAGAATAAAGGTGTTAAAATAGGTTTACTAGTTGGTAAGTTGATTGTTTTTGTTCTATTACTTGGAGCATCTATTTTAGTTTTTGCCTTTTAATTTTGTTAGTTTTTTAAAAAAAAGAAAAAAATAGTTATTTTTTTGTTGCAAAGTATATCATGTATGCTGCAGATATTCCTACTAGTATGTATACTATGTTTTGAAGTATTGGTATGCTTCCAAGTATTGCTTTTACTAGGTCAAAATTAAACAGGCCTACTAATCCCCAGTTTAATCCTCCTACTATTACAAGGACAAGGGTTATCCAATCTATTGTGTTTTTTTCCATTTTATGCACCTCCATGCATCATTTTTTATATTGTAATTTTATTTTCTTTTTTAAATTTTATGAATTTGCAATGCGCTTATGCATTGCAAAAGAAAATATTTAAATACTTGTTTAGTGTTCTAATATTATGGAAAAATATCAAGAAGAATTAAGGAGGATTAAAGAAATTTTAAAAGAACATAGTGAGGGATTAAGTGTTGGAGAGATATCTAACAAAATAAATGTTAATCGTAATTCTGTTGCTAAATATCTTGATGTTCTTCAGATAAGTGGTTATGTTAATTTGAGAAAAATTGGTCCTGCAAAATTATTTTATACAACAAATAAAGTTCCTGTATCTTCAATAATGGATTCGTCTGATGAATTAATATTTATTCTTGATGAAAATTTTTATATTTGTCAAATGAATAAGGTATCAAAAAAGTATTTTGGAATAAATAATATAAAAAAAAATATTTCAATTAAAAATCTAATTAATGATTCTAATTTTATAGGGTGTTTAGAAAAAAGAAAAAGTTGCGAGATTAAGATTAAAAATAAAATTTTAAATTTTAAATTTATAGAAAGTACTTTTGATGATGGTTCTCCTGGATTAACTATTATTGGGGAAGATGTAACGAAAAGTAAGCATATGGTGGAAGAATTAGAATTATTAAAAATGGCTGTGGAGTCGAGTAGTTCAGGTATAACAATTGCAGACGCAACAAAAAAAGATTTGCCTTTAATTTATGTAAATCCAGGTTTTGAGAATTTAACTGGTTATGCTTCAAAAGATATTTTAGGTAAAAATTGTAGATTTTTACAAGGAGATGAAAAAAATCAAAAAGGTTTGGTTGAATTAAGAAGAGCATTGTTTGAGAAAAGAGATTGTGTTGTTGAGTTAAAGAATTTTAGAAAAGACGGCTCGATGTTTTGGAATGAGTTAAGAATCTCCCCTGTAAAAAATAAAGAGGGTGTTGTTACTCATTTTATTGGTGTTCAAACAGATATTACTCATAAAAAGAGATGATTTATTTTGAAAAGTTTTTTATAGAGGCAATTTCTTAATATTTAGATGAGTAAATTAAATAAAAAATATTTGGCACTTTTTTGTGCGATTATTAGCGGTATTTTTTTAATTTTTTCAGGAACTTCTGGTTATTCTGCCATGCTGTTTTTTGAAAATCTTGTTTTACAATTTGTTAATTTTTCAGTTTTAAAAGTGATATTTTTTATTTTATCTTTGATTGCTGTCTTGGGCGGATTATCTGTGATTACGGGTGGTTTGATTAAATTTTATAAATATAAAAAAACTGGAAATTTTTTAATTTGGATAGGTTCTGGTTTTGGAATATTAAATTTATTGTTCAGTGTATTTGTGGTTTATTTTTCAGGTTCTAATTTTTTTATTTGGTTTTTTTCGTACGCAACTTTGGGGTTGATATTGTCTTTTGTTGCAAGAAAACTGTGATTGATTTTTTTGGAATTTTTTTTATTTGTTGTTTATTGTTGTATTTAATAAAATTTTTAAAAGAAGTTCATTTCATAAGACTTATTAGAAAATAGGAGGGATAATATGGTTTTTATTGGAGAAAAAGTAGATGATTTTGAAGTGGAATCTTTTCAAAATGAAGAAGTTAAAAAAATTAAGTTAAGTGATTATAAAGGTAAGTGGGTTGTGTTGTTATTTTATCCAGCGGATTTTACATTTGTTTGTCCAACAGAACTTAGTGATGCCGCAGATTTGTATGAAGAATTTAAAAAGGAAGGAGCAGAAATAATGAGTGTGAGCACAGACACAGCGTTTGTTCACAAGGCATGGCATGATAATTCTGAATCTATTAAGAAGATTACATATCCTATGCTTGCGGATCCTACAGGCAAAGTTTGCAGACAATTCAATACTTATTTACCTGAAGAAGGGATGAGTCTAAGAGGGAGTTTTATTATTGATCCTGATATGAAACTTGTTGCTATGGATGTTCATGATAATAGTGTTGGTAGAAATGCTCATGAAATTTTAAGAAAACTTCAAGCTAGTAAGTTTGTTAGAGAAAGTCCAGGTCAAGTTTGTCCTGCTAATTGGAAACCTGGAGATAAAACATTAAAGCCAGGAATGGATTTAGTTGGAAAATTATAAATAAAAAATATTTTTTTATTTTTATTTTTCTTAAAATATTTCTTTAAATCTGATTTTTCGAAAAATCCGAAGGTTTTCCGATTTGTAACCATTTTTTAATAAATACAAAAGAAATCTTTAAATACTGGTTGTTCTTGATGCTTTTTATTATTGGGGGTAATAAAAAATGTCAAAGTCATATATATTTGTACCAGAGTTCACAGAAGAGAGTTTAGAAGGTAAAAAGTTAAGGCCTGAAGTTATGGCTGCCTTGTTTGCTAGGTTTAGTAGAACAGGGGATGGTATGGAAAAAATTCTTGCTGACGTTAAAGAATTAGATTTTAATGATGAAGATGCAATGGTAAATAGAATATTGAAGTTTATAGATTATGGTCATGCTAGTATTGGAGGTCTTACAGGAGGGATTGGTGTCGGTACAGATCAAATATCTATGCTTGAACCATATCTTGCATTTTTCTTACAATCAAAACAAGATGGACAAGAAACAAGTACTAGGTATTGTGAGTTTAAACCAGAAGGTTTGGCACATCCATCAGATTTTAATGTTCCACAAAGGTTTCATGAAGATTGGTATCAGGTTATGTTAGAAGGTTTTGAGATAAGTAATTTGGTAAACAAAAAACTTGACATGATCGTATCTGAAAATCCTTCGCTTGCGGGTGTTCCAGAAGGAGCACCAGAAAAAGTTGCAAATAGAATGAAGAAAAATTATGGTTTTGATAGAGCAAGGTATACTTTACCTTTGCCAGCATTAACAAATTTTGGATTAATTATGACTGCAAGAGAATGGGCTGATACGTTGAAGTTTATGGTTGCATCGCCGATTAAGAGAACGAGAGAATGGTCTCAAGATATAACTGATCAGATGAAGGAATCAGTGCCTAATTTGATGAAGCATGCAGGCTCTAGAAGAATGACTGAAGCTTATATGAAAAATTTCTTTGAAAGAGGTGTTGAATATATTAAGAAAAATGGGGTGAATACAGAGTATTTACCTGATGAAGTATTTACAAATGTTCAATTGCCTGCGAAAAATGGCATGATAGATGAATATAAAGAAATAGAGGAAAGAATATCTAAAGCTTTTGAAGGCAAAGAAAATAGGTATGATATCCCTAAAGGTTATCCTCAAAAAGTAAATGTGTCTGTTTATTGGAATAATATGGCTTTTGCAGAAGCAAGAGATATTAATAGACAAAGACCTTGCGCGAAAGATACTTTATTTGCACCTCATGGATTTTATATGGCTCCTGAAATGGAGGAAGCAATAAAAGATTTAGGTTTGACTGAAAGGTATAAGAGATTACAAGATAAAAGGGCTAAGTTAATTACTAATTTAGCTAATAGTGAAAATCCTGAAAGTTATGTTTCAGCAATGTTCTTAGGAGATCAGTCTCCTTTTGAATTACATACTGATGCTGCTCATATGAGTTATGTTCTTGAATTAAGAACTGGTATGGGAGTTCACTTCAGATATGATCAACATATGAGGCAAGCATTCAATAAGTTTGAAAAACAATTACCAGAATGGACAAAACATGTTATTTTAGGAACTGGAGAACCTGAATAAACGAGTTAATAATTTTTTTATTTTTATTCTTTTGTTAATATTGCGCAGTATCCTTTGTGTGTGTGGGGAACTACTTTTGATCTGAATCCTTTATGGCCTTTATCTGTTCTTTCGTAATTTATCATAGATATTATTTCTAGTCCAGCTTCTTTTACGAGTGCTTCTATTTCTTGTTTTTTTCTGTATTTTAGTATTACTTCGTTATTTTTTACTAATGTTATGTTGTTTTTATCAAGTTCGTGCATCATTGTTGTTTCGTCTTCTGGATTTAGGAAGTTTATGTATATTCTTCCGTTTTTTTTAAGACTTTTTTTCATGTTTTCTAAGAATTTTATTACGTGTTCGTCTGGTAAGTGTACTGTGAAGTCAAAACAAAGTATTGCAGGGTATGTTTTTGGAAGTTTTTTTTTCAGGATGTCATGTTTTGTTATGGGTGTTTTAGTTCTTTTTGCTGCTTTTTCTATGCCTATTTCACTTATATCGTATCCTTCTACGTTTATTCCTTTTTCTTCTAGTAATTGTTCATTTACATAGTCGCCGCAGGGTGCGCTTGCTATTTCTGTTATTCCATTTTTTTCTAGGTCTTGTATTATGTTTTGTATGTGTGGATCGGGATTTATTCTTAGTACGAAATCTCTGTTGTAGAATAATGAGTTCCATGTATTTTCGTAGTTATCTACTAGTTTATTTAATTCTTTTTTTGTTATTTCCCGAGCCATATAATTTTAGAAATAGTTGTGTTATTTAATCTTTGTTAATTTTTGATGATTTATGAGTGTTTTTTATGCGGTTTGTATTAATTTTATTTGTTTTTTTAGATTTATAGGCTTTGAGTAGTGTTTGTAGTAGTTTGGTTTTTGTTCTAGTTTTTCTATGATTCTTTGTTTTATGATTTTTTTATCTTCTTCGTTTGATTTCCAATTATTGCAAAGTTTGATAGGGTATTCTTTTAGGTTTATTGTTTTTGTTGGTTTGAATCCTCTTTTTTTCATTTCTATTTTTAATATTTCGTGTCTTTGTTTTAAGTATTTTATTTTGTTTGCAAAGAATTTTATATGTCCTTTTCCTAGTTTGTATTTTTCTGGTATGTTTTCTATTTTTTTTGTTTTTTTAACATATCCTAAAAGCATTAGTATTTCGTTATATTCTGCTATTAGGTGTTGATCTGCTAAAACATACGGATTAATTAAATTTATTCTTACCATGAATTATTTTTGTTTTATTATGATTTTTAAGCTTTATGTATTATTGGCTCTGGCCAAAATAACAGATTTTAGTATACTGCCTTGAAGAATTTTGAGATGAGTTTATTGACAAAGTCAATGAAATTACGTGCTCATTGGTTATTTCTTTTTAGTGGAGATAAAAAATAAACCTTTGCAGTATACAACTTTATTCTTTTTCGGCTAGAGCCTCATTATTATATTTTTTTTAAATGATGATGATGATGATAATAATAATAATAATAATAATAATAATAATAATAATAATAATAATAATAATAATAAAATAAAAAAAGTTAGGTTTGATTATCTTTGCACGCCAATGTTTTCTTTATGGGTCATAAATGATTCTCTTTTTATGTCTTCCATTATGAAGAATTCTTTTTTTTCTTTCGGATTATATGTGTCTAATTCTTTTGTAAATCTGTCTAATTCGCCCATATCTTTAAAGATTCCTTCTATTAAAAAATCAAATCCGTTGTTTATTCTAAATACGGAGTTAATTTTTGTGTTTTTTACTAAAAATTCTTGTAATTTATTTTTGGTTTCTTGATCTATTGTTATCAATATTTGTGTTCTTATGTCATATCCTAGTGTTTTGAAGTTTAGCAGCGTTGTGTGTTTTGTAATGATTTGTTTTTTCTCATATTCTTTTAGTTTATCAAATATTGTGCTAACAGGTATTCTTGTTAATCTACTTAGTTTTGTTAGACTTTCTCTTGCATTGTTCCTGAAATGACTCAGGACGTTCAAATCTTTTTCCTTCAAAATCATTTTTTTACCTCCCCACCTCTTTTATTTATGTTTCAGGGAAAGATGTCGTTATAAACATTATTTTGTATTTTTTTCGGTTTGTTTCAGAGTTTTTCTGAAACAATTTTGTTTTTTATAGAAATTTTATGGTTTCAGTATAGTAATCCGTATATTTCCACAATATTTTCGGTTTTTTTCTGAAACAAACCTGGTTTTTTTCGTTATTTTTAAGAATATTTATATAATTATTTTCATATCCTTTTGTAATGCATCCTACTGAATCAAGGATTTTGCAATTACTTGCTAAAAATCCAGAAAGAGAGTTTTCTACAAGTGATTTAGTAAAGAGGGTTTTTTTAGAGGAATATGATGAAATTCAAAGGTATATTCATAATGAGCCTGATGATCCAGAACTTAAAAAAGTTGGAAAAAGAAAAAAAGCAAGACTTCATAGAAAACTTCTTTATCATTTGAATAAACTTGAAGAAGAAAAAATATTGGTTATTTCTAAAGTTGAAGGTAAAGGCGAGAAATTTTTTAATTTAAATTCTAAACAGTTATCTGAGGGCAACAAAAAAAATAAAGAAGTAAAAACGATGATTGATAGTGTTTCTCATTTAAATGATACTTCTGTTTTATTAGCGGGTATTGAAGAGTTTGAGGAGAAAAAAATTATTAAGAGATTTGATGAAAAAGAATGGACTAATAAAATAAATTCATTCATTATTAGATCTAATTATTGTAATTCTGTTAAAGATATGTATTATTTACTTTTAGATATTTATCCTGTGTTTAATGATGTTGTGGGTTTATATGGTTTTGAACATTTAATTGATAGAGAATCTATTCTGGAATTGAATAATTTTATTAAAAAAATTGATTTGGATACTAAGGATTATAATAAACATATAAATTTGATTATTGACATTTCTAAAGTTCAAGATTCTGTTAAGTTAACAGATTTTATTGCTACTTTTTGTGAAACAAATCCTGAAAGAATTTTTATTATGTTTAGAGCTAATACAAAATCTTTCAATAATCATATTAGATTTATGAGACAAATGATAAAATATTTTTCTGAGAATAGAATTAAAATTAATATGCAAAATTTAGATATTAATAAAGCACCTTATCTTGTCGGAAGAGCTGGCGCGTATACTATGCCTATTGGTGATTGGGTTGAATTTGAGGATTATTTTTTAGAAAAAACAGTAGGGGTTTGTTTTTCTGAAACTAGTTTGTATGTTGATATTTATAGGTATTTTAAGCAAGGTCTTCCCCTTTCAGGTTTAAGGGATTTTTTAATTAGGGCTTCTAAAGCTTTGCTTTTGGCAACGACCGCTCAAAGAAAAAAATCTGATATTTTATTTTCTAATTTAAATAAATTAAATGGAAAATATCAAAGTAAATTTTTTTTATATTCATTTAATTATATTAGACTTTGGAATTATGATGTTGATATGCATAATGAAGGGAGTCAGAAAAGTGACGAAATAACTATTGAGGAGTTCATTACTATTTTGAGTAGTATTGTTGAAGAAATTGATGAATTTTGCAAATCTGAAGAAACAGTTTTCAAATCATGCGGTATTCCTATTAGGTTTAGGATTGCTTTGTCTAGTGCATTTAGAAGATTTGACAAAGGTTTTTTAAGTGAACGAGCTTATAAAAAAATAAATATAAATCATATTAGTGATTTTAATTCTGATGAAATTATTAAATTCATGAGAAAAAGAGAATCTCTTCTAAGGGTTTTTAAGGGTGGGGATAGGATAAGGTTTTTTAGGTCTCCGAGTTTTACTCCTGATGAAATTGTTGATGAATTTGTATATGTTATGAATTCATTTAATATTCCTTTTTTTACTTATGATTTTAGGGAGAGGAAAGGAGAGGTTACTTTAGATAATTTTATGTGATTAAAAATGGAACTAATAAAAAATGATGCATTAAGTTTATGGAAAGAATCTTTAAGGTATGTTTTATCAAAAGGTGAGGATTATAAAGATAATGATGGCAGGGTTTGTAGAGAGGTTTTTAATTTTGTTATGACTTTATCTGAAGATGCTACAAATATTGAAGGCCCGATTGATTTAATGAGAAAATCTAAGATTTGGATTTATCCTTCTAAAGAAGAGTTATCTAGTATTATGTTTAAAATAAATCAAGCACCAATTTATGAATATACTTATGGTGGTAGGATTTTTAATTTTTCAGGTCAATTTGATCAAGTTAATGAATTTATTGTGCCTTTATTAAAAAAAGATTTTTCTTCAAGAAGAGCTGTAATGTCTATTTATAATCCGTTACAAGATTCAGATATTAATAACAGGAATACTCCTGGGATTATTTATTTGCATTTTAGGATTAAAGAAAACAAGTTGTGGGTTACTGCGCATATTAGGAGTAATGATTTATTTTTTGGTTGGCCTGCAAATTTGTATCAGTTATATGAATTGCAAAATTCAATTGCTAAAGAGTTAAAAATAGAAAAAGGAAAATTAACTGTTATTAGTGATTCTGCGCATATATTTTTAGATGATCAAGATAGGATAAATGAAGTTGTTGGTGTATTAAATGACTGAACATAAAATTCCTGAAGTTAAGGAAAAGTCTAAGGATGAGATTATTGAGGTTTTAAGAGAAGAATTAAGAAAGAAGGATAAGCAAATTTCAAGATTAAAAGAAGAAAATCAATTGCTTTTAAAAGCATCTATTAGAAAGGCTAAAAGAGAACTTGAAGAAAAAGATATTGATTGATTATTTAATTTTTTTTTGTAATTCTTTTTTTATTTTTTTAAAATCTTCTTCAAGGACAGTTCTAAGTTTAGGATTGTAAAGCATTGCTGCTGGATGGTACAAAGGCATTATTTTGTATGTGTTTTCGTTGATTTGTATTTCTTTTGTTTCTCCGTGTAGTTTTGATATTCCAGGTATTTTTTTCATTTCTTTTGTTTCAAATTTTGCTAATATGAATTTAGTTGAATAATTTCCAAGAGTTGCAATTATTTTTGGTTTTATTATTTCTATTTGTTTTATTAGAAATGGTGTGTGGCTTTCTATTTCTTTGTTGTTCGGGTTTCTATTTTTTGGAGGTCTATATTTAAGGATGTTTGCAATATAGACTTTTTCTAAATTTAGATTTATTGATTGAAGTAATTTATTTAGTTCTCTTCCAGCTGCGCCTACAAAAGGAATTCCTTGTTCGTCTTCTTTTGCACCTGGTGCTTCTCCGATAAATAATATGTTTGTATTTGGGTTTCCTTTTCCAAAAACTAGGTTTTTTGCAGTTTCTTGAAGCGGAAGTTTAGTTTCTAAAATTTGTTTTCTTATTTTGTTGAGTTGTTTTTCTTTGTTCATTGAAAATTTATATTTTATTTACGGTTTATAAAATTTTTTGAATGATTTTATATTAATTTATTTTTCGATAATTTGCCGTTCCACATACTTGTTTTTATGTCTGACTTGTAAATATCTATTATTTCTTCAGGATTTATTTTATATGTTATAAAACTCTCTACTTTACTGTCTATTTTATGTGTTTCTTCTTTGTCATCAATAGTTATGGTTATATGTGGGTTATTATTTATCGGGGTTCTTATTCCGTGTTCTGTAAAGTGTATTGTGTCTAGTGCAGGAATTTTCATTGTAATTGTTAGCAAGGATACCCGCGCTTTTAAGCGTGGGAGGAATTGCGTTTAATTCATCTTGCTTTTATACCTCCTACTTCTTTGAAAGCTCCAAACGGCTACGTTTGGAGGTGAATACACATGAAAGTGT
>JAIPET010000016.1 GCA_021736975.1 Candidatus Woesearchaeota archaeon
ACCCTTCTTTTTTTGTATTGCGAAGCACTATTTTTGACTCCGTCAAAAACAAAAAACCAATATTTGCACCTATTTTGCTGTACAAAATGCAAATATTTCAAATTAACTTCAAGGCAATACTGAGGGTTTCATATTAGCCAAAAAATTACATAAGTTTAAATCATAATCATATTTCTCTTATTAGTGAATATTAATCCTTGTGGCAGTTGTCATAATTGTTGTAGAGGAACTCTTGTTCGTGTTAAGGCTTCTGATGTCAAGCGCTGGAAAAAAGAAGGTCGTTATGATATAGTTCTTTGTGTTGAGCGCTGGGTTGATAATTCTGCTTTTCTTATTCATAAGCCAAATAGTTTGGAATGTATTTTTTTAAAATCTGATGTTGGTTGTGAAATTCATAATACGCGGCCTGATGTTTGTAAACGTTTTCCTTATAGTGACAAACAGAAAAAAAAGTATGATTGTTTACTTTAATTTATTTTTAGAATTTTCCGCTGCTTCCAAATCCGCCATCTCCTCTCTTAGAGTCTGTTAATTCTTTTACTTCTTCTATTTCTGGTTTTATTATTGGAAGCATTAGAATTTGAGCTATTCTTTCTCCTTTTTCTATTTTCACAGATTCACTTGAAGTATTTAGTAGAACAACTAAGTATTCTCCTCTATAATCTGGGTCAATTACTCCTGCTAATGTTGTTATTCCTTTTTTTGCTGCAAGGCCAGATCTATCTTTAATTAAAATAACATTTCCTGTTGGAAAACTTATTGCTATTCCTGTTTTGATTGCTTTTCTTTCGCCTGGTTTTAATTCATATTCCTCTACGCTGCAAATATCCATTGCTGAATCATTTTCTCTAACGTATCTTGGAATTATTGCGTCTTCACATAATTTTTTTATTTGTATTTTCATCAATTTTCATTCTCCTATTATTTTTATTAAGACTCTTTTTTTTCTTTGTCCATCAAATTCTGCGTAATATATTTGTTCCCAAGGTCCAAGGTCAAGTGAACCGTTTGTTATTGCCATTGTTACTTGATGCCCCATTAATTGTCTTTTAAGGTGTGCATCTGCATTGTCTTCTCCTGTTTGGTGATGTTTGTAATTTAGTCCTGAAGGAGCTAGTTTTTCTAGCCATTCTTGAAAATCTTGTATTAGTCCTGATTCTGCATCATTCACATATACTGCGCTAGTTATGTGCATTGGATTTACAAGAATTAGACCTTCTTTCACTCCTGATTTTCTAATTTCTTGTTCTACTCTGTCTGTAATTAGGATAAATTCTTGTATTTTTTCAGTATTAAACTCTAGATATGCTGTATGACTTTTCATATTAATAATTATTTAGAAAAACTTTTTAAATGTTATTAATAGATGTATATGGAGGTGAGGCATGACTGGAGATATTTTCATTGAATTGAGTCTTATTATTATTGCAGGGGTTTTTGTTTCTGGAATATTTTCAATTCTTAAACAGCCTAGTATTATTGGTTATATTCTTACAGGTATTTTAGTTGGTCCTGCTGTTTTTAATCTTGTTCCCAGTCCTGATAGTCATACAACGCTTGCTACTTTAGGTGTTAGTATTCTTTTATTTATGGTTGGTCTTCATTTGAATCCTCAATCATTAAAAGAGGTTGGTAAAGTTGCAACAATCACAGGCATTTTTCAGGTTATGTCCACTATTGGTTTAGGTTTATTAATTTCTAATTTGTTTGGTTTTTCTCTTATTCAAGCAAGTTATATTGCTGTTGGAATTACTTTTAGTTCTACAATTATTATTATGAAACTTGTTTCTGATAAGGATGAACTTGATAGTTTATATGGAAGAATTTCTATTGGTATTTTAATTTTTCAAGACATAATTGCTATGCTTGCTTTATTATTGGTTGCTTCATTTACAGGTAGTTCTAATTGGATTATTGGTTTTTCAGAAGTTGCTCTTCAAGCTGTTGGTTTGATTACTTTATTTTTCTTTATTGGAAAATATTTTTTACCAAAACTTATGAGTTATATTGCTAAAAGTCAAGAATATTTATTATTTTTTAGTATTGGTTGGCTTTTAGCTATTGCAGTTACATTTCATTTTTTTAATTTATCAATTGAAGTTGGCGCATTAATGGCAGGAATTACTCTTTCTATGAGTCCTTTTAAGCAAGAGATTAGTAGTAAAATGAAAATTTTAAGAGATTTTTTTGTGTTTTTATTTTTTGTAGTTTTAGGAGAACAAATAACTTTTGGTTCTGTTGCCAATTACATTTGGCCTTTAATTGGAATTTCTTTATTTGTTTTAATTGTTAAACCTTTACTTATTATGGGTTCTCTTGGCGCTCTTGGTTATAGAAAAAGAACTAGTTTTTTTACGGGTGTTAGTATGGCTCAAATTAGTGAATTTTCTTTAATTTTAGCTGGTGCGGGTTTAGCTTTAGGACATATTAGTTCAGACATTGTTAGTTTTTTAACTATTATTGGGTTAATTACAATTGCAATTTCATCTTATATGATTATGCATACTAATAAACTATATAATTTTTTAAGTCCTTTTCTTAATATTTTTGAAAAGAAAGCTAAAACTAAATTTGAACATGAAAATATTAATAGAAAAAATGTTTATGATGCTATAATTTTTGGAAGCGATAGAACTGGTTTTGAAATCATGGACGCTTTTAAGAAAAAGAAAAATAAATTTTTAGTTGTTGATTTTAATCCTGATATTATTAATGATTTAAGAAAAAAAGGTATTAATTGTGCTTATGGTGATGCTGAAGATATGGAACTTTTATCTGAATTAAAACTTGATAAAGCTAAAATTGTTGTTATAACTTTTCCGAGTATGGATACTAATCTTTTATTATTAAAAACTGCGCTTAATAGAAATAAAAATGCAATCATCATTTGTACTGCGCAACAATCAGCAGAAGCTCTTAATTTATATGAAAGAGGAGCATCATATGTTATTATGCCTCATCATATTAGTGGTAGACATACTTCGCTTATGATTCAAGAACATGGTTTTAATTCTAAAAAATTTATTACTGAAAAAAATAAACATATTAAGCATTTAAAGAAAAGACAAAATTTTGATATTAAAAATTAACCCGAAGGATTTTCCTCCGGGCTGATGCTTGTTGTTGGGTACAACATTAATTATTTTTTAATTCAACTTCTTAAGTGTTGTGAATTTTTGTTCTAGAAATTTTCAAAAAAGTTATAAGTGAGTTGTTTTTTAATAGATATATGAAACTTAGAACTTTGAGTAAATCAGATATTAAAAATTTAAATAAAGACTTATTTAATTTATTCGGATTTGAACCTTTAAATAAAAAAGATAATGTTCAATTATTTGAAGAAGAAATATCTGGACTTAAAATTAATGGTGTTGTTGAATATTTTTATTATAATGAAATATTATTACCAACTCTTAAAAATCTTCTGAAAAATAATTTTTTAAAAAAAGTTGTTGTTGATATGGGCGCTGTTAAATTTGTTTGTAATGGTGCTGATTTAATGAGACCTGGAATCACAAATTTTGATGAAAATATTAAAAAGGATGATTTTGTAGTTGTTGTTGATGAAACACATAATAAACCTTTATGTATAGCCATATCTTTGTTTAGTTCTGAAGAATTAAAAATTCAAGAGAAAGGTAAGTCTTTAAAAAATATTCATTTTATCGGCGATGATATTTGGAATATTAATTAATTCATAAATTTTTTAAAAGAAATCCCTATCTTATTTATTATGGCATATTCATCCAATAATTCATATAATAGTAATTGTTCTAGTTGTTCTACTTATGAATCTAAAAGTGGAGCTTATTTACCTATGAAAAAGAATTCTTTTAAAGGCGTTTGTAATAGAACTTGTATTTCTGTTGGAAAGTGTACTTGTAAATAAAAAGAAAATATAATTAGGAAGATATCAAGCAAAGCTTTCCCGCCACCTGATTCATCCAATTTATTCATGAGTCCAGGAGCAAACAAAAACATAATTTTTGAGCTCCAACCTCATTAGTTACACAAATGAGCCCAGGAGGATTCGAACCCCCGTTTACCGGTTTCTACAAAATAAATCTCTTTAGTGGGCTTCACGCCCGCTTCTTTTACAAGATTTTCAAAAAACTCTCTCCGAAGCCGGTTGTACTATCCAGGCTATACTATAGGCCCATCATTAATTCATTAATTCTTTTTATTTAAAAACTTGACTATATTTATAAATTTATTACTTTTTAGTAGTTAAAAATAGAAACATTTATAAATAAAGTGTCATAAAATAAAGTATGCTTGATAAAACAAACCAATTAAAATATGAAAAATTAAATGTTAAAGACAACATAGAAGAATTAAATGGTTTAATTTCACAAAAAAATACAATTTTTATAGATCAAGACAATATTAAATTCACATTAAATGACACTTACAGTCCTAATTATACAAGCTGTAATTGCATATTATTCTACAATAACGAAAAACAAGGACATGCACATATAAGCGCATATACTACTCCAAAAATGTTATTATTTGAAAATAAAGTAAATGAATTAAAACTAAAAAATATTTCGCCGATTCAAGAAGAATTTCCTAATAAATTAGAAACAACTGTTTTATTATTGTTAAGAAATAAAGATCCTAATTATAGAAAAAAAAATGTCGAAAAACAAATAGAAAGAAAAGGATATAACAATATAAAAACAATTATGTTAGATCATACAAATTTCGGCATATGGGATGTTTATGCATCTATAAAAAAGAAAGAAATTATAATAATGCCTAAATTAGATAAAAAAAAAATTGATTTAAATAAATATTTTATTAGAGCACCCATATAAAAATTTTAATAATTTCTAATAAAAAAACACATTAATATTCGATAATCTTAAATATACTATTATTTTAAATCAACACATGATAATTATAAAAGCTAAAAATTATAAAGAACTTTCTAAAAAAGCATGCAACTTTGTATTAAATGAAATTATGTTAAATCCTGATTGTTCAATCGGTTTTGCAACCGGCAGCACACCCATAGGATTATATAAAGAATTAATTGATAAACATAAAAATATGGGTGTTGATTTTTCTAGCATTACTACTTTTAATTTGGATGAATATTTCCCTATTAGTTCTGGTAATGAGCAAAGTTATCATTATTTTATGTTTAATAATTTGTTTAATCACATTAATATTTCTCTTGAAAATATTAATATTTTAGATGGAAATAGTAAATACCCTTTAGATACTTGTACCGAATATGAAAAAAAAATTAAAAATTCGGGAATAGATCTTCAAATTTTAGGAATCGGTGCAAATGGACATATAGGATTTAATGAACCTAATACTAGTTTTAATTCAAAAACAAGTCTTGTTAATTTATCAGAGAAAACAATTTTAGATAATTCTCGTTTTTTTGAAGATAAAAATAAAGTTCCAACGCAAGCATTAAGTATGGGCATTTCAACAATTATGAATTCTAAAAAAATATTATTAATGGCTTCAGGCAAAAATAAAGCACAAGCAATAAAAAGAATGATTGAAGGTTCTGTTTCAGAAGATTGTCCTGCAAGTATTTTACAAAGACATCCTGATGCAATAATCATTTTAGATGAAGATGCTGCTAGTTTACTTGAAAATACGACTGTTCCTGATAAAGTAGGTGGTTATAAAATTTTTACAGAACACAGTTTGCCTAAAAATAAAACTTTTATAGTTATAAGCCCTCATCCTGATGATTCTGCTATTGGTTGTGGAGGAACAATTTCTATGTTATCTAAAGAAAATAAAATATATACATTCATTATGACTTCAGGTCATAGAAGTTTCATACCTGAAACATCTAAAGAAGATAGAATACAAATTAGAGAAGAAGAAGTAATTAAAGAATCTAATATATTGGGTTCTGAACCACGTTTTTTAAAATTAAAATATTATGATGATAAAAATGAAAATTTGCTTTTAGATATTGATAAAGTTAGAAAACTTTTTGAAAATATTCAACCAAATATTATAATCATCCCTCAAAAAAATGATGAACATCCAACACATAAAGTATCTAGAATGATCGCATTAGAAGCAATTAAACAATCAGGATTAGATGTAGAAATTTGGAATTACGAATCTCCTTGGGGTTTATTTAATCATAGTTCTTTTAATGGACTTGTAAGTATTCCTGAAAATCATTTTAACATTAAATTAAAATCAATTAATTGCCATAAAAGCCAAGTTGAACGAAATAATTATGCTTTAATTGCTGAGTCTTTAGCTAATCTTAGAGGTGCTCTTATTCCTGAACAAGAACTTTCTGGCTTTGGAAATAAAAAGATTAAGATTAGTTCTAAACTTGAATTGTTCTTTATTGAAAATCGATCTTAAAATCAAAAATCCTATTTACTTTTTGTCTTTGATTTCTTTTATTAATTGTTTTTTGAAGTCTTCTAGTTTTTTTGTTCCATGTATTTCGTTATCTCTTGTTCTTACATTTACGCTTTCTTGTTCTTCTTCTTTGTCACCTATTACTAAGATATAATTTACTTGGTCTAGTTGTGCGTTTCTTATTTTTTTGTTTAATGTTTCTGCTTTGTAATCTTTTGTTACTCTTATTCCTGCTTCTTTTAATTCTTCCACAACTCTATCTGCAAATATTTGGTGTCTGTCTGCAATTATTAATACTCTCACTTGTTCTGGACTTATCCATAAGGGGAATTTTCCTGCGTAATGTTCTACTAATATTCCTATAAATCTTTCTAGGCTTCCTAGTATTGCTCTATGTATCATTATCGGCGTATGTTTTGTGCCATCTTCTCCTTCGTATGTTGCTTTGAATCTTAGCGGCATTTGAAAATCTAGTTGTATTGTTGCTAATTGCCATTTTCTTCCTAGAGCATCTTTTATTTCTATATCTATTTTTGGTCCATAGAATGCGCCATCTCCTTCGTTTATTTTATAGATCATATTTTTTTTATTTAATGCTATTTTTAGTGCATCTTCTGCTTTTACCCATAATTCTGGTTCACCCATTGCTTTTTCTGGTCTTGTGCTCAGACCTATTTCGTATTCCATTTTGAAAATATCTGCATATATGTAATGTACAAAGTCTAGCAAGTCAAAAATTTCTTGTTGCATTTGTTCTTCTGTGCAAAATATGTGTGCATCATCCTGTGAGAATTTTCTTACTCTTGTTAATCCTCCTAGTACTCCTTTTAGTTCGTTTCTATGTAGCGGCGCAAAATCTGCTACTCTCCAAGGTAAGTCTTTGTATGATCTTGTTTTTGTTTTGTACATTAGTGCGTGACTCGGGCAGTTCATTGGTTTCATTGAAAATTCCCTATCATCTACTTTTATTACAAACATGTCATCTTTGTAGTGGTCCCAGTGTCCTGATGTTTCCCACAATTCTTTGTCATATAAAAGAGGAGTGATTACTTCTTCATATCCTCTTTTTTTGTATTCTTCTCTTACAAAATTCATTAATTGCAAGTATATTTCTGTTCCTTTTGGAAAGAAGAATGGACTTCCTGGACTGTATTCGTGAAATGTATATAGTTCTAAGTCTTTCCCTATTTTTCTATGGTCTCTTTTTTTGGCTTCTTCTATTAATGCTAAGTATTGATTTAGTTCTTTTTTGTCTGGGTAGCTTATTCCGTATATTCTTTGTAGTTGCTTATTTTTTGCGTTTGCTCTCCAGTATGCTCCTGCTAATTTTGTTAATTTTATTGCTTTTAGAACGCCTGTATTTGGTACGTGTGGTCCTCTGCATAAATCTTTGAATTCTCCTTGTTGATAGTATGAGACTTTTTCGTTTGGGTTTTCTTTTTCGAATTCTTCTAGTAGTTCTATTTTGTATTTGTTATCTTTAAAGATTTTTTTTGCTTCTGTATATGTTGCTTCGTGTCTTGTTACTGGTAGTTTTTCTTTTGCTATTTTTTTCATTTCTGTTTCTATTTTTGTTAAGTCTTCTTCTTTGAAGGGTGGATGATCTATATCGTAGTAAAATCCTTCTTCTACGACTGGTCCTATTGTTAGTTTTGCTTCGGGAAATAATCGTGTTACTGCTTGTGCTAATAAATGTGCACTGCTATGTCTAAATATTTCTTGTCCTTCTTGATCTTTGAATGTTAATATTTTGAAGTCTTCTATGTTTTTTGTTAATTTTACTGTTAAGTCTAGTGTTTTTCCATCTACTAAAATACCAACTGCATTTCTTGCTAGGCCTTCACTTATATCTGATGCTATTTGCATTCCTGTAGTTCCAAGCGGGTATTGTTTCATTGCGCCGTCTGGAAATTTTATATTTATTTGGTTGTCTGACATATTATCCTTAGAATTCATTAGTATTTATTTAAAGGTTTCTAATAAAAACATATTTAAATGACTGTTTTCATTTTTATATTAGAGGTGTGAATTTATTGGTTTTGACAAGTATTTTTGAAAGTTGGCAACAGCTTATTTTATTTGTTATAGGAATTTTTATTTATTCAGTTTTTATTTTCAGGTTCTATAGATATGTTGCCAAAAGAGAAATGTTTAAACTTGATCTTAATCAATTTAATAATGCATCACATCCTACAACAGCATATATTTTAAAGATAATTTTTTATATTTTAGAATATATCATTGTTTTTCCAATAATTATTTTAATTTGGACTATTGCTTTAACTGTTTTGGCTGTTTTAATGTCTTCTCAGACGTCTCAAGATATTATTTTATTAACGTTTGCAGTTGTTGCAACTATCAGAGCTACTGCTTATTATAACGAAGATTTATCAAGAGATATTTCAAAATTATTGCCTTTTGCACTTCTTGGTGTTTTCATCGTTAATAGTAGTAGTTTTAATATTCAAAGTTTAAATGATATGGCTAGAATTGCGTCAATTAATTTACCTACATTAGTTCATTATTTTCTTTTTATTGTTGTTTTAGAATTTGTTCTTAGAATTTGGCATCTTATATCTTATTTATCACCTATTGAGAAAGCCGAGGATAAATATAAATTAGAAAGAAAAGACAAATTATTACATAAAAAAAGAATTATGGAAAGAAAAATTCTAGAAAGTAAATTTAAAAAATTTAAAAGAAAAATTAAGAAATAAAAATTATATTTTTCCCATTATAATTTCTATTGTTGAAACTCTTACGTCTCTTCCTTCTTTGTTTTGGAATTCTTCACTACTTATTCTTATATCTTTTACTTTTATTTGGTCTTTTAAGAATCTATTTGATGCAACTTCTGCAACATCTACTGCTCTAGCAATAAATTTTCCTCTTGCTTTAATTATAACGTCTTGTGCGCCTTTTGTTGTAAATTGTATTACTACGCTTGTTACGTAGTTCATAAATGGTTTATTTCCTATAAATATAGAGTTATCTTCTGTCATCATTTAGATCACCTGTTTTTACTTATTCTGCTTTTTTTAGTCTTGTTGCATAGCCAGCTATAACATTTCTGATTTTTTTTGATGTATCTGACATTTTTCCAACTAAAACTTTTTTGTTTTGTTCAAAATCTGTTGTAAATTCATCTGCATATCTCTCGTATAATTCTGTTGTTATTGATTTCGCTAGTCTTGTTTTTATTCTTCCCATTATGATACCTCGTATTGTATTGAAATGATATTTTATTTATAAAAGTTATGTAATTTTTTTGTATTTAATTAGTTTTCATCAGAATTTTGGCAAGTATTTTACTTTAAAAACATTTAAAAATATTACTGGTTTGTAGTTTTCTATTATTGTGGGAAATTCATTTCTTAGTGATTTTATGAATTCTATTAGTTCTTGGTTTGATTTTACCATTATTTATATGATCTTAAATCTGAATTTAATATTCAATTTCCAAAAGGACAATACCTTAATGATGGCAAGGGTAATTTTTGAGTAAAACGCAAAATATAAAACTTATTCCTTTTATCTTATTTTTGTTATGAATTTGAATACGTTTAGGTTAAATGTGGAAAAGGCAGTTTCTAGTAATGAAACCATTAGTTTTTTTTGCAGATGCAAGGTTAAGTATTCTGGTAGAGCTGAGGCTGAATTAGAAGAAGGTGATCGTCTTATTATTATTAAGTCTGATAATAGTATTTTGGTTCATCAACCTGAAGGTAGTAGTCCTATTAATTATATGAAGAATGATTCTAGTATTGTTTTTGATGAAGATAAGGATGGAAATTTAGTTTTAAGTTCTTATAATCAAAAATTTAAAGATTATTTAGATATTGAGTTTATTAAAGTTTATTCTATGCAGCAAAAGAGGCTTGAGGATGGTAAAAAGCTTATTTTAGTTGGTAATGAAAAAGATATGAGTGATATGATTAAAGATAATCCTGGGTTAATTTCTAAAGAGTTTAAGCCTTTATCTAGAGAAGAACATACTAAATTTGGTTTTATTGATGTTTTTGGTCATGATAATAAAGGTAATTTGGTTATTGTTGAATGTAAGCGTTATACTGGTGGTTTGAGCGCTGTGCAGCAACTTAGACGTTATGTTGAGAAAATTATTGAATTAAAAGGAATTTCTATTGATAATGTGAAAGGTGTTTTGGCTGCTCCTGAAATTGCGCCTAATGCTAAGGAGATGCTTGAGAAGTGGGGTTTTAGTTTTTGTGCTATAAATCCTCCTAAGAGACTCGAGCGATTTAATAAGGATCAAAAGAGTTTAGTTGATTTCTAATAAGAGTAGAATTATTTTTATAAATTTAAGAAAAAAAAATAAAAAAAATTTGTTTTAATTATCCTAATGCTCTATCGATTGCTGCTTGGAATACTGAGTATGGTTGTGCTCCTACTACTAATTCTCCTTGAACAATAAATCCTGGTGTTCCTGTTACCCCAGATGCTTGTCCTTCTGCCATATCCGCACTTACTTTACTTGCATATTTTCCTGTGTCAAGACATGAATCAAATTTCGTAGTATCAAGACCTAAATCAGCAGCATATTTCTTAAAACCTGCTACGCTACCTGTAACTCCTTTTTCAAAAAGCATATCGTGCATTTCCCAGAATTTACCTTGTTCACCAGCACACTCACTAGCCTCAGCAGCTTTCTGAGCTTGAGCATGAAAACCTAAAGGAAAATGCTTAAAGACTATGTTTGCTTTTCCTGTATCTATGTATTCTTTTACTATTTGTCCATATGTTTGTGAATAAAATCTTGCGCAAAAGGGACATTCAAAATCACTCCATTCAACAATTGTAACTGGAGCATTTTCATCTCCTTTCATGTGTGCTCCTTTAAAATTTACTGTCGGTACATTTCCTGTTAATGTGCCTGTTTCTTTTGCTCCTGCAGCTAAATTTGTTCCTTGTGTTTTTGTTGTTTTTCCGTTTGTTTTAATTATTCCAAATCCTGCTGTAAATATACTAATTAACAACAATATTGCTAGAACTGCAGCTATACCTTGCCAGATTCCTGTTTTTGTTAATGTTAATGTAGAATCATCTTTGTGTTTTGTATGTTTATGATACGTCGCATGTTTATGTTCATGATGATCTTTTTTATGATGATTATTTGTATGATGTCCTTTATGTTCTAATTTTTTTTCTGAATTTGGTTTTTCTGGTTCAGATATTTCTTCATGTTCTTTTATTTCATGTTCTTTTATTTCATCGCTCATTTTTATTTCCCCTCATATATTTTAGAATGTTATTCAATAACAAAAAGCCTTTTGAGGCATTTATAAAGTTTATTAAAGATTATATAAGTAAAATATAGTTTATATTCACATATTATAAAAACAATTTTTTTTAATAAATTATTGTTTTTAAAGATTATTAGAAAAAAAATAAAAAGAAAAAATTAATTTATTTAAACTACGCAGTTTGCTGCTGCACTATCTGTTCCACTTGTTCCAAATCCAAAACCTGCGCTTGGTGTTGCAGTTGCTAATGCAGTAGCACATTCTTCAGGTGTTGTTGTGAAAGATGCACAGATTGCTTGTTTTAAACTTTCTGAATCTCTTCCTGTTGATACTTGTTCTCCGTTTATTACAAGTGTTGGTGAACCTTGTACTCCATATGCTTTATTTTCTGAGTCATATATTGCGAATTTTGGAAATCTTCCTCCACTCCATGATGCTTTATCTGCAAAATCTGCTGAGATTCCAAATTCTTTATCTGCTGCATCAATACATGTTTGTAATTTTGTTTCATCAAAGCCCATTTGTTTTTTACATGCTGCGCCGTCTGAGTCTGCTAAAAAGCATTGTAAATAAGCATAGTAATCATTCTCATATTCTTGTTGTATGCAATATTGTGTTAGTTGTTCGTCAACTTCTTCTTTTCCGTGCATTGCGTAATTTACAAATTTTACTTGAATATTTGCTTTATCTCCTAATAATTCCACAACTGGAAGAATTCCTTTTTCTATTTGTGTTCCAAAAGGACAATGACTCATTACGAATAATTCTACTTCTGGTGTTTCTGCTTTTGTTACTGTTGGTACTGACGGCGATGTTGTTTCGCCTGTTGGTTGTTGTATTGCTACATCATCCATTGGGATTCCTGCTTGTGGGAAAAATATTTTTCCATCTGTTGTCATTTGTGAATCATATTGTTGTCCTTGTATTGTTAATTGTACTTTATATACTCCATTTTCTTCATTTATGTCTGATACTGTTGCTGCTGTTCCTGGTTGTAATAATTTTGTATTTACAAATTCTTGAGCTAATCTTTTTGCTTCTGATTCACCAATTTTTTCTGTTGCAGACGTTCCACCTAGTGGATTTGCAAAGATACTTATTACTAATAGTATAAATAATACTGCAGAAACTAATGGCCATAAATAATTATTTTCAGAAGTTGTTCTTTTTTTGTGATGAACCTCTTTAGGATGATGTTTATGTTCAGGTTTGTGTTCATGTTTTTTTTCATGTTTTTTTTCATGATGTTTGTGTTCATGGTTTGATTTTTCTTGAACTTCTTCTTTTTTTGTTTCTTCAACTGGAGTTTTGGTTTCAGTTTTTACTTCTTTAGATACATCTTCAGATTCTTTTGTTTTTGTTTCTTCAGAATTTTGAGTTTCTTTTGTATTATCTGAACTTAATTCAGATGATTTTTCTGCATTGGCTGCTTTTTCTTCGTGTTCTTTTTTCTTTTCTTCTTCCATTATTATTCACCTTATTTTAGAATTACGTTTATTTGTAACCCCCCTTAAAAAATATATTTTGTGATTATTTATATATTTTGCCTTAATTTGGCTTTACACAGAAAACTTTTTTCTACATATTTATAATAATATTAAAAAAAATATTAAAAAAATAAATATAATTTTATTTTATTAAGTTATAAAAAATCCAACTATAAAATATAGAATTAATATAATCTAATTTACTATTTTTTTAGATAAAAAAAAAGAAAAAAAGAAAAAAATTAATATTCTACAACTATGGTTCCTGAAACAGGCGTAAATGGAATTAATAATTCCAATTCACTTCCTGATCCTAATTGTTCTTCTGGTACATTAATAATCGCTCCATAATTTGTTAGAACATCATAATCTGCAGTCCCTATAGATAATGCTTTTGACCAATCAGCAAAGTCTGCATATTTAAGTTCATCTGATTCTTCATCATCATAAACTCCAAAAAAATCTTTGTCTGCATCAGCATAGAACCATAATGCGTCATCGGTTTCGTCAAAAGTTATTTGATAAAAATTATCTTTATCATTTAATGATCCGTCAAGTCCTGCTACTCCATTTTTAGGAGGCGTTATTCTTATATGATCATTTCCGATAATTTGAAATGTTGATTCTGCGGATTTTATTTCATCTGACCCAGATTCATACCATATTTCTGTCATTCCTTGATTATCTACAACGTATACTTCTGATGTCGCAACAGAATTAACTATAAATACATCATCTCTTGAAT
This sequence comes from Candidatus Woesearchaeota archaeon, assembly GCA_021736975.1. Lineage (GTDB taxonomy): Archaea > Nanobdellota > Nanobdellia > Woesearchaeales > 21-14-0-10-32-9 > JAIPET01. The sequence goes on from JAIPET010000016.1 coordinate 13,854, forward strand.
CTGAACTAAAATATACGCCTTTAGCATTATTAAGTTCATTTCCGTTATTACCTTCAGATAAGTCCAGGCTATCACTAACTTCAATATTTATGTAATTCATATCACTAAATCCATAAGTATCGTGATATCTAAATCCTATATAGTCAGGCAAGCTAAAATAATCTCCTTCTTGTAATGCTGGAAAATCATTGTCTAATTCATCCCTATCTTGATTATTCACTATGGCTATATATTGTTCAGAACCTTTTGATAAAGATATATCCCATAACCATTCCGCATCACTTATTGATGAACTTTCTCCTAATTCAACTGCGGGATCTTTTGTATCTGCATTCAAATCTTTTCCAATAATTAATGTTGCTTTATTGTTTTCACTTCCTTCAATAAAAGATACGCTTCCTGTAACTATGTAAACATCTAAATCACCAAAATCTTCACTTTCTCCTTCTGAAATAACTTTTGTCTTATTATTAACAACAACTTTTACAACACCATAACCAATTTTTGATAAAGTTACAATTTGATCATTTATTTCTACTTGGTCTCCTTCTTGTAATTTAATTTTCCAACCGTATGCGCCATCTATGTTTTCATTTTTTGCATCAATTATATGCATTGTTTTTCCTAGAAAATTTAATTCTAAAGGCGTTTCAGATGAAATTTCATTAACATCTAATTCATCGTCAAAAATTAATTTGTATCTTAATGATTTGTCTTGTAATGTTAATGCTGGATCTTCTTCAAAATCTTCATCGTATAAAGATGTTTTGAATTCAAATGATCCGTCATCCCAAGTTATTTCATCGTGATACGAAATACTTTTTTCAGAAATTGCTGTGTGATAATTTCTTAGTCCAAATAAATCATCTGGTAATAATACTCCTTCTTGTATTGGTTCCATTAATTTAAGATTTCCAATTTCAAATTTATCTACTCCTAAATCTTCTTCTACTTCATCTTCAGGTTCTTCTGATGCCTCGTCACTATAATAATATGTTAGCTTATTTTTATTATCAAAAACTAGTTCATCAACAGTTTGTTTTGAATTTATTTCAAACGAGAATATTATCTCTGAATTTTTTGTTTCAAGATAATCTTTTTCTACTTCTGTACTAAAACAATCCCATTCTTCTTCATCTCCTAAATTAAAATCTGTTCCTGCATATATTTGTTTTCCTTCAACATTTACGTAAAAATCTCCATCTATATAATTTGAGCTAAAATATGCATTTTCCATGGATTCTAAGAAATCTTGTTTTCCATCAGATTCTAATCCCCAAAGAACATCTACTTTTCCTTCATATACTCCGTTTTTATTTGCAACACATGCAACAAGATCAATGTAATCCAATCCTTCATTTTCATTAACCCATATTTATTCTACTTCAAAATCTGGCCAACAATCTTTACATTCACCTATTTGTTCTTCTAAACTGCAAAAGCCGTCATTATTACAACCACCTCTTGACATTCCACAAGCAGTTATCACAATTGTTACAATTATTAATAATATCATCAATATTTTTTTCATTTTGTCATTCCTCCAATAAGCATCTTTATTCATTTTTTTATTATTTGATTATTTAAAGTTTACTGTTTCAGAGACTAATATGAAACATTTCTTTTTTGTATTTCAAATCATTATTTTTGAATCCTTCTAAAACAAAAAACCAATATTTAAACCTTTTTCACCATGCGAAGTGCAATTATAAAAAAATCGATAGAAATTAAATTGTAAAAAAAAGAAAAAAAAGATTTAACTGTTTTGATCTCCGCCCCCACCACCATAACAATTATTAAAACCACAATCACCTAAAGAACCTCTATTTCCTTCATCGTGTATTTCTACTTCTGAATCTCCTGTAAGTTCATCATACATACTTTTCAATCCACCAACTTTCTTTGGCATACATTCTACAACCATACAATTTAATGAAGTGTATGTACATGAAGATAAGGTCCATATTGAATTTTTATACAGCAATCCATTATTTCCACCTCCAATTGATTTTACTATTGTTCCTACATTGTATCCTTTATCTATGCAGAATTGATTTACTGATACTGAATCTGAGCATATATCTGATTCTCTTCCATTATATGTTGCTTTTGGATTTTTGTATGTTTGTGTATTTTTTATTTCACAAGGTGCATCAGTTACGATTATTGTTGCTTCTGAATCACTATTTGCATTTATTGGATAATCTTCGTCTCTATATTCGCATTCTGAAAATGTTTCTTTAACTAAAATATCTACGCCTTTAGAAAATGTTTCACTATCTCCTTTTTTCATAGTGATTTTTTGAGAATTTACATTTATTTCTACTTCATCCCCAAGTTCAGATAATAATGCTTTCACAACAATAGAAATATCTGAATCATCTACAAATGAATAACTATTTTTTTCTGTTAATTTATAATTTTCAACTTCTAATGAACCAAGGCTACTATATATATCAACTATAGCATATTTATCACAAGTTTTTTTTGTATCTGTTGAGAATTTTACTGAATCCAAATAAACTTCTGTTTTATAATTAAAGTTTGCATATTCTCCAACTAGTAATTCTTTTGTCTCGCCATCAACAGTTATTTTTGTTTTTCCAGCAGCGCCTGCGGCTTCTTGGTATGAATTCATATATGTTATTTCGCTATCCCCATATTTAAAAACATCTCCTTTTTTTAATTCAACTGTAACTTTATTTTCTTCTGGTTCAGTAACTTCTACACTTGAAGCGCATTTATTTTTTGAAACATCTTTTTCATAAGATGCAAGTACAACGCCTGAAGAGATTAATAATGTTGCTGCATTATCAGGCATGTCTTCTTCATAAAATATTGATCCTTTTTCAACTTCTACAATAGTTCCACTATCAAATTTTTCACTATCTCCATCTGCTATTACCTGAGATTCATTACCAATGACTACTCTTACTGATGTGCTTCCAACAGATGTTAATAATATTTTTTCACCATATAATTGAGCTGCTTGTCCTTTCACTAATGGTGCTTCAACTTTTTCTAAAGGTGCTACATTTACAACTAATTCATTTGCTTTTTGACAATCAACAGTATATGATTTGCACATTCCATTTTCATTTTTAAATTGATATTTTGCTAATGAATTGTCATAAGTTATATTTGTTGCATTTGCAAAGCATGTTGAGACTTCATAATTTTGAACTGTTGAATTGTCTAATCCATAATTAATAGAAACTTCTACTTTTGGCTCTGCAAATAATAAATCTGGTGTATTTTCACCAACAACATCACTTGGATATCTTTTTGCGTATGCTTCAAAAAGCGCGGTATCTTCATTGTCAAAATAAACTTGAATAAATTTATTATCTGAATACCAAAAATATTTACCATATCTTCCGTTTGAAACATCATTTATTAATTTAGCAAAATATTTATTCCCTACATTTATTAATTCAATAGCATATCCATTCTCAACAGACTCAGGGGAAGAATAATATTCCACCATATATTCAAAGTATCTTTTTGCTTCAAGATTTGAATTTATTAAATACATTGTTAAAGATCCCCCATTATAATATGCATTATATTCCGAACCGTATTTACTTGAACCATAATATTCAAAATTACCTATATTTTCTTCTATTAAATATTCTGGATAATGTTCTTCTACATCGATAAAAATACTTGCATAATTATTTTTATAATCTAATTCTTCAACATTTCGATCATAATTTATTCTAAATAAATAATATGCGTCTGATTCTACTAAATCAAATTCATAATAAAAACAATCATATTCTTCATCATCTCCCATTATAAAATTAAAATCAAATTCTATTTGTTTTCCTCTTGTGCCTAATTCAAAATCACCTTCTGCATAATCTGATGTGAATCTTACTTCTTCATCTTCCCATTCACTTTCATATCCATTTGCGTCAATTTTTGAAAAGCCTATACTTACAGGACCTTCATATTGTCCATTTTTATTAGTCACACAAACACCTACTTCACGAATATTATTTTCGTAATCAGTATAAACACGTATATCATCATCTGTTACTTCAAAATCCGGCATACAATCGCCGCAGTTTCCTAGTTGTTCTTCTAAACTACAAAAGCCATCATTATTACAGCCTCCTAAATTTGTATTACATGCAGTTAATATCATCATTGTTAAAATAAGAATTCCTATTATTGTTTTTTTCATCTTTTTAATCCTCCAATAAAATAATTTGTATCAATTATTAGAATAATACTATTTAAAAGTTTCTTTTTTCGTAATTATTAAATAAGATGAATTATTTCTTTTAATAGGTGAAATTATGACTGTTAAGAAAGGAGATAAAGTAAAAGTTGAGTACACTGGAAAATTTGAAGATGGAACTGTTTTTGATAGTAGTGAAAAACATGGTCAACCAATGGAATTTGAAGTTGGAGCTGGCAAAGTCATTAAAGGTTTTGATGAAGCACTTATTGGTATGAATGTTAATGATTCTAAAAATATTACTATTAAACCTGCTGAAGGTTATGGTGATCATAAACCTGAATTAATCCAGCCTGTTCCTAGAGATCAATTACCTAAGGAACAAGAACCTAAAAAAGGTATGATTTTAATGATGAAGATGCAAAATGGTCAGCAATTTCCTGCTCAAATTGTTGAAGTTACAGATACTGAAGTTAAGATTGATTTAAATCATCCGCTCGCCGGCAAAACACTAATTTTCAATTTAAAAGTTGTAGAAATCAACTAAATTTATTTTTATTTTTTTATTTTATTTTACTATATTTATAAAAGAATTATTTCCTGTACATTTACTATTCTAAACAAAACATATATAAATAAAACTAAAGTCACAAACAATAGTATACAAGTGGATTCGTAGCTTAGTCTGGTTCGAGCGGTCGGCTGTTAACCGACAGGTCCCCAGTTCAAATCTGGGCGGATCCGCCATATTTTTTAAAATTAATAGTTTCTTTGATTTGAATGTTTATTTGTCTTTTTTTGTTTTAAATAATTTATTTTTTGTATTTCTATTGGTTTGTATGCCATATTTTCTATTCTAATATCTATTTTTGGATTATAATTATATACTTTTTCAAAAAATTCTTTTGTTTCTTTTGTTTGTATGAATTGTTCTGATGAATTTTTTATTGTTTTCATTATTGTTCCAAGATCTGCTTCTATTCTTTTAATATGATATCTATCAAAATTTTCACTTTTTGGCAAGTAATCTCTTCCTCCTATGGCGTTCATTATCATATCATATTTTTTATTTAGAAATTCTTCTATTTTTTTGTTTTTTTCTACAGCACCATATGGTCTTGCTAATGATCTCATTCCAAAATTTTCTGCTGTTTTTTCATAATTTATTGTTGTTTCTTTTTCTAATAGTGCATCTATTGTTAATATTTCTTCTTTTGTTTTTTTTAAACTTATTTTTCTTAAATCTACATGTGTTGTTGTGTGACTTGCTATCCAATAACCATTATCTATTAAATAATCATGTTTTTCTTTTGCTGTTTCCTCATCTCCAAAAAAATATAAAAATTCTTTATGTATTCCGTATGCTGATTGAAAAAATACCGCTCCTTTTCCTGAATTTTCATGTGTTTTAAAAAATGAATCCATTATTGCTATTGCAGAATTCGGATCAATTATTTTTGTTCCTTTAATATATTTAAATTGGGATTTATGAGCATCATCAAAGGTTATTAAATATGGTTTTTTTCCTATGGGGACATTTCTTAAGTTTCCTGTTACATATTCTTTGAATGTTATTGCGTAATAATTGTTGTTGTACAAATTTGAAAAAATAGTTTTTAATTCGATTGGCGAGAGTTCATATCTTTGGCCACTATATCCTGTTCTATGGAACATAAATACAGGCATTTTTTTTGTATTTATTTCGTGTTTAATATTTATATTTTTAGGTTCGTTTATTATTTTGTTAAATCGTTCAATTGAAATATATTCGTTATACTCTTTAACGCCTAAATATTCTTCTAGTGTTTTAGTATTTTCTATTCTTTCTTTTATTTCTTTTGCTATTTTTTCTTCTATTTGATTTTGGGTTGGTCCAAAGCTTAAGCTATTTAATGAATACATCAGTATAAGTCCTTTTGATATTGATGACATATTTAATTTTGAACTTATTTTTTGTATAGCTCTCGCTAGGTCTAATTTTATATTTTTCATTTTTTCAAAGAGTTATTTATATTCTTGAATTATTTTGTCAATTTTTTGATTTATTTCGCTTGCAATATTTTTGTGTTTTCTTTGAAGATATTTATTGTTAAATATTGATTTTTTTAAATTTTCAAGTCCTTGTAAATCTATTTTTGAATATGTTTCTTTATTAGTATATTGATCAAAAACATTCATTCTGTTTTTCCAAGACCATGCTTTTTTATTGTCTTGTTTTTTGTATTTTCCAGATAATATTTGTGCTAATTCTGTTACATTTGTTGTATCATTTTTTATTATTGTTGAGATATTATTTGTATAATTATTTGATGGTTTGAATTCGTATTGATTTTGTTGTTGATTTTTTGATTTGTTATTATTTTTTGTTTCTTGATAGTTCGTTGTTGGTTTTTCGTTTATTGTTGTCGTGGTTTTTGTTTCTTTTCTTATAATGTCATCTAAGTCTTGTTTTGTGTTCATTTTTTGTTTTTGTTTATCTACAAAGTTAGTGAATATGTCTTTTGCTTTGTTATATGTTGATTCTGCTTTTATTTTTGATGTTTGTATTATGTTTTCTAATTCATCAGGTCCTTTTTTTACAAATTCAAATATGCTCATATCTCCTAAATCGTATAATTTTTGTTTTGTGTTTATTGTATCTGTATGTGCTACTGTAACTAGGTTTTGATAGCCAGTTAACATTAAGTTAAAATCTTGTGCCACTTCAGTTATTGTTTGATCTGCCTTTTGTATGTATGATTTTATTTTTTCAAAAAATTTCATTTTTTAAACTCCTCCTGGTATTCCAATAATTATTTTGTTATAGATTACTGGATTTTTTGTTAAATATTTATTACCTATTTTTTGGTTATACTCAATTATTTTTTTAGCAGATGATTTTGTTTGATCATCAGTTAAATCATATATTTGTTGTATTACTTTCTCTAGTATTTGTCCTTTTTCTAAAAGTATAGTTTTTTCTGGATATTTTTCTGTTTGCAAGTCTTCTAATTTTAATAATCCTTTTTTTGGTAATTTTATTGGTTGGCCTATTTCTACTTGATCGGGGTTTTTTATTCCTGACATCTCTGCTATATTTTTATACATCGTTACATTATCATAATATTCTATCGCTATTTTTCCTAAAGATTCTCCTTGTTCAAGAATAGTCCAGTATTCTTTAGATGTTAAATCATTAATATTTTTTTCTTGTTCTTGATTTTTTATATCTAAAGAATTGGTTATGTCTTTTGTTTGTTCTTTTGCAAAATATTCATTTACTGATGTTTCTAATTTTTTTTCAACACTTGATAATTGTTTTGAAATATTGTTTGTTGCTGACACTATTTCTTTTTGATTGTTTTTTACTTGGTTTAATCCATTTTCTACTATATTTATTTTTAGGTCGTATTTCGATGTTATTTGTTCTAAATTTTTTTCTTGAAAATTTTTTATTTCTCCAAATAGTATTTTTTGATATTTTATTTCTTCATTTGTTTTTACCGAATCTATTAATCTAACTTTTTCTTTGTTAAACAAATCAATACTGTTTTCAAATTGATTTTTCAAATTTTCATTTTCTTCTATTAATTCAATATTTTCTTTTCTTAAATCTGATTCTTTATAAGATATAATTTGTTCTCTGACATCTTTTGAAAATGGACTTAGTAGATATGCTGTTCCTGCAATACTTATTGTTGCTATTGTTGTTTTCCAATTTTTAAAAAATACTTTATTTAGTACATATGCTCCTGATCCGAATGCTCCTACATATATTAATCCTTCACCTAGATATGGTGCTCCAAAAGCTAATCCTGTTCCTATAGCTCCGTATTTTATTACTTTCAAAGTTGTTTTTTTTGTTTCTTCTTTCATTTTAACTCACTTATTTTTATTGAGTCTATTTTTTGATATGTTTTTTTTGCTAATCCATATATTGAGTCTAATTGTGTTTTTGTTCCATCATTATTGCTTAAATATTCTAATTGTGATGTTAATCCACTAAGTTTAGCGCTTAAATTTTGTTTTGTTTCATTTTCTGTTTCTATTTTGTACATTATTTTTTCTAATTGTTTGTTTGTGTTAGTTTCGTAAACTTCATTTTTTGCAGCTAAATTTACTATTTTTTTATTTTGTGCTTGAACTGTTTTTATTAGTGAATCATTTTTTATTTTTTGTTCATACAATTTCATTCTAGCAAAACTTTGTTCTACAGTATATTTATTTTGAAATTCTTGAAATTCAGAGTTTATTGTTTTTAATGAATCTTCTAAATAATCTACTTTTTCTGTTTGTTTTATTGTATCTTTTGCAAATCCAGTTACATATCTTATTTCGTCTTGGCATTGTGTTGCTACAAATAATCCTGTTATTGCTGCGGCAGTAAATATTTTATTCCTTGGTTTGCTAAAAAAAGTCCAAATTGGTTTATAGAAGATTAGTCCTCCTATAGATCCAATAAGTATTTTTGCTGCGCCACTAATTTTTTTTTCGGACATGATTTTGCCTCATTTATTTTCTTTTTCTTTGCTTTCATATGCATGATCTACTCCCTTAAATGATAATGCTGTTGCTAATCCTGCAACGCCTACTTTTATTAGATTTTTTGTGGTTGCATTTTCTTTTATTTTTACATAACTTTCAGAAATTGTTGATTTAACTTTTGATGCTGCTTTTTCTGCTGTTTTATATGTTCCTTCTATTGCTTCAGGTCCTTTTGCGTAGTATGCTGCTCCTGAACCAAGGGACCCTAACATTCTTGGTACTTCTGATTTTATATAATCAAAAAATTTTTGTTTATCTGCCATTTTTTCCTCCAAAGGATTGTTCCTTTATTATTTGTTAAATGAATTCCTTAAAAGGCATTGCTATAGAATTTTCGCAAGATATTTGTCTTTAATTAGAATTATTTCGAAAATTAAATTATTTAAGATAAATATAAAAATAATGATTACAAACAGAATTTAAAAATAAATATTATTAATTATAATTTTTTTATGTTTATATACTAATACGATTTCTCTAGTATTGCATTGAAATAGATTTGAAATAGATTTGAAATATTTACATTTTACGTTAGTAAAATAGATGTAAATATTGGTTATTTCTTTTTGACAGAGTCAAAAATATATCTTCACAATTCAAAAAATTAAAGGGTTTCATATTATTCAGGTTTATAATTAATTTAAATAACCAAAAGTTTCATAATATAAATTTGCACCTAACATACTTGTTTTTCTTGGTCTATCAATTTCATAATCAGGTATTTTTTCAAATATTTCTTTTGGGTAATCATTTAAAAAATTTAATTTAAATTTTTTTGATTTATATTTTAAATCTATAAGAGCTATTTTTGTAATAGGAAATATTTCTGAATAATTTATTTTACTTAGGGGTTGAAAATTTTTTATTTCTCTTAAACTTGGTGTGAAGTCTTTTCTGTTTATGTTTGCTAAGTAAAAAATACAATCATTTCTATAATCTGGTTGGTTTAGAAGCGTATCTTCTATTACGCCTAATTTTAATATATTTGTTATGTCTTTATTAGAAAAATCATTTGGAAATTGTTGTTTTGAAAATATTTCTTCTGCAAATTCTCTTACGGCTGCTTTTTTAAAGAATTCTTTTTGCTTTTCTAAAGCAATTTTATCTAAAACAGAGTATTCTTTATGATTTCCTGGTTTTTTTATTATTTGAGCGTAATTATTATCAAGACTTGTTGATTCGTCAACTTTGCCACCTATAGCACCATAATATTCTTTGAATGGTTCTGTTCCTCTTTGTCCAAGCCATATTTCCCCATCAATAATTGGTATGAGAAAGCTTACAAATCTTATTTTTTGTTCAGTCATTAAATAAAAGAATTGAAAAGGTTTATTTATAATTTACTCATTATTTGTTCTACGTGACCAGCAATTTCTTTGCCTTTTTCTGTTAGTTCTAGAATTTTTAATCTTCCTTCTTTTTTGAATGTTACAATGTTTGCTTTTTCCATCTCTTGAAGTATTTTTACAACGTGACTATATGTGCAATCTACATCTTTTGCTAATGATGATGCATAAACCTCTTTTGTTGCTAATTTTAGTTTAACAAGCATCATTGCCGGCTTTTCTCTAAAAAAAACACTGAATACTTTTTTTGTTCTCATTTATACCCCCTAAGATATATATTCGAGTTATCTCTGCATTTATATATTTTACTTTTTTAGTTTTTCAATAAATAGCGTTTGTGTTGGATAAGCGAATTCTATCTTCTCTTTTTCAAAAGTTCTTTTTATTTCTAAATTTACATCTTGTTGAATGTCCATATAAATTGCGTAATCTGGAGCATTCACGTAATAAACTATTTCGTAATTTAAACTAAAATCTCCATATGATTTAAAATGTGCTCTGTCTAAGTCCGCATTATCTACTCTTTCAAATATTTTTGCGATTATTTTAGGAATTTTTTCTAGTTTCTTTACTGATGTATCATATGTTACTCCTAATGTGAATACTGCTCTTCTTCGTTCCATTTTTTTAAAGTTATTAACTCTTGTTTCTGTTAATTCTTTGTTTGAAACGACTAATTCTTGTCCTTGTAATGTTTTTATTCTTGTACTTTTTATTCCTATTCGTTCAACTACACCCATATCTGTTCCAATCACTATGTAATCTCCTTTTTTAAATGGTTTATCAAAATATATTGAGAATGATGCAAATATATCTGATAGTACGTTTTGAAGTGCGAATGCGATTGCGATTCCACCAATTCCTACGCCTGCTAGCGCAGTTCCTACATTAAATCCGAGATTTGATAATATGAATAGTATTGCTCCTACCCAGATAAATATTTGAATAATTGTTGATAAAACGTGCGCCATTGTGTCATCTGGCACTTCATCTTTTGATTTATTTTTCTCACCTAAAAGTCTTGCTCCGTGAACAATAATAACTCTTAATATTTTTCCTATGTAAAATACAACTACTAATATTGTTAAAATAAATGTTATTTTATCTAAAATGTTATTTACTGATAAATAGCCTGCTGCTGAAAATAATGCTATTAATACATAAAATGGCCATTTTATTTCATCTATCGCATCTAATAATGCATCATCAAAATCATTTTTAGTTTTTTTTGCTATTACTTTAAGCCATCCCATTATTACTGCTTTTAGTATTAAAACACCAAATATGATTATTAAAAATATCCCTATTGCTTCTGCCCATTGCAAACCTGAACTTCCTAATAAAGTCCAATTTAAATATTGATTATAAAATGCCATAATATTAAAAATCAAAATTCTTTTTTATACTTTTTGGTATTGATACCGAGTGATAAAAAGTTAAAAATAGCAAAGTATATATACGAATGTTCAGTGCTAATTATTATGTTAAGAAGTCATACTTGTGGGGAATTAAGAGAAAAAGATGTTGGTTCAAAGGCAATTCTTAGTGGTTGGATTTATACATTAAGAGAACATGGTAATTTAAATTTTATTGATTTATATGATAGATATGGAATTACTCAATTAACAATTAATAAAACATTAATGCCTGATGGTGTCACTAAAGAATCTGTAATTAAAATTTCTGGAGAAGTTTTAAAAAAACCTGAACCTAATCTTAAGCTTGCTACTGGAAGTGTGGAAGTTAAAGTTGAATCTATTGAAGTTTTGAATAAATCTAAACCTTTACCTTTAGATCTTGATAATCCTGATACTTCTGAAGAAACGAGATTAAAATATAGATATTTAGATTTAAGAACTGCTCATATGAGAAATAATCTTATTTTAAGACATAAAGCAGGAATTGCTGTTAGAGAATATTTTGATAACAAAGGTTTTTTGGAAATTGAAACTCCAGTTCTTGGAAAAAGTACTCCTGAGGGTGCTAGAGATTATTTGGTTCCTTCAAGAGTTAATCAAGGTAAATTTTTTGCTTTGCCGCAAAGTCCTCAGATTTTTAAACAATTATTTCAAGTTGCGGGTCTTGATAGATATATGCAAATTGTTAAATGTTTTAGAGATGAGGATTTAAGAGCTGATAGACAACCTGAATTTACTCAGATTGATTTGGAAATGAGTTTTGTTGAGGAAGATGATATTTATGAAATTATGGAAGGCATGGTTAAGCATGTTTGGAAAAAATCTATTGATGTCGATATAAAAATTCCTTTTCCTAGAATTTCTTATGAAGAGGCTATGTTAAAGTACGGTAGTGATAAACCTGATCTTAGATTTGATTTAGAAATTGTTGATGTATCTGAATGGGCTAAAAAAACTGAGTTTGGAATTTTTCAAAACGCTGAATGTATTAGAATGTTAAAGGTTGCTGGTGAATTTTCTAGGAAAGATATTGATAAATTCACTGATATTGTTAAAATTTATGGTGCTAAAGGACTAGCATTTTTGAAAAAAGAAAATGATGAATTAACTGGAGGAATTTCTAAATTTATTTCTGATGTTCCTTTTGAAATTAATAATGGTGAATATGTATTTTTTGTTGCAGATATTCAAAGAATTGTTGCTCCAGCTCTTGGTGCTTTAAGATTAACTTTAGGTAAACAATTAAAACTTGTTAGAGATGAGTGGAATTTTGCTTGGGTAACAGAGTTTCCTTTAATGGAATGGTCTGAAGAATATCAAAGATATGGACCTATGCACCATCCATTTACTTCACCTAATTTAGAAGATAGACATTTATTGAAAACATCGCCAGAAAAAGCAAAGTCTAGAGCTTACGATTTAACACTTAACGGTGTTGAGCTAGGTGGTGGAAGCATAAGAATACATGATAGAAAATTACAAGAAGAAGTTTTTGATGCTCTTAATATTAGTAAAGAAGAGCAAGAAAAGAAATTTGGTTTTATGCTTGGTGCTTTTGAATATGGTGCTCCTCCTCATGGTGGAATAGCTTTTGGTTTTGATAGGTTAATTATGTTATTAGCTGGAGCTGATAATATCAGAGAAGTTATTGCTTTTCCAAAGAATAAGGATGCTGAAGATTTAATGATGAATTCCCCATCTGAAGCTAGTGATGAGCAATTGGATGAATTGGGTATTGGTATTAAAAAATAATGAACATCGCTGCTCCGAGTCTGTCAAGAAAATCTACGCGTATCTGACACACAGAAAGCA
>JAIPET010000017.1 GCA_021736975.1 Candidatus Woesearchaeota archaeon
GACTAAAGGAAAATTTGCAGGTTCAGTAGGACACATAACACTAGACGTAGCAAAAGAATATGTAAAAAATCAAGAGGCACATCATGCTAAAACCATACGACGGAATCTCCACCCTTTAGGGTGTGAGAGGAGGTCAAATAATTTTAAACAAAAAACAATTCTTGAAAAAAACACATAATAATATAATAAAATTTAAATGCAGAATCAAAATTTAAGTTACATGGATGTGCAAATAAGAGAAGGAACAGAAAAAGATTTTTCACAAATACTAGGAATGATAAAAGAACTGGCATTATTTGAAAAAGCACCTGAAAAAGTAATAAACACAGTTAAGGATATGAACAACGAGAAAGAATACTTTAAAACTTTTGTAGCAGAAACAAACAATAAAGAAATAGTTGGAGTGGCAGTGTACTTTTTTGCATACTATACTTGGGTTGGAAAATCACTTTACTTAGATGACTTATATGTAAAATCAGATTTTAGGGGTAAAAAAATAGGAACTGAACTATTAAAAGAAATATTTAAAATTGCAGAAAAAGAAAACTGCAAAAGAATAAGATGGCAAGTATTAAACTGGAATGAACCAGCAATAAAATTTTACAAAAAAATAGGCGCAGAATTAGACAACGAATGGATAAATTGCGATTTTGATCAAAAAGCAATAAAAAAATTTAATGAAAATAAAAAATAAATGAAAGAACAAAAAAATGAAATCATACTGCTCATATGCAAGAAATAGAGATGATCATCATAAAGAACATCATGATACAGAACACGGAGTCCCTGCAAAAGATGACGATGATCTTTTTAGGAGATTGATGCTAGAGATAAGCCAAGCAGGACTAAGCTTTGATACAATACTAAAGAAAAAGAAAACAATTCATAAAGCATTCCCTTCTGTAAAGAAAGTTGCAAAATACGAGGAAAAAGAAATTTTAGAATTAATGCAAAATCCAGGAATAATAAGAAACAAACTAAAAATAAATGCAGCTATTTATAACGCAAAAAAAATAATTGAGCTGCAAAAAGAACACGGTTCTTTTAAGAAATGGCTTGATAAACAAGAATGCAGGAACAAAGAAGAATGGGTAAAACTATTTAAAAAAAACTTTAAGTTTACAGGTGGAGAAATAACAAACGAATTCTTAATGAGTACTAATTACTTGCCTGGAGCTCACGATGATGATTGCTATATGAAGAGATAAATCACCAAAATCTCTGAATTATGAATGCTGCTATTCCTAAAGGTATTATTGAAATAAGAAGGTTTGCAACTAATGATACTTTTCTAAATAATAAGTAAACTGATAGTATGTAAATTGCTGATGATATCATGAATATTAATGCTGAGAGTATGTATCTTTGAGTTATTGCTGTTGATGTGCTTGTTGATATAAAAATGAATCCAAGAATTGTCATTATTGGTAGCGCTACTAAGAGTCCTGACCATTTTGAGTCTATTGTTTTTGAAAGAAGAGTTGCTCCTACAACTACCGCTCCCGAAATAACGAATTGGAGTATTATTTGCGAGGTGTTCATAGAATTTATATTTAGGGATTAGATTAAATAGTTTTCTGATTTCTAAAGTTTTATAGTATAATTATTATTATTTCCTCTATATTCAAACCCTAATTTTTTTGTGTGAGCCTCCGGAAGATTCGTATCTATTAATGCTATCTCAGCACCTTTTTGTTTAAGGTTATTTTTTATTTTTGATAATAAATTTTTTCCAATACCTTTTCCTTGATATTTTTGAGATACTACCCAATGATCTATCGAGACTCTCCAACCATAATTACCTATTACTGCGCCCACAACTTTATTGTCTTCTTCAGCAACTAAAAAAAGGTCAGGTTCTTTGTCTATTTTTTCTTCAAGTCTGTCTTTTTTATCAAAATGTTCAAAATATAGTTTTGTCTTTTTCCATAAATTGATGATTTGAGGTATGTCTTTATTATTTGCGTTTCTTATTTGCATTTTAGATTAAGTCTTCATTATTTTCAAGTTTTTTAAGATGAATAACATTAACAGGACAGCTTTCAGCAGCTTCCATGTTTTCCTGGAATTCATCTTCAGAAATATCTTTTTCTTGCCACCCATCTTCTTTGTCTTTTCCGCCTTTTATGTCTGACTTTCCATCATCACTCATTTCCCAAAAATCAGGAGCGACAGCTGCGCAAGCACTACAACCAATGCAACCTGGTCTATCGTGGAGTAATTTGTATTTTTTATCTTTGTTTTCGTCTGGCATAGTTTTTGTGAATAATTAATTATTTATAAGATTTGTTAAAAAAAAGTATTTATATAAGAGAAAATTAATAAACTATTCTTATAATTGTATTTTTATGAAAATATTTGCACACAGAGGGAGTTCTGGAGAGAAGCTTGAGAATTCTTTTTCAGCTTTTAATTTGGCTGTAAAACAGAAAGCTGATTTTATAGAATTTGATGTTCGATTGACTAAAGATAAAGTTCCAGTTGTTATTCACAATCCTCACGTTAGTGATGTTTCTGAAGCTAAAGGATTTGTTAGAAATATGACTTCTGATGAGATTAAGAAGTTAAAATTGTTGAATGATGAACATATTCCTTTCCTTGAAGATGTTCTAAAAAAGTATAAAGGAAAAATAAAATTTAATATTGAAGTTAAAGAAGTCGAAGCGACTGAGTTTGTTTTAGAGCTGGTAAAAAAGTATTCTATGGAAAAAGATGTTATTATTTCTAGCGATTATCCTGATGTGAGTAAGATTGTCAAAAAGAAAAATAAGAATATTAAAACAGGACTTGTTTATAGGAGTTTTTCGCCTTTTTTTCTAAATAGAATGTTCATTGCATCAAGTATGCTTATTTATCCTTTGACGAAATATTTTATTGTACACAAAACAAAAAAATGTGGCGCTGATTATATTCATCCTAATTATATTTATTGTTCAAAGAATAATATTGATTATTTTCACAAACAAGGTTTTGAAGTTAATGTTTGGACTGTTAACTCTGAAAAACTAATGAAAAAAATGATTAATAATGGTGTAGATGCTATTATGTCAAATTATTATTCTATTTTTAAAAAATCATTAAAGAAATAGTTAATTTATTCTTCATCAGAATCTTCTTCGTCAGCTTCCATTTCGCTGTGTTCAGAACGCTGGTAATCTTCTTCTTCTTCGTCATTTTTATTTTTGCTTGATAATTCTTCTTCATCATCTGATTCTTTTATTTTTTGAATTGGCTTAGGATTTTTTTTAATTTCTTTTTCTTCTTTTTCTAATTCTTCATCAGCTTCTTCTTCATTAATTATTTTACCACAAGCAACTAATTGATCGCCTTCTCTTAATCTAACAACTCTAACTCCTTGAGTGTTTCTTCCAATTACTGATATGCCAGAAGCAGGAGTTCTAACAATCATTCCATTCTTAGTTATTAACATTAAATCTTCATTGCCATTAACCGCTCTAACAGTTACAACTTGTCCGTTTTTATCTGTAAGATTAATATTAATAACACCAGAACCACCTCTATTGATAAGTCTGTATTCAGAAGCTTTTGTTTGTTTACCATAACCTTTACTTGTTAAAGTTAGCACATTTGTGTCTTCATCAACTAAAATCATACTAACTAATTTATCATTTCCTTTAAGTCTAATTCCAGTTACTCCTCTACTTGTTCTTCCAATAGGCCGCGCATCTGTTTCTTTAAATTTACAAGCATTACCATTTTGTGTTGCTAATAATACTTGCTGACTTCCGTCTGTGATTGCAACACTAACTACTTCATCTCCATCATCTAAAGTTAAAGCAATAATTCCACCTTTTCTTGGTTTACTATATGCTGCTAAACTTGTTTTTTTAACAATTCCTTTTCTTGTTGCTGTAAGTAAATATTTATCTTCTGAGAATTCTCTTACAGGAAGAATTGCACTTATATGTTCTTCTTTTTCAATTTCAATTAAATTTATTATCGCTTTTCCTTTACTATATCTTCCACTTTCTGGAATTTTATAAACTTTAACCCAATGGACTTTTCCAGTGTCTGTCAACACTAATAAATATGAATGAGTATTTGCAATAAATATTTTTTCAGTATAATCTTCATCTTTATTTTCAGTACCTATTATGCCTGTGCCACCTCTTCTTTGAGCTTTGTATGTGTCAAGAGGCATTCTTTTTACATATCCAACATTAGAAACAGTAACTACAACATCTTCTTCTTCAATTAAATCTTCAATATCTAAATCTTCATCTTCTTGATCTAAAATTTCAGTTTTTCTTTCATCACCATATAATTTTATTATATCTAATTGTTCATCTTTAATTATCCCGTAAATTTTCAATTCATCAGCTAAAATTTCTTTATAATTTTTTATTTTAATTTGTAAGTCTGCATGTTCATCTTTTATTTTTCCAGATTCTAATTTAGCAAGTTTTTGCAATTTCATGTCAAGAATAGCTGCAGATTGAATTTCTGATAGTTCGTGTTTTTGCATTAAAGATTCTTTAGCTTCTTGTGCTGATGAACTTGCTTTAATTAAAGAAATTACATTATCAATATCTTCTAAAGCAATAATAAGCCCTTCTAAAATATGTGCTCTTTCTTCAGCTTTTCTTAAATCATATTCTATCCTTTTAATTACAACAATTTTTCTATGTTCTAAATAATATGAAAGCATTTGTTTTAATGTAAGAACTCTAGGTTGTCCATTTACTAAAGCTAAAAATATTATTCCAAAAGTATCTTGCATCCTTGAATATTTTAATAATTGGTTTTTTACAAGTTCAGGAGTAGCATCTCTTTTTAATTCAATTACTATTCTCATTCCTTTTCTATCTGATTCATCTCTTAAATCTGATATTCCTTCTATTCTTTTATCTTTAACTAAATCTGCTATTTGAATTATCAATTCTGCTTTATTAACCATGAAAGGAATTTCAGTAACAATTATTCTTTGCTTTCCATTCTTTTCTTCATCATGCATTTTGCTTCTAATTAGAACTTTTCCTCTTCCAGTAGCATAAGCTGATTTAATTCCCATTCGTCCAACTATTTGTCCGCCAGTTGGAAAATCAGGGCCTTTAACAAATTCCATTAATTCTAAATCTTTGACTTCAGGATCTTCTATTATTTTTATAACGGCTTGAGCTAATTCATTAAGATTATGAGGGGGTATATTTGTTGCCATACCTACAGCGATACCTGTACTTCCATTCATTAACAAATTTGGAATTTTACTTGGTAAAACTGAAGGTTCTTCTAGCGATCCATCAAAGTTTTCTGTAAATTTAACTGTTTCTTTTTCAATATCTTGAAGCATTTCTTGACTAATTTTAGCCATTCTAGCTTCAGTATATCTCATAGCTGCCGCTGAATCTCCATCAACTGAACCAAAATTTCCTTGACCTTGAACTAAAGGATATCTTAATGAAAATTCTTGGGCCATTCTAACTAAAGAATCATAAACAGCACTATCGCCGTGAGGGTGATACTTACCTAGAACTTCTCCCACAATTCTCGCACATTTTTTATATGCAGAAGTATGTTTCATACCCATATCATTCATTGCGAAAAGAATTCTTCTATGAACTGGTTTTAGACCGTCTCTAACATCAGGAAGCGCTCTTCCAACGATAACACTCATAGAATAATCTAGATAAGCACTTTTCATCTCATCTTCAATAATTTGAGGAATTACGTTGTCTTTTTGTTCTTCTTTGTCATTAGATGCAGTATTCATATTATCTTTCCCATTATTTACATATAAGCAAATAGTGTCTTTTTATAAGGTTTTTGTTAATAAATTTATAAGTGTATGTTTTTAATATTTATCTGAATCAGTTTGTTTTTTATAAACACACAACTGTAATTACTATAAAGTGACTAAAAACCACAAAATTTATAAAGTAGAGGGTTAATATATGTATTAATGACAAGAAAAATGTTAAATTCAATGATAATAACTGCTTTATTAACTACAAATATAGCTTGTAATAATTTAGAACAAAAAATAGAAAATACAAGTCAAAAAGATCAAGAAAAAAAAGAAATTATAGTTAAAAACGAACAAAAAACATATGATCAAATTTTAAACGAAATAAAACAAACACAACAAACATTCCAAACACAATATAAAAATGCGAACGAAACAGAAAAAAAAGAAATAATAAAATCAGCACAAACATACATAAATGACTCAATAATAAAAGAAATATTTCCAGCATGGTATGGAACAAATTGGGAATTTGAAGGAATATCAAAAAAACCAGGAAAAAATTCATCAATCGCATGCGGACATTTTATAGGAAGAACATTAAATGATGCAGGATTTAATATAAGTCCAGAACATCTAGGTCAACAAGTTTCTTCATACATAATAAAAAATTTAAACGAAAATAAAAAAACAAAAGCATTCTCGAATAAACCAATAAGCGATATAGAAGAATTCATAGAAAAAAATGGAAAAGGATTATACGTTGTTGGATTAGATAAACATGCAGCAACAATAACATATGATGAAAACGGAATGAAATTAGTCCACTCATCATACTATTTAAAAGATGACAAAGTACTTTCTGAACCACTAGAAGGACATAATCCTTTTGCAGATTCTCAATACAGAGTAGTAGGAAAAATAATAGATGAAAACATGGTTAAAAATTGGTTAACAGACAAAAGAATGAAAATAAAATATTGTTATTTAAAAGAACATCCAAAAGAATTTCCAAACCATAAATGTAGTGACTATGATTAAGATCTACATAAAGATTCAGATTCTTTATTAATAAGACAACTACAATAATTACCACAATTAACATTATCTAAAGAAGGATCAGAATTACAACTATTAATACAAGATTTAAAAAAATCGCCGTGCCAACAATCAAAAAATTCTCCATTCTTAGCAATACAAGAACATCCTTTCTCGCAAGAAGCAGAAAAACCATTATTAAAAGAAGCATCAGATTTACATTCATTTAAACAAAGATTAAAAGCAGATCCTTTTGAATCTAAAGAACCAGGAGGAACAGCAATTAAAATATTATCTCTCTCTTTATTCTCAAATTTAGTAACATCAAATAAATTAGTAGAACTAGGTTCTTCCTTCCAATGATTTTCAATAATTGCTAATTCATTATTTTCATCTCTAATTAATAACGCAGAATGAAAACCAACAGCTCCATCTGCAAGCTCTCCTCTGTTAAGAGAAACTACTCCTGATTTAAGATTAGGGTTATTTTGTAATTCTAAAAAATCAGGGTTATTAGGATCTTCATAATAATTTTTTAGAATATAATCAACTTTTAAACCCTTAATCCAAAAAACATTATCTTTATTTAAAAAAGAACTTCCACCTGAAGGAGCAGCATAAATAACCTCCCAATTTTTTTTAGTAGCTAAAAAATGAATTAAATTATACACACTCCAATATTTATCATAAACTGCCTTACCCCTATTTTTTTTATAAGCGACATTTTCTATTGTTTCCCAATCATTTCCTGCGCGAATATCTTCAAAAGAATATTTTAAAACTTCATCTACAAAACCAACACAACTAGTTTCACTTAATCTAAAATCCTCTCCATCATCAATTTTAAATTTATCAGGATTTTCCCTAACTGCAATTTCAGCTTCTTTAATTGTCAAACCACTTTTAAATGCTGCAAAAAAACCTAATAACATCTGTTCATTAAAACCATTCTTTTTTAATCTTTTAACTAAACTAACAGTATCTTCAACATTTTTAAAAGATCCAGTTTTATACAAAGCAAAAGCAACCCAAGCACTTCTACTATCCAAATTTTTATTAAGAATATAATCATAACTAGTAGATTTAATACCATAATGTGTTCCCACGCCATAAAGTTTAACATACTCATTATGTCTTTCTCTAAGCCATTTAGCTCTAGCATTAATATTGGCACCAATATCACTTGGATTCTCACAAGTAAAAGCAATACTACCAAAAAAACCAGAACAACTCTCACCCTTATAATTTTGCTTAAACATCATATTATAATTCTCAAGCCACCCCATATTTTTACCACCTTCATCGTCAACAAAAAAAGAATTACCATTCCCATCAGAAATTTTCAAAGAACTATCATCATTTATTTTACCAACGTTAACATGTTTAAAAGAATTAGTTTCATCAACAACTTCAACTTTATTATTATTTTTAAGATAATAACCATAATAATTATTCTCTTTAGAAAATTCAATACAACTAATATCATTATTTTTTTTACAAACATCTTCAAATACATAATCCGTATCTTTACTAACACTAAAAGTTAAATTATTATTATCTACAAAATCAGAATTAGCAAAAAATCTAAACTTATTATCAGAACGAATAATCACAGAACCTTTATTTAATTTAAAATTATTAGGCATCTCAATATTTCTTCCATTTATATAAAAACCATCAGTAGTAATTTTAGTATCGCAATTATTACAAATATATCTGTTTTTAAACTTATAAGCTTTAACTAAACCAGAACTTTCAATAATAAAATTTGAAAAACCAACAGCATACAAATATTTAATTTCATTTAAAGAAAAAACAGAACTTTTAGAACCATTAGTAAAAAATAATTTATCATCAAAATCAAAACTAGAAAATTCACTTTCTATTTTATCAAAAGTAATTCCTGTCTTTCTAGAACAATAAAAATTAAACAAATTAAAACCTGCATTTGTAGATTCTTTAGTATTTAAAACAAAAATAGACTTATTAATTAAATTTTCAAATAAAACAAAATCATCATCAGACCAATTAATGGACTTATTATTTAATTCTAAAAAATCAAAATAAGAAACAATAACTTCTTCATTATCAATAATTTTATCAGAATCATCATAAAAAATATCTCTAAATAAACTAATCTGAGCATCATCAGAAAAATTAACGAATTCAGAAAAAACATATTTCTCTTGCATACTAGCAGAAGCTAAAGAAAACTGAAAATTAGAAATTTCAAATTCATTAACAATTGCACAATCAATCAAAGCAACATCTTTAACATCAAAAGAAAAATTAATCAAAGAATCATTACAACTAGCTAAACTAACAGGAACCAAAAACAAAAACATCAACATCCAAATAAAATTTTTATATTTCACGAATAAACCTCATTAAACTGCAAAACAAATGAAATCTTAAGAGGAAAACCATTCTCTTTAATAAAATCATCAAAAATAAACGTAAATAAAACATCTTTTCCTAACTGAGTAGATTCAAACTTAAACTTATTTTCACTAGCCAAACCAGCTAAAAAACCAGAATTAACATAATCCACATTATTAGATTGCATAGCAATAAATTCCTTAATAATAAGAAATTTGCTAGAAATATCATAATTAAAATCACGTTCATAACTGCTAAATTGAAAAGAACCATCATCAAAATAAACTATTAAAGGATAATTTAAATCAACCAAAACAGCTTTTTCACCAAAATACAAATTAAAAACAACATCGTCTTTCAAAGAAAAATTTAAACCAGATTCATTAAAAAAAGACAACTTAGAAACACAATCAACAAAATAATCTTTAGAAAATTTACTATACTCAAATTCTAACTCCTCCAAAGAAGGCATAGTTACCGCGCCACTATACATATAATAAGGATAAATACCCATAACAAATTCATTATTAGAAAAAGGATTAATATCATAATAATAAACTTCTCTAGACAAAATAGGCGCTTCATAAAAACCTCCGCGCTCAGATACAACATACAAACCTTCTCTAACAGATTCATCAATACAACCATATAACAAATTTTCAAAATTAGAAATAATATCTTTCTGATTCTTATTTTTAACAACGTTTGAAACACCAGAATCAGATTTTGAAAAAATAAAAACTGAAAAACCAACTATAATAAGAATAATTATACCTATAATTACAAAAACACTAACTTGTCCATTTTTCATTAGAATTAATATTTCTTAAAAAACATATAAACTTTACTGTTTTACAATATTAACAATCCTAGATTTTGGTAAAGACACATGAATCTTAAAAGATTTACCACAATAAACACAACATTTCACCTTTTTAGTCAAATCTTCTCCATTTCTTACAACAGGATTAGTCTTCTGATCCTTACCACAATTCGGACAACGAACAATTAAAACCATAAATAAAAAATAACATATGTTCTTTTTATATTTTATTTAAAAATGTCCAGTGATTTTTGAATTTAAACAAATAGTATTCTGAACAAATTTATAAACAAAGAGCCATTCTAACTAAACATGTCAACAGAAATATGCATACCAAACAAAAACGAAGAAAAATTCATAGAAATAGCTGAAAAACTAGACATAAAAGAATTGATATTTTTGTATAATAATAAAGAAGCAGATTTAACAAAAATTCAAGAAAAAACAAAAATCAAAATATTAACAGGAAAACTAGATAAAAAAAATCCTAAACAAACCACATTTTGCAAAGGAACAAGACAAAACATAGAAGATAAAAACTGCACACATATCTACGGCCTTGAAACAATAGAAGAAAAAGAACACTACCACTACAGAAAATCAGGGATGAACCAAGTACATGCAAAACTAATCAAAGAAAAAAACAAAACACTAGTATTTGACATAGAAAAAATTCTAGAATCAAAAGAACCAGAAAAAATACTAGGAAGAATGAAACAAAACCTAAAACTAGCAAAAAAATATGATTTAAAAATAATAATATGCTCAATGGCAACAAAACCAGAAAATCTAAGAACAACAAAACACTATCAAGCACTAATAAAAACACTAGGCTACGAAGAACAAGCAAAAAAAGCAACACAAAAATAAAATAAAAAGAAAAATAAAATAAACAAAAATTCTAGAAAAAAATAAATTTTATAATAAAAAAACTCATAAAAATAAAAAGATAACATTTAAATATCAAAACTGATGAAATTAAACATATGAGGGTGCAAAAAAGAGGAATACTGTTGATAGTATTAATTCTATTAATTATATTAGCTACAAATGTAAGTGCACAAATAAAATATCCTAACGGAACAAATGCAGATATAACCGAATATGGATTTTGTCTTGCTTCAAGGTTTACTGGTCAATATCCTTTACATTATTGGTTTGAAACTTCAACATTATCTGAAACAGATTGTGCAATTGTAGATAATTTTTGGACGTGGGGTTCTGGATTCATTTCAAATAATCAAATAGGAGATTCTAAAGTAACTAATGCGCCTTTTTTACCTCAGTCTGCATTAAAACCTCCTGGTTGCGCATATAAAATTGCAAATACCTTAACAACAAGCATATCTCCTTACTGTGATTGTGACGGAACAATTGTAAAAATAAGTGATGCAAATGAGGAAATATGTGCTGTAAACAATAGAGAATGTAATAATTTAACTTGTGCTGATTGGAAATTACAAGGAGAATATAGGATTGGCACTGAATATGGAAGAAGTAAAGATATTCCTTCATCTACAAGGTACCATTTATTATGGCCAGAAAAAACAATGGACCGAGCAAACAATTTACTTACAGGTAGATATTATGCAGGATTTTGGTTTTATATAGATGAAGAATTACCTGTTTTAAAAATAAATGGACAAGTAGATGATGAAGTAACATTTCAATTATATCAATTAAGTGCTGATGCAACATTAAATTTATTAAGTGAAAAAACAGAAAAGTGCGGATCTGAATGTGGTAATAGTGATAAAAGAGGTTTTAATTTAGGATTATCATCCAATATGAATCCTGGATGGTATTATTTTCAATACAACGTGTATGATAGTGGTGGTGAAGATCAATTTTGGGCTAATTTTGTAGATAAATCTGGGAATAAAATAGATATAAAAAATGTATTTACAATAAATTCATGGGGACCAATACCTTTAGACGGAGATACAACTAAAGAAGCATGCGAAGAAGATCCATCAGGAAGAATAGCTAATTGGAATGATCCATGGCCTCAAAATGCATTAAATCCAGAAAAATATCAATGCTGCGGAGATGATGAACACGATAAATGGACTGTGATAGGAAACCAATATTGTGATGGTCAAGCATGGATGCCTTTAGAAAATACTTGTTCTTGGGCAGATGAACCTTTAAAAACAAACTTAAATTCAATAGTTGCAGGATTACCAGAATATAATAAAGACGCACTAAATGGATCAGATGCATGTTGCGGGGACGATATAGGAAATGATGAAGGATACATAACATCAGATAATTCCTATGCATGTTTTGAAGATAATTCTAATTATAATTGGTACAATGCAGAAAATATTATGCAAGATAATCAATATAAAATATTTTATGCTCACAATACAGAATATATCTCAAATGGAAAAGAATGGTATTATTGTGATGCAAATGGATTAAAAAATTATGGTTCAGAAAATAATATACAAGAAAGTCAAACATTTAAAGGAGCATACGCAAATGGACAACATAGTTGTACAGATGTATTAGGTGTGTTATTAAAAGATCAAAGTGTTCTTGTACAAAATTGCAATAATGAAAGTAAAGAAGATTGTGAAGAACAATATTCTGATACAGAAAACGCTGCATTTTGTTTTTCAGACAACAAAGATGAATTTTTAAGTTTTGATGCTTCAGCAGCTATAGATTCAAATGATGGATTTACAACTAAATGTGGTGATGGGTGTCATGTGCGTTTTGGAGAGAATAACAATTTTGAATCATTAAATGATTTTAGTGATACTTCAGAAAGTTCATTAATTCCAGAATCAGGTTCTTGGAAAGATTTTTGTGTCAATTCAGGTATTAATTTACCAATTTGTGGCCAATCAATTAAAGGCTCATACGGATCTTCATATATGGAACAAGCATGTATAAACAGTGAGTCTCCTTCTACTTGTATGACTGAATATGTGGATGAAAGTAATTCATGTAATGACATAATTCTTGCTTTAGAGCAAACACCGCATTCAGATAGAATATGCAGTACTAGTAAAGAAAATCCAGATTTTTGTAACGGAGGATATTTAGTTCAATCAACAGATAAAGGAAACACAGAATATCAATGTTGCGTAGGAGAAAATGCATACTGCGAAGAATATACTTCTGATAGATGCGAAGAACAAGGATATGATTTAAGAAAAGAAGGTCAAGAAGATGCAGAATGCATCGGTGTAAGAATAGGAGAAACAGATTGTTGCATGGGATACTGGTCAAGCAACTTTGAAGATTTTTTAGTAGAATCAAACATAAACAATTCATTTATTTGTTATCAAAGAAACGGACTTAACTTAATACAAGAATGTTGCGACCCAGATAGTGGATATTGTTATAATAAAGATACTAATATTCCTGATAAGTTAGAAGGAGATGGTGTGTATTCTTATGGCGGAGTACCCTTGCAAGTAATTAATTCATTTGATTCGCAATATAAACAAAAAATATTATCTCGATCACAATCAAATAGTGGTAGTGTATCTTTTAAAAAAAATCAATTATATATTACAAATTGGAAGGGATTTGAATATATAGCATTTGACCTAGTAACAAATTCAAATAACTTTGACCAATTTATAATAAGAGATCAAAATGATAAAACAAGTGTTTATAATTTAAAAGAGTATTATCAAACAAAAAAAGAATATTTAAAATCAAACAGAATAAAAATACCATTAAATTCTACAGAAATAAATTTATCAGACATCAAAGAAATAGAATTTAAAGTATCAAAAGGAACAACAAACAAACTATTAATTGATAACATACATTTAATAGACGAAAATGGAGCTAATACAGGAACAGAATACTGCGCAGGTCCATTTAAACAATGGGTAGAAAATCTTGACGGACCAACAGATGAAGGCTTTTTAGCTCGAACTAATGATGAAATTGATTTTACAGAATTCGGACCATACGAATACGCATGTAAACTACAAGGACCATTTGACTGGACAGGAAGCGCATGCTGCGGAGACGATACAACAAATGAAGAAAATGATGGAGAATTTTTCTTAGATAAAAAAGGATTTTGCTGGAATGGAACATACGTACTAACAGATCAATCACTAGCAGAAAACAAAGGAGGAGAAGTAACACCTTTAGAAAAATCATTATTATTTTATGATAACGAATTAGTACTTTGTAATACATCCGTATCTGAATTATATAATATTAAATTAAAACTAAATAAAAGTGATTCTGATGAATCGTTTACTAAGTATTGGGAGGAGGTAAGTGAAGTAACTCCTTTCACAGTAAGAGGATCATGGATATGTGATGCAGGAGGATCATGGACAAGAATAAGAGACTATAACAGATTAAAACCAATAATATCAACATTTAATGAAATAGCAAACTCTGATCACACAATCCTTTGCGGATCAATAAACGAAGTACAAAACTATTTTCCAGAAATAGAAAATGAAACCATATTAGAAATGACAAAAGATGCATGCTTAATGCAATTTAATAATCCTGAAAATATAGCACAAACAAAAATATATTTAGGACTAATAATGAATTATTCAACAAAAACAGATACATACATGGAAAACGTATTAACACTATTTAACCCGACAAGAAACTACACTATAAACTGTTCAGACGCATCACAAAACCCATCAAGCGAAGAATTTTTCAAAAAATGCGTCGTAGAAACATGGGATAAAGAAAATCCTGAATTAAACGTATACATAAATAAACCATTTAAAATAATGATAATATCAACAGTTAAATTAAGTGGAGATATGGTTTCTAATGGAGAAACATTTGAATTCTTATCAGACTTTTGGACTGGAATAGAAACCTTCTTTGGAAATTTATTTGGAACAAATAAAATATACTCATTACAAAATGATTTAGGAACAGATCAAAATATAATAAACTATTACAAAACAGTAATAGGAAACAAAGTAATAAAAGCAATAAAACAAAGAGATGGCGGAAAACAAAAAATCAGGGTAGACTACATAAATTTAGCAACAGATGTATCAATACTAAAAGATGCAATGCAACAAAAATATTTAACAATAGATGATTTTAGAGCAACATATGTATCAGGACATTTTAATCAAACAATATTTGTAGAATATCCTGTAAGTTCAGATGCTCAAGTTGACTGGAAAGAAATAACAAGCAAATTAAGATTAAAAAGAGGAGAATATCCTCAGAAAGATTTTGGATTAGTAGTCTGCAATGATTTAAAACTTGGATACGGAGAAGAATGCGAAAAATTATCAGACGAAACAACTATTTTTTCAGGAGGATCAAATAGTTGCTCAGAATATAAGCCATTAATCTATGGCTCAGGAAACATAATGTGTAATACTACTACTTGTAAAATAGATAATTCTTCATGCGAATCATTACCAACATGTACAGATGAAAAACAAAATCAAGATGAAACAGATAAAGATTGCGGCGGATCAAAATGTTCTGCATGTAATAATGGCTTAAATTGTACTCTTAATACTGATTGTCAATCAGGATACTGTAATTCATCAAGTAAAAAATGTGCAAATGAACCGGTACCTGTTAATTTATGTGGAAATTCTCAAATTAATACAGAAACAGAAGAATGTGATGATGGAAATCAAGATGATGGAGATGGATGTAGTTCAAAATGTAAAAAAGAATATAAATCAATAATACAAGATAATGTACAACCACAATGTTATCAAACAGCAGACTACGAATGCTCTCAATTTAATAGTGATTCTGACAAATGTACTGAATTGGACCGATGCACTTTTAGTAATGGAGTTCCACCTTCGTCACAAGATTCATGTAGTCCTAAAAGTAATATTGAATGTACAAGTATTTTAAATGAACAAACATGCAAAAGTAATACTTATTGCTCTTGGGGAATACCTAAATGCTCTTTAAATCCAACTTATTGTTCAACAATAACATCCGAAGCAGAATGTAATTTATATTCATTTTGTGATTATTTAACTGATTCAAATAGATGTGCTTTAGCAGAATATCCAACTCATCAAGATAATTGCGTTGGCGCAAGTTTTCCAAAAGGAAATTCTATGTGTTTAGAAAATTTATGTGTTTGGGTTGATGATTATTTATTACTCTAAAATATTCCAAAAGTTTAAATAATACAATTCTTTAATAAAAATAATGAGAAAACCAAAGCTAACCGGAATATACTATAAAGAAGCACCAACATTACTTGACAAACAAATATCAGAAAGCTTTGAACATAAATTAGGACCAGGAGCAAATCCAAATCCAGCAAAAGAAATGACAGAAGATCTACACGGAATAATAGTTCCGAATTATTCTTATGAAAAATCAGGACCTTGCATGGCATGGTCATATCTAAATATGTCAAGCACAGGATTGCCAGACGTAGTAATTATAATAGGACAATCAGAAAAAGGATACTCAGGAATAACAACAGAACCATATGAAACACCATATGGAATAGTAAGAGTAGACCAGCCATTAGCAAGAGCAATAATACAAAAAGACAACATAAAAGAAAATAATGCATTATTTGACGAAGACACATTCGTAGAATCACAACTACCATTCATACAATACACATACAAAAAACAACTAGAAAAAATAAAAATACTACCAATATTAGTAAGCATAGACATAAATTACAGAGAAGTAGCTGCGGACATAAAAGAAATACTAATGGACCAAAAGAAAAAAGCAATAATAATAGCACCAACAAACTTCACACATTACGGAACAAACGCAGGATACATACCCTTTAGCACAAAACCACACGAACAAACACTAGAACTAGATCAAGAAGCAATAAAATACATACAACAAAATGATCCAAAAGGATACATGGATTACGTAGATGAAAAAGCAATGAATACAAATAATTATTTAGGAATAATAATGGCTATGCTAATAATAAAACCAGAACACGTAACACTAGAACAATACTACACAACAACAGAAATCGACGGAGATGACAAAAATTTTACAAGTTTTGCATCAATAATCTTACAAAAACACAAGTAAAATACACAAAAACTAGTAATTTTTAAATAAAGATACATACAAATAAATTCTAAATGAAAAAAAAGAGGGAAAATTTTAGAAAAGGACAGTTCGCAGTCTTTGCACTTATAGGAATAGTTCTATTAATAATGGTGATTATAATAATAACTGCTAGCGTAACAATAGCAGATTTAAATTTAAAAAAAGAAGCCCAACAAACAGTAAATGATTATCTAGAAGCAAGTAACATAGATTATTATATATATACCTGTATGGACTCAGTTGTAAAAGAAGCAGTAGAAGAATTTTCATTACAAGGAGGAAATTA
The DNA here is from genome assembly GCA_021736975.1 of Candidatus Woesearchaeota archaeon. Taxonomy (GTDB): domain Archaea; phylum Nanobdellota; class Nanobdellia; order Woesearchaeales; family 21-14-0-10-32-9; genus JAIPET01. Next base: position 17,272 of record JAIPET010000017.1, read on the forward strand.
CTACGAATCACAAGGAGGAGGTGTAAAAGCAACAGAACCAGGAAAAACACATATACCAATAAATCATACAATAAACTCAGAACAAAAAGAATACAACGTAACATACTCAATACAAAATACAGGATATTGCCCGATAGTAGATTCATTTGCTCCAAATTGGCCTGAAAGCAAAACAAGATTATTAGGCTTATATGGCTTATATAATAAAGAGTCCTCTTGTTTATTTAACTGGAAATATGGAGTATCAGGATATATAGGGTTTAACAATTTTACAAAAATATGTCCTATGACAAGTGAAAATTTAAACCCAACAAGATCAAAGAAAAGTCCTTGTTTTGGAAGCCAAACACCATTTACAAATATGTCAGCAGAATATATGCTAGAAAAAATAATAGCAAACAAAACAGAAAAATGCATAAATTTTTCAATATTCACAGGATCACAAGGACATAACATAACAGTTTTAGATAAACCAAATGCAACATTAATAATAACAACAGATTCATTCTCAATAACATTATCATACCCATTCATAGTAAATTTAAAAGACAAAGAACCTGTATTAATAAGACAAAATTTTGATTACGAATCAGATCTAAGAATAATACTAATAATGAGATACTTAACAAATTTATTTTCAAGAGAATCAAAAGACATATTTTTTAGCATAAAAGAAAATTATGCATCTGATAATATTAAAGATTTTGACGGATTCAATATGGATTTAGAAGTAATAGAATTTGAAAATTGCACAACATGCCTGTATAGATACGATACTATGATAAAACTAACAGATCACGCATCAAAAATAGGAAATAGATCACTCACATTTTACTCAGCAATAAAAAATAGAAATCCCGCACTAGACTACATACATGAAACTTCAGATGAAGACTATTATGATATACTAGCAGAAGAAAATGAAACAATAAACTTAAACCCCTTAGGAATAGATCCAGAAAATTACAAAGTATTTTACGATTATATAGGATGGAAAGAAACAATTGATGAAAAATTTGATTGGAATGGAAGTAATCAAGAAAATTGCAGTTTACAATGGCGAAAAGAAAACAACAAAAGTTTTCAACCACATGAAATATTAAATTGTACATACAAAAATATTTCAAATCAACCACTAAACTGGACAAACAGCTTTGAATATAAAAGGACAAACAGATCAGCAACATTCAAACCAAAAATAACGGATATAGGAATACACAACCTAACAATAAAAGTAACAGATAAATCAGGAAAAATAGATTGGCAAACACTAAAAATATTAGTCTTTGACAAACCACATGTAGAAATAAAAATTCCAAAAATATATGAAGACATACCACTAAATATTATTTCAATAGAAGACTTCTTTTTACTAAATGGATCAGAAAGCAGACCAAGCATACTAGCAGGAGGAGAAATAACAGAATATTTATGGAAATCATTCTTAATAGATAAAAATGGAGAAAAACAATTTGAAAAAAAAACACCATCAACACAAGATTATTTAGAACTTCCATTTCAAACAAACAACATTCAAAACATATCCATATTAAACCTTTCAAAAAAAGGAAATCACACAATAAGCTTAACCATATTTACAAATACAAATTTAATAACATCAGGACAATCAGGAACAGGATATAAAAAAATAAATGTGACAGAATGCGTTCCACATAATAACACAGAAGATCAAATATATCCATATAATACAAAAGATCCATTTTTAGCAAATCACACATGTTGCATAGCAACAAACATATCAGATCCAACAACATACAAATATCAATCAAACACAACAAAATGCTACGAACAAACAAGATATGGACAATTAGAAAAACTAAAAGAATACTATGATAATAATTTAAACAAATCAGCAAATCTTACTGAATACTATAAAATAAATCCAAAAAAACAAACAGATGAAATAAATCCATTTACGCCATCATCAGAACAAGAAAACGATGTATATAAACTAGAATTCTCAGCATATTGCGATGGAAAAAGAGGAAACATATGCGCAGGAAAACTTGAAGCACTAAATACGCAAGAAAATATTTGTTTAGACGCAGAAGGACCAAATGAAAGATGTTCAGGACCAGAATCAATAACAATTCAAAAATATTTAATGGCCTGTAAAAACTATACTGCTGGAACAACATTTGAATCATACTTTGAACAAATAGGAGCTACAGGAAATTGTAGTAATGAAAAAAAATGCTCAACGCCCGGCAATGGAAAATATGATGATGATGGAAAAGCATTTTGCGTAGGTCAATGCGATGGAAACGGAGGATGCAACTATGCAGCACAATGCGAATGTGATATAACAAAATGTGATGCGGAATGTGATGGAAAAGGAACAACGGATCCAACTACAATAAATGGAAAGTGGATGTGTGAATATGCTTGCGCAGAACCAAATCAACCAAATGCATGCACATTCACAAATAAAGAACAATGGCCATGTACAAATGGTAAAACTTTTTGTGATACAGATCCTGGAACTGGTATTACTTGTACATGGGACATAAAATGTACAAATACAGGAATAAAAAAAGAAGAAAAAACTTGTAGAATAGGACAAGAATGCACAGCAAATGGTTGTATACGCCAATAAAAATAAAAGAATTTAATTGAAATAATATTAATTTTCATTGTTTTTAAGGAGAAGAACATATAAAAGAGATTTATTTAACAAATAACTCTAAGAGCGAAGAATATGAAAACATTAGTATTGCATTGAACTTAATTTGAAATATTTACATTTACAGCAAAATATATGCAAATATTAGTACTTTGTTTTTAACAAAGTAAAAAATAGTACTTTTCAATACAAAAAAAGAAGGTTTTTCTATTAGCATCAAAGAGCGGTCTTGTCCAGAAAGGTATGGAAATGTATATTGGAGCACGGCACATCCTATGCATTCTCTTCAAGAATGCATGTGCCTCAATGGGCGCCAGTATACAAAATGCTGTTATTTTGGACAAGACCCCAAGAGCAAAACATTTATAAATCATTTACCCTATTTTCTTATATAAAACTCGATAAGAAGGGGTATTCATGAAAGAGGGTTCACATAATCAAAAAAAGAGGTATTTTCTCTTAATAATTTTAACAATAATATTTACTACATTTGTAACAACAGTATATGCACAACAACCTGCACAATGTTGTTACTCAGAAAATATAGGTTGTGTAGAAAATATTAATGATTTAGATTCATTTAATAAATGTTTAACTGCAGAAGGTTCAAAAAATGAATCAGTAGCTTGTAATACTTTAAGTCAATGTGATATAGGATGTTGTTGCGACGGAACATCTAATGCCTGGTCAAATAATATTTCATGTCCTTCAAATTTTATATTGGATCCAGATGTAAATTCTTTACCAAATTATTGTGAATCAGTATGTGCTGCATTAGACACATCGAATGTACAAATAATAGGAAATGTAACATATAATGATGGATCTCCTGCACTTGCAATAATATCTTTTCAAAATGAAACCCCCTATTCAACTGGAAAAAACGCAAATTCAGATAAAGAAGGATATTATTCAATATTAATAGAAAAAGGTTTTAGATATAATGTACAAGCAACAGTAACTGATAGACTCGAATGCGAATCTGAAATCGCAACAATATTAGTCAATAATAACCACGAATTAGATATAGAATTAAGCTGTTCAAAAGAAATCTATTGCATACCTGAATGGGAAGAAGGGCCTTGGAGTAAAGCACTAGAATTATGCGGAACAAGAGAAGTATGGCAAGAAAATTGTCCGCCAGGAAGTAAATTAGATCGAAATTATCCACCTCCGCATGCTACAGCAGCATGTGTAGGAGAAGGAGGTACCTGCAATCATAACGGAAAATTAGAAACAGGAGAAGAATGTGATAAAAATATGCTTGATCCATTTAATGGAAAAACATGTCAAACACAAGGTCCATATACAGCAGGAAATTTAACATGTACAAACCAATGTCAAATAACAACAGAAGATTGCGTATTATGCCCTACAGAAGTATCTGAATGTTCACAAAAAACAGGATACTGCGCTTTTTGTGATATTTGTAAAACAGAACAAGTATGCACAAATGATTGTGAAAGCACAACAACATTAACTTTTGAAGCAGCACTAGAAAGAAATCCAGACACAAAAGTAAATTTAGAATGGTCAATTGATAATCAACAAAACTGCGAATTAGATTATTACGAATTAACAAGATGTGAAATATTGTCAAGTGGAAAATGTTCTCCATTTGGAAAGCCACTAATATATACATTTAATAAAGTAGAAACATATTATCAAGAGCAACTTCGTGTTTTAGATAAAAAATACCAATATAACTTAACAGCATATTTTAATGGATTTACAAAATCAGTAGTAAAAAATGTAAGTGCACCTGATAAAGAATGCGAAGGAAAGCCAGAAGGAGAATTTTGTAATCCACAACTAGATGGAACAACATTAATATCTTATTGTGATGCAAACGGAATATACAATGAAACAACTCCTGACCCTGATGAAAAATCATGTGATCAAAATCAAGATTGTGTAGGCCCAGAAAGTGGAAATGCATATTGTATTCAAACAGATGTATGCGATTCATGTAACGGACCATTCGGATTATTTGGATATATGCAAGACGATTTAAGATTAGCACCAGAGTTTAATTATATAACTCCTGAAGGCAGATCATTATCTGCATGTGATGTAGATTTATTGAAAAATGTATGTTACTTAGACAGATATTCAAAAACTAATTCAGCTATAGGAATGCAAAAAGCATGTTCAGATATAAGAACTTGTTATGATTGGAAAACAGAAGATAGTTGTTTAGCAGCGGATTTATGCGCAATAGATTCAGCAACAAATTGCGAATGGAAACGAATATCAGAAGAATTAGGAATAGGGATTTGCATGCCAACAAATACAGAAGAAAAAGATTGTACAAAATGTGATGAAAATAGTCCAATAGGAGCATGCACAGAAGAAATATGCAATTATTATGGAGAAAATAAAGGAGACTGCTATTATAACAAAATACCAGGGAAAACAAACATAGATAAATCAACATGCATAAATAAAGAAAATGTAGGCTGCGAAACATACGATACAAAAACAGAATGCATAGGAAACCCAGAAACAGAATTTAAAGCAAATATAACTTATGATTCAGAAACAGGCAAAATTAATTATGGTAATAATGAAATAATACAAAATAGTAATAGTTCATATCCTCATACAACCAAATGTTACTGGATAGAACAAGAACGTAGATGTGTAAAAGATGCAAATATGGCTAGAAATTCATCATCATCAAATACACCACAAGATTGTTCAAATAGTGATATTAAATGTTTATTAGACTTTGAAAATCCAATAACGAACATGACTATTCAAGCTGGACAAGAATACTCAAGAAATGAAATATCCAATTTAAACGTAATAGTAACAGATAACACATATATGTTTGAAGATCTTAAAACATACGTGAATTTAGTACAAAACAATTCAAAAGAATACCAAAGAAATCAGTTTGTTGAATTAAAAGACTTAAAAAATATACTTAGAAATAAATCTAAAATACCTTCAAATACAAGCTATCTACTATATTATTACTCACAAGATGAATCAAACAATTTAGAAAAAATAAGAAATGTAGAATTTAAATTAATACCAGGACTAGACGATGAAGGAGAAATAAACATTGATTTATATAAAAAATCAAAATACGTATTAGGATCAAAACAAATATTAACAAACCTAACAATAAAAATAACAAATGCAAAAGAAATAGAATGCAGTGTAAAACTTACAAACACAAATCCAATAACAGGACAAACAACTAGTTATGCAGGAGATGACACATTAAGAGGAACAACACTAGAATATGAATATCAAAGATTAGAAGATGGAACGTACCAAGCGAAAATACATTGCGAAGATAATCACAAACAAACATATGATGAAACTAAACCAATAATAATAGATGCAGATACAACAATAAAAAATCCAACACCAAGAGGAAAAACATTCATACCAGGAAGTATTAACATATCAATAGAAACACCAGAAAATGCAACATGTGCTTTTAGAGAAATAAATCAAATTAAAACAATAAAAGTCAAAGATGAAGATATAACACAAAAATTTGATGATCCAAAAGTAAAAATTGTACCAGAAGGAACAGAATTACAAATATGTGAAGATGAAGATAGTATATTAAAATTTTGTCAAGAAAAAAATTATCAAAAAGGAAACACAATTTATTATATTGGCTCGCCTAAACCTATGAAAGGTGCAATTTGGTATATTAACGGATATGGTGGCGGTGATGTTTGGATGAAGTCCACCACCAATTGTATGGCACATGATATTGAATGTTATAATGAAACAGAAAAAATAAGTGTAGGACAATCAAAAAAATATTCATTTGACAATACAGGACAAACAACACATAAAAGTACTCTTCAAATAAATACTCAGAAATTTGTGGCGCTTCAACCTGAATGTTTATTTGATAACGGAACAAAATTCATAGGCAACCCAGGAGATACAATATACTTTGCAGTAGACGAACAACCACCAATAATAAAAATGAAAGACGCAGATACCAATCTAATATATAATTCTTCAAAACCTCAAAAAAAGATAAATATGCAGTTTAATTGTATAGACCAAACAGAAAAGTTAAAGAACGGAAATACATATTATGACTTCGGATGCGAAAAAATAACATATTGTAGTTATTATACAGGAGAATCAGGTTGTTCAGATAAAAGAAACATACTAAATGAACAGAATTCATGGATAAAACAGTTTAATAGTTCAGATATGATAAAAGGAAAAAAACTATATCTAAATTTATCTGCGATAGACAAAGGAGGAAATGAAAGAATATACGATGACATACTAATAAATGTTAGAAACTTTACATTTACAGAACCAAACGTAACAATATGCGCTCCTGATCAAGGAATATCTTGTTAAAAAAAAGAGGAATATTAATGAAAAAAATAAATTTTTATATACTTATAATAATATTAGCATTAATAATAATACCTCAATTAGTACTTGCAGATTGTCAAGATTTTGGAACAAAAAAAGTATGCGACATGGATAGAGGAGAATATAACATAACAACACCAACAATAATATTAGAATTCTATGAAGATCCAATAACAATAAAAAACGATGAATTTTGGTTATATAACAAAGATCTTCAAATAAACCAATCAATCGAAAATATGAAAACAGAAAACGGAAAAAGAAAATACACATTCAAACCATCAAATCATTTACCAAACGGAAAATACCTCTTTTTTGCAAATTCAACAGACATAGATGAAAACGTAATAGAATTATATGTTCATTTTGAAATAAACGCATCAAATATGAATGTTTGGGTAAAAACACCAAAAAACAACCATATAAAATTAGGAGAACAAAAGTTCGCAGTAGGAAACACAGAAAAATTTGATTTAGAACTAGGTTTAGAAAGACCAGCAAACTGCGGATATAAAACAGTTCAACCATCAGGAGAAAATTCATTAAAAGATCATTATGAAAGTTCAAAATTGTTTGATACAGGCACACAAAATTTAATTGCATACATAAACAATTTTTCAATGAAAACAGATTACGGCGATACAGCATATAAACACACAGGAGACCTAAAAGAATTATACATAATCTGTAAAGAAATAGATGTAGAAAGATATGTATTAAACGCAATCAAAATAGGATCAGATGGAACACAACCAGTAATAACAATAAAAAAAGATCCAGATATAATAATAGATTCTAATAATCTAAGAACAAATTTTACAATAAAAACAACAGATGAATCAGTATGCACAATAAAAAATACTGATCCAGGAACTGGAACTTATACATATAATATAATTCATAAACCAGGATTTAAATTTACAACAAAAGAAGAATTTCAAAAAGAACAAAGTGAAGAATTAACATTTAATTACAATATAAATCCTCCAAAATACACATACAAATTTAACGTTACATGTGAAAACATGGCAAATTATAAATCATCACAAATAGAAGAAGTCAAAACAGATATAAAAATAATACAAGAAATATTTTTAGAATACCCAAACCAACCAATAAATTCACAAACATTTGATTTAAACATAAGTATAAACCAAGGAGAAGATACTTGCTCATACGTAATAGATGATAAAGAAGGAACATACAAACCATTCACAAAAACACAAAAAACAATAAATGGACGAACAATACACACAGCAAAAGTAACAACATCAGAAGGTGAACATAAAATATATGTAAACTGTTTAAGAATATCAGAACCTAAAGAATTTGAAATACAAATAGATACACAAGCACCACCATCTCCAAACATAATAGCAAAAGATTATACCTGTAATACCAGAAAAGTAAAATTTGAAATAAACGGAACAGACAATGAAGACGGCTCAGGAATATACAAATATCATTACAACATAACATTTGACGATGAAGCATTAAAAAATAAAAACATAATAGGAACAACAAGATCAAATAAAAAAAGAGTAACAATAGATGAAAAATTACCTTTAACACTAAATGATACATATTTAGAAATTCAAGTATACCCAGAAGACAAAGCCGGCAACATACCAACATATCCAGCAACACATAGTATGCAAATAACAAATAGTTCTATACTTGAATGTGATTTTACAAAGCCAACAATAAAAATAAACAAAACACAAGATCCAGACACAAAAGAATGGACATTATTTGTAGAATGCGAAGATGAAAAAAGTGGATGCCAAAACACATTTGATTATAGTACACATACAAAAGACGAAAATTGCACATACGAAACATATGGAAATACTTATGAAAATCCAATACCGATATATGAATCAGTAAAATTCTGCGCAATAGTATATGATAACAATAACAATAATGCAACATACGAAACAGAACTAGTATATGAATACCCAGTAAGTTGTTTTAATGAAAAACAAGATTTAACAGAAACAGATATAGATTGCGGTGGAGATTGCATGGGCTGTGAAATAGAACAAACTTGTAAAAAAGACTCAGATTGTTACCAAAATTATTGCTCAGATCAAAAAACATGTCAAATACCATCCTGCACAGATAAACAAAAAAACGGATTTGAAACAGATGTAGATTGCGGCGGATCAGACTGCTTAGGATGCCCATTAGAAAATAAATGCAAACAAGACTCAGATTGCCAAGATAAAAATTGCAACTCAGGAAAATGCCAAGAAGCAACCTGCACAGATGGAAAAGTAGATGGAGAAGAAACAGATTACGATTGCGGAGGATATACATGCGAACCATGCTCAAACGGACAAAGATGCGAAATAAACGAAGATTGTGAAACAAATTATGATTGTAACACAGAAGGAAAATGCTGGTTATCAAGAGATTTAGATACAGATGGAGATGGAATGCCCGATTGGTGGGAAAAAGAAAACGGATTAAATCCAAACGACCCAAGCGATGCAAATAAAGATACAGATAAAGATGGATATACAAATCTAGAAGAATACAACGATAATACAAATCCAAGAGATGGAGAAGACTTTCCAGACTATCACAAACTAAACATGGTTTCTCTTATACTTTTAATACTAGGAGGATTAAGTTTAATAATAGGAACATTATTAGTAGTACTTGAACATATAAAAAATAAAAAACAAGAAGAAGAACAACAACAAAAAGCATTTCAAGAAGCAATAAGTGGAGCACC
>JAIPET010000018.1 GCA_021736975.1 Candidatus Woesearchaeota archaeon
TTCTCCGAATTCATTACTTTTGTCAGTTCCTCTTTGAACCCAGTTAGGTTCTATGTATTGTTGGAATGTTAGTTCTGTTTGTGGCAATGGGTTTCCTGTTTGGTCTTTGGTTGTTCCAGAAACATTTATGTTAATTGTTGTTGTGTTTGGTATGTCTTGTATTAGTGGTGGTATTGTTTGTGCGATTATGTTTGTTGATGTGTAGTTTAGTAGTGTTATGCTTCCTGCTAGCGCAGAGAATATTCCTGTTATTGTTAGTGCAGTTCCTGCTAGTGCAGTTCCTGCTAGTGCAGTTCCTGTGTATCTTAGTATTTTTGTTGTTAGTGGTTCTGTGGTTTGTTTTTGTTTTGTTTTGTTTTGTGGTTTGTTTAGTTCAAAGTAGTTTATTGCGTTACTTGTTAATGCTGTATTTAATATTTTGTTTATGTTTTTTATTAGGATTGCTGTTGGGTTTGAGTTTATTGGTTCGTATTTTTTGGTTAGGTCTTTTTGTATTAGTTTGTCAAGTGAAGGATTTAGAATTCTTTCTTGTTTTAGGTATTCAGAAGGGTTGAATAGCGGGTTTTTTATGTGGTTTCTCGCTTCTTTTATTGGCATGCCTTTTTTTCTTAGTTCAAGGTATGCTTTATCGTGTAATTCTGATTCTAATACCATTTAGTTAAATGGTTTTTTATTATTTATAAACTTTACGGTTTTATAACCACTTTCAAGTGACTAATTAATAAATATTAAGTAGTTTGTATTTAAAATTTAAACCACAACGTTTTTAAATGGAGTATATTTCCACACTAATAGGTTTAGAGGACCACAAAGAGTTACACATATAGAGATATGAGGAGAAAATAAAAATGAAAGATGTTGATCATACAAAACTCGTTGATGTATTAGCTAAAAAGCTTGAAAGTACATGCGTAGCGCCTGAGTGGGCAATGTTCGTTAAAACAGGACATGGAAAACAAAGACCTCCTATTAGAGATGATTGGTGGCAAGTTAGAGCAGCAGCAGTTCTATTATCAGTTCAAAAATTAGGACCAATAGGGGTTTCTAAATTAAGAGTTAAATATGGAAATAGAAAGAATAAAGGAAATAAACCTGAAGGATTTGTTAAAGGTTCAGGAAATATTTTAAGAAAAGTTCTTCAACAATTAGAAGCTGCAAAATTATTAAAAAAAGAAGAAACAAGCGTGCACAAAGGCAGAGAAATAACTAAAGAAGGCAATAAACTCATTATTGATGCTTCAAAAGAATTAAAAGGTAACTAAAATGGCATACTTTACTCACATATCAAAAAAATTGAAACTTGTAAAAGCCGGAAGAAGAACAAGATGGGCTCCATTTTGGACTGTTCCTAAAATTTATGGTACAGGAAGAAGAGTTCACCCAGGAAGACACACTCATGTTAAGAGATCCTGGAGAAGAAATAAGATAAAGGCTTAGGTGATTATAATGAAAAATGAATCTATTCACACAATACCATTAAGAACTAGTTTTGTTAAAGTGCCAAAACACAGAAGAGCTAAAAGAGCTATTAGCACTATTAAAGATTATGTTACAAGACATATGAAAACAGATAATGTTAAGCTTGGAAAAGAACTTAATGAAAAAGTTTGGGGTAATGGAATTAAAAACCCTCCTGGCAAAGTAACAGTTAAAGCTATAAGACACGATGATTTTGTTTCTGTTGAGCTTGAAGGATTTGATTATAAGGTTGAAAAAGTTCAAACTAAGAAAGAAGAACCTAAAACACTTAAAGACAAATTAGAAGCTAAAATGGGCACTAAAGAAGCTGATAAAAAAGCTGAATCTAAATCAGAAGTAAAATCAGTTAAAGCTAAAAAAGAAGTTAATTCTGAGGAAAAAGCACCTGAACCTGCAAAATCTGCTAAAGAAGAAGTTAAAGCAGAAACAGTAGTAAAGGATGTTAAAGCTGAAGAAAAAACTGCTTCTAACTAATTTTTTTTATTAACTTCTATAAAATAAGAACAAAACATAAAATTTTTTGCATTTCTATTAATATGAAAGAAATCAATGAAGGACATTTATTCATTCATTATCCATCATTACCATACTTTCAAGAAGCAGAAGGTAGTTTTAAATATAATGGATCCACAATCAATATAATTTTGACTAAGGGTAAAAACCTTAATGAAATAAGAAATATATTTTTATATCCCTGACCCTAACTTAAGAGAATAAACAACTAATAAATTCAATTATAAAATCATTAAAATGCTTGTTGTTCTATTTTTTTTAATGCGGAGTCTACTGCTATGAATATGTTTCTTTCAGTTACTTCTGTAGTTATTATTTTTCCTTGATTGATTAATTTTGCATGTAATTCAAATTTTTCTGAAGATTCAGTTTTATGTATTTCTTTTAAATGCAAGTCTAAAGATTCATATCCTTGTAGATTATCTGAGAATTTCCTTGCATAACTGCCAACTATTTTTTTTACAACAACTACTTCTGGTTTTTGTAATACGTTAAAACCTGAAAGTCTTATATTTCCTCCCAATTCCATATCGTCTTCCATGTATGAAAACCCCCTGTATTACTTATCTTTTTGAATTGTCATTTATATACTTTTTGTTGAAATTAGTTACTTTTTTAAATAAAACTTGTTTTCTTATATAAATTAGGTTAATGTGGCGAAAAGTCTTCGCTGAAAACCTTGAAAAAAATAACCACTTAAATCGTGGATGCTAAACATTAATGTTTGTGCATAATGGAGGACAAAAAAATGGGATATTTAAAATATGTTAAAAGCCTTTGGAATAAAGGTAACGAAGAATCTTCTGAATTAATGAGAGTTAGAAAAATACAGTGGAGAAAAGAACCTACTACTGTTAGAATTGATAGACCTACAAGAATAGATAGAGCTAGAGCTCTTGGTTGGAAACCTAAAAAAGGATTTGTTGTTGTTAGACAAAGACTTAGTAGAGGAGGACATACAACACCTCATGAACAAGGTGGAAGAAAAACATCTAATTCTGGAACTAGAAAAGTTGTTTCTAAGTCTTATCAAATAATAGCTGAAGAGAGAGTTCAGGACAAGTATCCTAACTGTGAAGTTCTTAATAGTTATTATGTTACTAAAGATGGAAAAAGTTATTGGTACGAAGTTATTTTGGTTGATAGAGCATCACCTGATGTTTATATGAATAAAAATACTGCTTGGGCTAGAGATACTATCGGTAAAGTTTATAGAGGAAAAACAAGTGCTGGTAAGAAAAGTCGTGGCTTAAGAAATAAAGGCCAAGGTGCTGAAAAGATCAGACCTAGTTTTAGATCTAATAAAGGAAGACATTAAGTTTTCTTATTTTTTTTATTATTTTTAATTATCTTCTGATATTCGTTCTTCTGAGTCATAAATTATTTCTCTGTACATAGTTATTTCTGTTCCATTTGGTCTAATAGTTTTATATTTATGTATAAGTATGTCTTGCATATTTACACCCCCTAAGAAAAATATTGGTATTTTTGATTTATATGTTTTCTTGAAAGAAATTAGTTTTTTAATTTTCTTTTATTAAAGTGAATGATGTTGGTAGTTTTTCTTTTATTAGTTTGTAATTTCCTCTAATTTTTTCTGATAAGAATTTATTTTCTTCTTGGTTAAAGTAAGATTTATTGATGTATAAGGTGTCTAATCTGTGTCCTTCTTTTATTATTGGAACAATATATACTGAGTCTGTCCCAAATAGTTTATTTGCAGAATAACTAAATACATCTGGTGATTCAAATGAGCGTATTGTTACTGTTTCTATATTGTTTATTTCGTATTCTTCTGATAAGCATCCAATAAATGATGTTGTTAATATAGTATTTAAAATAAAATTTGTTAATGCTTTCATCATTATGAAATGGTAAAGAAATATATAAACTTAGTGTTTTTTAGATTTTTAGTGTTAAAATTACAAATACCTAGTATCTATCTCTTTCTTGTCTTGGCGGAGGTACAAATAAGAAATGTTTTTCTGTGCCTTCTAATTCTTGCATTATTCTTTTTACTACTACTTTTTCTGGATCCGGCATTAGTTTTACTCTTGATTTTATGTCTTCAAAGCTTTTAAAGGGTTCGTCTTCTCTTTTTTCTACTATTTCTTTCATATGTTTTTTGCCTACTCCTGGTAATAATTCAAATGTGTGTATTCTTGTATTTATTGGATTTGCATTGTTAAAGAAATCTATGAATCTTTTTTCTTCTTTTTTTACAATAATAGTTATTGTTGATTCTAGTTCTGCTCTTGCTGTACTTGATAATTTTTCAAAATCTAGTTTTCCATTTATGTGGTGTATTTTTTCTCTTTTATCTTGTCCTATGTATACTTCTTCTTGTGGTTGTAAGAATATTCCTTTTTTTGGCACTAATTCAAGAAGTGTAAATTGGGTTGTTCCTAGAGCTTGAGCTATGCTTGTCTTTAAGTGAATTGGTTTTCGATCGGACGCATATCCATTTTTTAAAAAATCGAGCACTATAGCTGATTCTTCTTTTTTTCTCTGAAACATATTTATCCCCCATTGATGCTTGCATCTTTTATATTATTATTAAACTATTAGTATTTAAACTTTTTGAATTATTTATAAGAATTCTTTTACAGCACTTATTATTTTTGTCTTATTTTCTTTTGTTATTGTCAAGGTATATCCTTGTAGTAGCACATCTAATTCTGCTACTGATTTTGGTAAGAAGTCAATTATTTTTACTATGTGATCAGGTTTAAGTCTAGGTATATTTAAATCATCTAATTGTTTTTTTAAATCGTTATGTTTTGTTATTGCTAATTTTGAAAATAAATTTACATATTCTAGAGTTTTATTTCCTCTAAAGCTTAGTTCTCCATCTCTTTTCTGAGCTGCTTCTAGTTCTTTTTTTACTTCCATTATTGTCATTGGATTTTTTTCTAAAAGATCTGCTTTGCTCATTTTTTTACCTCTAAACTCTTTTTAAGTGTACTGGATGTACTAATAATGTTTTTGCTTTTGTTATATCAATTATTGATACTTCATAGCATTCTCCTTTTTTACTTTTGATTGTTCCTGTTTTTCCTGCGAATCTTGGATGATACATTCCTGTTTGTATTGCTGGTTCTACTGTTAAAGCAACTTTATCTCCTGTTTGAAATTCCGCTAAGTATTTTCTTATTGATACTTTTCCTTTTGTTTTTGGTGTTTTTGAGAATAGTGCTCTCTTTTTTCTTCTTTCTCCGCCAATTCTTTTCATTTTAATTTACCTATTTATTTCTTTTTCTTATCATCTTTTGGAACAAGTTTATTGATTATTTCTTCTGGTATTTTTAGATCGCCTAATGCTTTTCTTTTTTCATCACTTGTTTTATCCTTTATTTCTTCAAGTACTTTTTTAGCTTGTGATTCATATTGTGATCTTTTTGCTTCTAGATCTGCTTGCATTGCTTTCTTTTCTTCTGCTAATTCTTTCATTTCTTCTGCTGTTAATTCTGTTTTTCCGCTTAAAATTTCTTTATCGAATTTTCCTGCGTTAATATCTTTAATTGTTTCTTCTACGATTTTTCCTTCAACTTTTACGCCCATAGATCTGCAGGTTCCTGCAATTTCTTTTACTTTATCTTTCATTGTTTTTCCAGATAACGCATCTTCTTTCATTTTTGCGATTTTAATTAGTTGTTCAATTGCTAGATCAGCTACAAAATCTGATTGTGGTTTTCCTGATCCTTTTTGAACGCCTGATTCTTGTTTTATTAGTGCTGATGCTGGAGGAGTACCTATTGTTATTTTGTATTCTTTTGTATCAAGGTCAGCAATTACTTTTACTGGTACTTGCATTCCTTTGAATTCTGCTGTTTTTTTGTTAATATCTGCCACTACTTGACCTATATTTAGACCTGTAGGTCCTAATGCTGGTCCAAGCGGAGGTGCAGCTGTTGCTTTTCCCCCTTCAATTAGTACTTCTACTGTTGTGTTTGCCATATTTATCACTTAAGATTATATATTTGTGGAAACGATATCTCTTTATAAAGGTTTCTAGTAGATTTATTCATGTTTATCAATTATTTTTGAATATAACAAATTCCAAGAATTTATTGTTTTTATAAACCCACAAACATTTGCTTGTTCTTTGAACGAAGTATTAAATAAAAACATTTTTGTATTTTCTAGATCTGAATGAATTTTTGTACATTCTTGATTTTCGTATAATTCAATTAATTTATTTATGGAATCATCGACATAAATTATTGGTTTTATTTGTTTTAAAACTTCTTTTTTAGATTCGTTATTTGTATTTATTGCTGCGGTGATAGATATATTTTTTTGTTTTAACCAATTCATAGCTGCTTGAATTTCTGGTCTTTCATAAGAGGATTCTCTTGACGTAACAACATATATTTTAAATCCTTTTTGATTTAATTTACTAAGATTTTCTAATGCATTTTTTTCTGCATCAATTTGATTCATTTGATCAACATATAATTTTTTTATCATTAAATCATATTCAGTTTTTATTTGTGTTTTTGATTTTTCAGGCATTTGTGATTTCATTGTTAATAAAATATCTAATTTTTGAGTTTTTTTAAAAGATATATCATATCCTTTTTTCGATAAATATTTTATTTTTTGATTTTTTGGATCTGTTATAACACCATCAAAATCAAATGCCACATTTGTATTATTTGAACACAAATCTACATTTTGTAAAGAAAAGTCTAAGTTTTTATCTTGAATCCATGCATTAATAATAGACATAAAATCAAATTATACGAACAAATATATAAATTTTTCCATATTTTTACCACTTTCAAGTGAATAAATATTTAAATATAAGAAAATAAGAAAAAAATGAAGATTTTTTCAATCTTCTTTATTAAACGAAGAACAAAAATCTAACAGATTTTTTTAGTCTTCGTCTCTTCGAATTACTTTTATTGAATCTAGTTTTAGTGTTATTGGTATTGGCACTGCTGCCTCTAACAATTCTACTACGACTTCTTCTTTTGCTTTGTCCACTCTTGTGATTTTTGCTTTTTCTCTTTTGAAAGGTCCTGAAATTATTTCTGCTACGTCGTTTTTTCTTATGTCGACTTCTTTTTTAGCTTGTTCAAGCATGTGTTCTATTTCTGTATATGGTATTTCTCCTGGAAGAATTCCTCTACCGTATGGAACTCCGTATGCTGCTTGTTCTGCGTCTGCTTTGCTTTCTGCTTCGACAAAGATGTATCCTCTCATTCCATGTGGTCTGATTACTGAGTATACTGCTAATTTTTTTCTTTGTACATTACTTGTTAAAAAGCTCATTACTTGATCTTCTCTGTTTGCTGTTACTCTTACACCGAATATGTGTGTTTTTATGGTTGAGTTTTCTGATTTTTCTTCCTTTTTATCGGATTTATTCATTTCTTCATCCATTTCTTTGATTCTATCAAGTTCGTCTTGATCTGGTCTATTTTTTTTAAGTATGTCTTCTTCCATTATTATTCACTTCTTAGTTTTTTTTCTTATAAAACATTAAAATTATTATTATAACAAATGCAATTATTACTGTTAATCCTAGTCCTATTATTTGTGGGTTGCTAAGTATGCTTATTAGTGCGCCTATTAATCCTATTAATAGTATTCCTAGTGCTGAAACTAATGCTATGCTTTTGTATTCTTCTTTGGTTGGTTTTTTTGTTATTCTAAATACTCTTATGCTTTCTTGTATGAAATTTCCTATTTTGCCCATTATTGTTCACCAATTGTTTTTTAGTCTACGAATTCTATTCCTAATTCTGATTCTGATTCTTTTTTCTTTGATTCTTTGCTTTGTTTGTAGTTACCCATTATTTGGCTGCTTTGAACTCCTGTTACTACAAGCATTACTTTGATTGTTCCTTGTAAATCGTCGTTTATTTGTGCTCCCCAAATCATTCTTGCTTCTGGATCTAGTTTGTCTGAAACTACTTCTACTACTTTTCTTGCTTCTTCAAGAGTCATATCTGCTCCGCCTATTACATTTATTAGTGCTCCATTTGCGCCTTGTATGTCTACATCTAGTAGTGGATTGTTGATTGCTTTTTCTACTGCTTCTACTGCTCTGTTGTCTGAGTCTGATTCGCCTACACCTATTAGTGCTACACCTCCATCTCCCATTACTGTTCTTATATCTGCAAAGTCTAGATTTACTAGTCCTGCTTTTGTGATTAATTCTGCTACGCCTTTTACTGCGTTTGTTAGTATTTCATCTGCTATTTTGAATGCTGTGTGTAGTGGTAAGTCTGGCGCCATTTCTAGTAGTTTATCGTTTGGAATTACTATCAATGTATCCACATTTTTTCGTAGGGAGTCAAGTCCTATCATTGCGTTTTCATATCTTCTTTGACCTTCCATTCTAAATGGTATGGTTACAATTCCTACGGTTAGTGCACCTGTATTTTTACTCATTTCTGCTACGACTGGAGCTGAACCTGTTCCTGTTCCTCCTCCTAGTCCGCATGTTATAAATATCATGTCTGCGCCTGTCATGCATTGTTTTATTTCATGACTTTGTTCTCTTGCTGCTTCTTCTCCTACTTTTGGTACGCTTCCCGCACCTAGTCCTTTTGTTAGGTCTCTTCCTATGAGTATTTTTTTGTCTGCTGAGGTATATAGTAAGTCTTGTGCATCTGTGTTTATTGCGATTGTTTCAGCTCCGTGAATTCCTATTTCTGTTATTCTGTTTATAGTATTGTTTCCACCACCTCCACATCCAAATACTTTAATTTTTGCTTTTTGTTGGGACAATAATCTTTCTAGTTCTTCGTCTAATTCATTTGTTTTTCTGCTTACTGTAGCTCCTTTTATGCTTTTTATATCTTCTCTAAAAGTTGCTTCTTGATTATTGTTTGTTATGTTTATGTTTTGGCCGAATTCTTGATCCATATGTGCACACCTCCCGTGTACTAATATTTATTATATTTTTTTATATAAATTTATTGTTTTGACAATTTAATTTTTAATAATCGTTTATTTGGCTTCGTTTTGTTGATTTTTTACTTCTATTTCTATGCTTGTCAATCTTTTTATTTCGTTGTTAAGTTGTTCTACCATTTGTGGTGGTAATTCCATATTCATTTTAATTATTGCTTTCTTGTCTTTTATTTCTAAGTCTCTTATTGGTATTCCTGTTAATTTTAGTATTGCTTGTACTTGTTCTTTTTTGTCCGTTACTATTTTTTTTATTTCTATATCATATTCTAGGTCTTTGCTTGTTAATGGATGATTAAAATCAACTATTGTTCTTCCACCAGTTATGCTTCTTACTGTTCCCATTTGACCATCAATATTAAGTTGCAAGCCAACATATGGTTTTATGTTTTGTTCTTTGAATAATTTTATTGGCATAATTTTTAGTAATTTCGGATTTTTTTTGCCAAATGCTTTTTCTGTTGGTACTTTTATGTTGTATTTTCCTATTTCTTTTCCTTCTACTTGTTCGTCAAGACCAGGTAGTAGTTGTTTTTCTCCAACACAAATTGTTACTGGAGAATATTGATCTGAGTGATCGTGGTTGTCATTTGGTCCGTGTTTATGTATTAATCCCGCGTCTTCTGCAGTTTTTAATATTGTTGTATCAAATACTGTGTTTGTTTCTTGTATTTTTCCTGTGTAGTCAAGTTGAATAAAATCTCCTTTTTTAATTGCCATTTGTGATTTTCCCCCTTAAGTTTCATTTCTAGCTCTGGTTTCTTTCTGAGTAGAAGAATATAGAAAAAGAACCCATAATTATTTATAAATGTTTCGCGTTATTTTTTATATATTATTAAATATTCACTCTAAGTTAATATTTTAAAAAGGTTTAAATATCTCTTAGAAAAAAAATTAATTTATGAACTGGGAATACATTAGAAAAAAAGGAAAAAATCTTTTTAAACATTTTGTTGGAGATGTTGAGCTTATTGCTGCTTCAGAAATAATGAAATTTATTCCAAATTATGAAGGAATTAACCTCTACAAAATAAATGATTCGTATTATCTAGATATTTTAAAAAAAATATATTAATTCTGAAACGACTTTTAAAAATGGGGCTGTAAAAATTATAGCTAAAGCAACTCCAAAAATGCAAAAATTAGATTTAGAAATAATAATTAATGGAGAAAAAGAAAAAATAAAAAGATATTCAGGAACCAAACTAAAGACTAATCATCCTTTATATATGACATATAGTATAAAGCCGAAAATATCCGAATAAGCATAAAAGACTTTCGAATTTTATTTGGTTAACTATTTATTAATAACTATCAAGCTTAAAATATGAATGGTTTAACAAAAAAAGAAAAAAATAACCTTTTGAAATCAAAGTACGTAAATTTTGATTACACAAAATTAATATACAAATATTATCTTTGTGATTCCACTAAAAATAGTTCTTACGAAGAAAATAGACAAAGATTAGAAGACGAACTTTTTAAGTCTGCCGAAAAAATTATTTCTGAATTAAATGAAAACACAAATCCTTTAAGATTTCGTAATTCAATACAATTACTTTCTTGTCCTTATATAGACAAGCTCACAAGCCACTACATACTGATTGACTTGAAGACAGATACTTATATGTTCATAGGACCTAAAAATCATCCATTTCAAACAGAAGAAACAAAAATAAATGATGATAAAATAAAATTATATGAAAATATCATAAAAAATGACGAATTGTACGAAATATTTTTCTTAAAAGGGAATTATAAAAAACAGCATAAATTCATTACAGATTTCATTTAATTGATATATTTAAAAAGGATTGATTTCTTCTAGTATTTATGGATGGTGTGCATTTTGAAAATTGGGTTGAATTAAAACCTGAGTTTGTAAAAAGATATACTGATTTGTTAGGCGAAGATGGTTTTAAAGAATTTAATGATTTTAGCAATAGGTATATTCAAAAAAGTATTCGTGTTAATACTTTAAAAATTTCTGTTAAAGATTTAAAAAAAAGGTTAGAAGCTGATTGGGATTTAAAAGAAGTCCCTTGGTGTTCTGAAAGTTTTTGGATTAATTATAAACATGGTAAACGCTACGATATTGGTAATTTACCTGAACATCAACTTGGCTATATTTATGTTCAAGATGCTGCAAGCATGTTGCCACCTGTAGTTTTAAATCCTGAACCTGAAAGTTTAGTGCTTGATATGTGTGCTGCTCCAGGTAGTAAAACTAGTCAAGTTGCTAGTTATATGAATAATACTGGTTTAATTGTTGCTAATGATTTTCAAGGTAAAAGATTGAGTAGTCTCGGTATTAATTTGCAAAGATGTGGAGTTCATAATACAATTATTACAAGAATGGATGGTAATAGAATTAAAAAGCAAGGTGATGGTTTTGATTTTATTATGGTTGATGCTCCTTGTTCTGGGACTGGAACACTAAGAAGAAATCCTAAAATTGCCAGTATGTGGAGTCCTGGTCTTGTTAAAAGAATGGCTTCTACTCAAAAACAATTATTATTTCGTGCTTTTGATATTTTAAGGCCTGGAGGTATTTTAGTTTATAGTACTTGTACTTTAGAACCTGAAGAAAATGAGGCTATTGTTAGTTGTTTGTTAGAGCAATATAGTTCTGCTAAATTATTAGATATTGATTTGAATATTAAAAGAAGCCCTGTTATTACTGAGTTTGATGGTATTAAATATAATTCTGAAGTTAAAAAGTGTTTAAGAATTTGTCCTCAAGATAATGATAGTGAAGGTTTTTTCGTGGCAAAGATACGAAAAACACCCTAAAAACAAAAAATGTTTTTCTTGGTTTTTTCGTGGCAAAGATACGAAAAACACCCTAAAAACAAAAAATGTTTTTCTTGGTTTTTTCGTGGCTAAAATTAGTAAGTCAGAATAGACTCTGTCCCAAATAAAAATATATTTATGTTGAATTAAAAAAAAAAAAAAAAAAAAATTATTATAATATTTTAAACAACCAATATGAACGTCATTGTATTATCTTAAAGTTGATTTGTAATATTTGTATTTCATAAAACAAAATAGTTGCAAATATTGGTTTTTTGTTTTTAAAGAAGTCAAAAATAATGCTTTGCAATTCAAAAAATAGAGTGTTTCATATTATTTTACATAAATTTTTGTCAATGAAATTATGTGCTTACTTATTTTTTCTTTTAATCGCAAGATAAAAACAGTTCTTCTCAGCACACATATTTAATCTTTTTAAAACACAAGCTTCAGAATAAAAAACAATTTAAATCATTGATTTAATTATATTTTTATGAATGGTTTGGAAATATTTTTAATTGTTATATTAATTTATGTTTTGTTAATGTTTGTTTTTTCTCAAATTTTAGTTCCTAATCTTGGTTGGAAAAGGGAATTAAATGAAGATATCCCTTTAGATGTTGTTAAGGATATGAAGTTAATCGGGTCTTCTGTTAAGAATAAAGAAGATGTTTTGAAAAAAGTTCTTAATTATTTTACTGTTGAAAATGGTTTTTATGGTGAGATGAATCGTGCTTTTTCTGATTTGGTTGGACTATTTGAAAAGTCTTTTGTTAAATTATGGTATGGAGATAAATTTTTGCATTGTCACCAACACAATTTTGTTATGAGTAATTTGTTACTTTGTACTAGTAGATTTTCTGAGGATGATTTAATTTTGAAAGTTATTAATTGTTATACTAATATTCATCAATATGTTAAAGTTAATGTTAGTGATGATAATAAAATTAAAAAATGGGTTGTTGTTGATAGTTTTGCATATAGTCTTGGTTTTAATTATAATGAATATTTGCCTAGACTGACATATTTTGTAGCTAAGAAAAGAGGTATGAAACTTAGGAAGAATAAACATAAATTTAAGAGGCCAAAATAATGTATAAACTTATTATTTTTGATTGTGACGGTGTGTTTTTTCCTGATGTTAATATTTGGATGAAGGTTCATGAAGTTTTTGGAACTTTAGAAGAAGGTAAATTGCTTACTGAGAAATATTTAGATTCTGATTATGATAGGCTTGTTGAGGAAGTTGTTAATAAATTGTGGAAAGGAAAAGATGCATCTCTTTATTTTGATATGATTAATAATATTTCTTTACATAAAGGTATTGATGATTTGTTTAATTATTTGATAGGGAAAAATTTAGAGAAAGCGATTATTAGCGGATCTAGTTTGGATTTAGTTAAAAGAATTAGTGAATCTTATAAAATAAATTTTGTTTTTGCTAATGAACTTGTTATTAAAAATAATTTGGTAACTGGTGAATTTAATTGGAGTGTTGGAAATGCATTAGAAAATAAAGCAAGTATTTTTCATAAATTAATTATGGATCTTAATATTGATGCAAAAGAAGCTATTTATATTGGTGATAGTAAAAGAGACATTCATATATTTAAGGAAGTTGGTTTGCCTATTGCGTTTAATTCTAAAGACGAAGAATTAAAAAAGCATTCTAAAGAAATTGTTAATAGTAATGATTTAAGAGATTTGATTCCTGTTCTTGATAAACATTTACGGTTAATATGAAAAACTTCTTTTTTTGTATTGCGAAGCAATATTTTTGACTCTGTCAAAATACAAAAAACTAATATTTGCACTTATTTTGCTGTACAAAATACAAATATTTCAAATCAACTTTAAGGCAATACTGTGAGTTTCATATTAGCCAACATTTGCGAAATTCTTAAATAGCTATACGAATATATTTTTTTTATGCCTTTTAAAAAAGTTAAAGAAGATATTGTTGAACTTATGAAAAAAGATAATTTGCCTGATTTTGTTATTAAAAATTTTATACGACTTTATGAAGCTACGTTAAAAAATGAAGCGGGTCACATCAGAGAATTTTGTATTAAACCTGTGATTGATCTTAAAGAATATGAAAATATTAAGCAATATGAAAATATTGGAAAAGAAAATATTGGTAAAATTATTTTAGGTAAACTTAATGGAGGTCTTGGGACAAGTATGGGTCTTGATAAGGCTAAGAATTTATTAGAAGTTAAAAAAGGATTTAATTTTTTTGATGTTTTTAGAATGCAAATTGATAGATTTAAAGAATTTGAAGATATTGATATTCCTTTAGTTTTAATGAATAGTTTTAATACGAATAAAGATACGTTAGAGTATTTTGAAAATTATGATGATGTTAATATTCATTCTTTTTTGCAGTTTAAACATCCTAAGATTTACAAAGATTCTTTACATCCTGTGAAAGAGATGGATGAAAAATTTATTTGGAATCCTCCTGGTCATGGTGATTTTTTTGCTGCATTGCACGATTGTAAATTATTAGATCATTTTTTAGATGAGGGTTATGAATATATTTTTGTTAGTAATGGTGATAATCTTGGCGCCGTTATTGATTATTCTATTCTTGGTTTTATTATTAGCAACAATATTGATTTTTTAATGGAGGTTGTTAAAAGAACTCCTTCTGATAAAAAGGGAGGTCATCTTGTTTTGAGAAAATCAGATAATAAACTTGTTTTAAGAGAATCTGCTCAAGTTCATTCTGATGATAAAGAGCATTCTGAAAATATTGTTAAACATTCTTTTTTTAATAGTAATAATCTTTGGATTAATTTGAAAAGTGTTAAAAAGATTTTAGAAGAAAATAATAATTGTTTAAATCTTCCTTTGATTAGAAATGAAAAAAATATTAATCCTCAAAATCTTAAGTCCGAGAAAGTTTTTCAACTTGAAACTGGAATTGGTTGTGCTATCGAATTATTTCCTAATTCTGAAGCTTTAGTTATTTCTAAAGAGCGTTTTGCTCCGGTTAAGAAGTGTTCTGATTTACTTGCTTTGTGGTCTGATATTTATATTTTTAATAAGCATAGTCAATTAGTTATTAGTCCTAAGAGATCTTTATCTCCTATTGTTATTGAGTTAGATGATGTTTATTTTAAAATGTTTAATGATTTTAATAGTAGGTTTAGTGTTGTTCCTAGTTTAATTGATTGTACTTCTTTTAGTATTAAGGGCGATTTTTTATTTAATAAAAATGTTAAATTTGTTGGAGATGTTAAATTAGTTAATAATACTTCTAAGCAAGTTGTGTTAGATAAGGATTTTTATAAGGATGAAGAAGTTATTTTTGAGTAGTTATTTTTAATTAATTATATTTTTTCTATCATTTCTTTTGTGAAGTTTAAAAAGAATTTTTCTTCCGACATATTTATTATTTCTTCTTTTGTTAGCCAGTGTATTTTTGTAAAGTATTCTTTTTCTAATATTTTTATTTTTTGTTCGGATTCTTTTTTTATTTTTATTTTAAATATTATTGAGTATTTTGGATAATTGTTAAATGTTTTTTTTAGAAAAAATGGTTTTATATCTAGTAAATCTTCTTTAT
Source organism: Candidatus Woesearchaeota archaeon (assembly GCA_021736975.1). Lineage (GTDB taxonomy): Archaea > Nanobdellota > Nanobdellia > Woesearchaeales > 21-14-0-10-32-9 > JAIPET01. The sequence continues at coordinate 15,287 of JAIPET010000018.1, forward strand.
CTAGATTTATTTCTTCTTTTAGTTCTCTTATTGCTGTTTTTCCTGCTTCGTCTTCAAAGTCGCTTCTTCCACCTGGTAAATGTAATGTCCCGTTAAATTTTGTGTTTTTTGCCCATTCTAAGAATAAATATTTTTCTTCTTCGTTTTCTATTAGAACATATTCAGCAACTATTCCTATGAAATGAGTATCAATCACATTATTAAAACATATTTTATATTTATATATTTTTACCACAACATCTCGGAAATTTTACAGAAAAATAATAATTAGAAATTTTTAAATATAAAAATAAAAAATGTTGTTTGTTTCTAGAAATTGTATGTTTCTAAAATTTCTTATGTATTCACGAAGTGAATGCTAAAAAGTTTTTATTCAAAACTTTTTGTGTTTTTGGAAACAATCTCTGCAGTAAACTGGTTTTCCTTCTGTAGGTTTGAATGGTACATCGCATTCATTTCCGCAGTCTGCGCATGTTGCTTTGTGCATTTCTCTTGGTCCATCGTTGAATCTTCTTGGTCCTCCTCTGTTAGGTGGTCCTCTACTTGATGGTCCTCTGTTTCCAAAACTTCTTCCGCCGCCTCTGAAATCTGACATTTTTTTTAGCCTCCTATATTTTTACACGTATGACATATTCAAAGGATTAGCCTTATTGTATGTCAGTTTGTGAATAGAAATTGTATTTTAGCAAGTTTGTGATTTATTTTCTTGCTTTTTCTAGTTTTCCTCTTAGTAATGCACTTAGACTTTGGTCATTTACTTTTATGACTTGCCATCTTACTCCTGGGATGTCTCCTTTACTTCGTCCCATGGATCCTCCCATGCATTCTATTACGACTTCGTCGTGTTCATCTACAAGTTTTTGTGCTCCGTCTCCTGGTAGGAATGCTGTTACTTGTTTTCCGTTTTTAACTAGTTGTACTCTTACGCATTTTCTCATAGCTGAGTTTGGCTGTTTTGCCTCTCTTTGTACTTTTTCTAGAACTATTCCTGATGCTTGACTTGATCCTGATAAGGGATCTGATTTGTCTTTTAGACCAAGTGTTTTTTTAGCGTACCATTTGTATTGTTTTCTACTTGTGGCTCTTCTTTTTTGAAGTTTTGTTCCTGCGTTTACGCCAGATGCTTTCTTACTCATATTATAACTTTGGAATTATTATGTCTTTATAAAGCTAATGTTTTTGTTTATTTATTTAGAAATATTAAGACTTAAATAATAAATTAATATATTATATTAATACAATTCTTCCGGCTTTATGCCGGGCCGTTTTGATGCAGCTTTTTTGAAAAGATGAAAATCATATTACTTTGATTTCTTCGAGTTCAGGGAAGTATTTTTTTGCAATTTCTTCGTAATTTCTTAGATTTTGTGCTTTTGCGCCGATCATTAATCCTTTTGTTTTTGTATCTGCGCCTTTTACTATTATTGTGTTTCCTTGTTGTTCCATTTCTATTATTTTAAGTGGGTACATTAGGTTTTTTATGAATGTTGCTAGGTTGTCTGAGAATTCTATTATTTTGATTTTTTTTCCTAGTGCTTCTTCTATTTTTTTTACATTCATAGTGTTTTTTCCAAGGGCTTGTCTTAGTTGTCCTTGTTGTACTATAAATAGTGTTTTGTCTTTGTTTTCAAAGCTATCTTTTAGTCTTGCTCTTGTTATTTTTTCAAAGAGCGTCATTACTTTTAGAAGTTCTGTATTATATTTAGTTTTCATTTTTTTTATTAAAAAAAGTTATTTTTTTAAACTTATTACTGAAATACTATGTTGTTTTTTACATAGGATTCCTAGTTCTTCGTTATTTTCTTTTAAGGTTTCTACTTCCACACCCGTTATTTTTTTATAGTGTTCTATATCTTTTTGAGTTGTCGGGTTTGGATTTGATACTACCCATATTTTTTGTAGTTCTCCTTTTCTTAGTGCTTTTAGTGTTCTTTCTGTTCCTATTATTAAATTTTCATTTTCTAGTAGTTTTCTTATTTCATCTGATGGCATTTTATTTCACCTTTTGTTTTAATATTATTTTTTTTAATGTTTGTTTTTATTATTAATTGAAACCTTAGAAAAAAGTTTTATTTTTTTCTTTTAGCTTCTATTATTAGTCCTGGCAGTCCTGTTCCTATTGGTACTGGTTGGTTTAACATTACGTTTTCTATTACGCTGTTTAATGGGTCTGATTCTCCTGTTAGTCCTGCATTTATTATGTGTTTGATTGGTGTTTCAAAGCTTGCTCTTGCTAGTACTGATGGTTTGTCTTTTACTATTCCGTATCTGTTCATCCCCATTATTTTTCCTGACATACACATTGCATCTGCTACTAGCATGATGTGTCTTATGTCTACGTTTAGTCCTTGTTCTTCGATTACTTTCATAAGTTCGTTTATTATTAATTGTCTTGCAGCTTCTATTCCTAAGTATTTTTCTACTTCGTATATGTTGTTTGTGAATGTTCTTGTTTCATCTACGAATTCTAATTTTAGTACTTCTTTAAGGTTTGTTCCTGCTGCTATCATTACGAATTCTTCATCTTTTTTTACTGGTAATACTTGTGTTATTCCTTTTATTCCGTGAATGTATACGTGTTTAATTTTTTCTTTTAGTTTGTATAATTGTATTATGTCTTTGTCTTTTCCTGATATTGTTACTAGTATTGTTTTTGTGTCTTTTTGTTCAAATCCGAATCCTTTTACTGCTTTTTTTAAATTGTTTGTTAGTGTTGTTGCGTTTGTATCTAATAAGTCCATTTTGTCTTCGTCTAGTATTATTTTTAGTTGTGCTTCGGTTATGTTTACTGTTATTTCTTTTAAAAAATCGTTTAAGGTTAGTTCTTTTAGTGATTCTGATATTTTTTTGATATCTTTTCCTTCAGACCATGGTTTGTGTAAGAATATGTTCATTAATTCTGTTGATATTGTTTTTCTGCCGTCTAGAACTTCTATTAATCTTGGCAGTCCTGTGGTTACGTTCATTTCTGCTACTCCTGCGAAGTGGAATGTATTTAATGTCATTTGTGTTCCTGGTTCTCCTATGGATTCTGCGCTTATTATTCCTACACATTCTCCTGGTACTGCTAAACAGTTTATGTATTCTTCATAGACTTTTTGCAATATATTTTTTAATCTTGTTTTTGTGCACTTTTCAGGTAGATTTTGTTTTATTTCTTCTATTACTGATTCTGGTAATGTATCTTTATATTCTTTGAATACTTCGTCGTGATCTGCCATTTTTTTATTCCTCATTGGGTTGTATCTATTATTTGTTTGATGTTGATTTTTCCTGCTTCTGTTTTACTTACATCTAGTGAGTCTTCTCCGTAGTTGAATTGTATTATTTTTTTAGATGCATCTCTTACTGTGAAGTCATATTCTACTTTTAAGTCTTGCATTGCGTTTGCTAATCTTCTGTATAAATATCCGCTTTTTGGTGTTCTAAGCGCTGTATCCATAAGACTGTCTCGTCCGGTCATTGCCATAAAGAACATTTCTGCTGGTTTTAAGCCATGTTTAAATCCATTTCTTATGAATCCTCTTGGTGCTGCACCTAAATCTCCTGGTTTGAAACAACTTAATGCTCTGTTTTTAAAACCTTTACTTATTCTTCCACCTCTTAGAGCTTGTTGGCCTACGCATGCTGCCATTTGAGCTAGATTTATTGTGTTTCCTCTTGCTCCGCTTCTAACCATTGTCATCGTATTACTGTTTTGTGGACTTGTTTTTTCTACAATTGATCCTGCTTCGTTTCTTGCTCTGTTTAGTCTTTCTAATATTTTTAATTCTAAGGTTTCTGTCATTGTTCTTCCTGGTAAGGATTCTAATGTTTTTTCTTTGTATTGTACAATGAATTTTTCTACGTCAGCTTCTGCGTCATCTAGTGTTTTTTCTATTTGTTTTACTGCTGATTCGCTTAGATCTATGTCGGATAATTTTGATGTAAATCCATATTTTAATAGTGTTTCTGCGCCTAATCCATTAATTTTTCTTAATAATTCCACTATCATGTCTTGTCCATATTGTTTGTGTAAGTTTCTTAATAGTAGTCCTGATCCTTCTCCTAGGTTTGCTGAGTCCATAACGCCTGTAATTAATTTTCCGTTGGTTATTTTTACTTGGAAGTCTGGGTCTTTTTGATCTTTTACTCTTGTTTTTCCTGTGAAGTTGAAGTCTTCTGGTAATACTGCTGAGAATATTTCTTTTCCTGTTACTATTTTTTTGTTTGGTATTTTTGAAAAATCTTCTATTCCTGCAGCTGCTAGCAAGTCTATTGCTTCATCTCTTGTTACTTCAAATCCATGTCTTGTTAGTATGTAGTTTCCTGATATACTATCTTGTACACATGCAATAATTGATAATCCGTATCTTGGTGAGATTAGTTGTGTTTGTACTTCCATTAGTATTTCTGCTTCTGCTCTTGATTCTTCTGTTTGAGGTATGTGTAAGTTCATCTCGTCCCCGTCAAAGTCTGCGTTATATGGTGCGCATACTGCAGGGTTTAATCTTAATGTTAGTCCTGGTAATACTCTTACTCTGTGGCACATCATACTCATTCTGTGTAGTGATGGTTGTCTGTTAAATAGTGCTATGTCTCCGTCCATTAGATGTCTTTCTATTATGAATCCTGGTTGGATTTCTTCGAGTAGTTGTTCTTTTGTTTCGTTTGTTATTCTTTTTCTTTTTCCATCTGGTCTGATTATGTAATTTGATCCAGGGTATTTTTCTGCGCCTCTTTCTATGAATCCTTTTAAGTATTCTAAGTTCCATGTTGTTACTCTTTCTGGTACTGTTAGTTTTGTTGCTATTACTTCTGGAACTCCTACTTCGTTAATATCTATTTTTGGATCTGGACTAATAACTGTTCTTGCTGAAAAATTTGTTCTTTTTCCTGCTAAGTTATGTCTTATTCTTCCTTCTTTTGCTTTTATTCTTCCTGTTAGTGTTTTTAGTGGTTGTCCGCTTCTATGTCTTGCAGGTGGTAGTTGTGCTACATCGTTATCAAAGAATGTTGTTATGTGGTATTGTAATAAATCCCATAAGTCTTCTATTATTATTTCTGGTGCTCCTGCGTTTATGTTTTCAAAGAGTCTTTGGTTTATTCTTACTATGTCTCCTAGTTTGTGTGTTAAATCGTCTTCTGACCTTTCTCCTGATTCTAATGTTATTGATGGTCTCATTGTTACTGGAGGTATTGCTAGTACTGTTAGTACCATCCATTCTGGTCTTGCACTTTTTGGGTTTATTCCAAATACTTCTAAGTCTTCTTCTTCTATTCTTTCAAGTCTTGATCTTACTTCTATTGGACTTAGTCTTTTTTCGTCTTCTACGAAGTTTGATGGTTTTTCTATTGATATTTTGTGTTGTTTTTCTGAACAGTATGGGCATTTGTTTATTGTTCTTAAGCTTGCTATTATTAGTTTTATTTTGTCTCTTCTTTCTGTTATGCCTTGTTCTTTTCCTATTTTATCTAGAATTTCTTTGTATTTTTTGATTTTGTCTTTTGGTATTAGTATTCTTCCACAGGTTCTACATGTACTTCTTAGTAGGTCTAATATTACATCTACAAAGTTTATGTGTACTACTGGTCTTGCTAGTTCCATGTATCCAAAGTGGCCTAGGCTTTCTTTTAATTTTTGTCCGTCTGTTTTACATCTTAATCCTGGATCTATTACTCCTAATCTTACATCCATTAGACCTCCGTCTACCGGGTATCCTTCTTTGTCGTATAATTCAGGAGTTACGATTTTTGCTTTTGCCATGTCCTCTATCATTTTTGGACTTAGTAATCCGAATTCGATGCTGCTTATGTATTTGTATATTGCTTTGCCTTCCATTTTGTCCACCTAAAATTTGCTTTTGAGTTTTATTTTTGGCAGTATTCCTAATGATTTGAATTCATCTAGTAATAACTTAAATGCATAGCTCACTTCTATGTCTGCCATATCTCCATCTTCTCCTAATGTTGGAGACATTGCTCTGTTGTTTTTTCTTGCGTCATAGTATCCTACTAATCCTGTTTTTTGATCTACTGGAACTATTACTTTGTCTGCGTCAAATCTTTCTTTTAAGGTTAGTGAAGCTCCGTGTGCTACGAATGTGTCTTTCTCCATTTCTCCTAGTCTTAGACCTCCTTCTTTTGCTCTTCCTTCTGTTGGTTGTCTTGTTAGAAGTTGTATTGGTCCTCTTGCTCTACTGTGTATTTTGTTTTTTACCATGTGTTTTAGTTTTAGGTAATACATGTTTCCTATGAATATTTGCACTTTGTATTTTTCTCCTGTTACTCCGTTGTATAGAGTTTCTGAGCCATCTTCTCTAAAGCCCATATTTAGTAATTCTTGTCTCATATCTTTTTCTGTTTCTGATTCAAACATTGTTGCATCAATTGCTTTTCCTCTTAATGATGCTACTTTTCCACCTAGTAATTCTAGCATGTGCGATACTGTCATTCTTGAAGGTATTCCGTGTGGGCTGAAAATTATGTCTGGTTTTAGTCCGTTTGTTGAGAATGGTATGTCTGCTTCTGGTACTACTATGGATATTACTCCTTTTTGTCCGTGTCTACTTGTAAATTTATCTCCAATTTCTGGTATTCTTAGTTCTCTTAATCTTACTTGAATTAGTTTATTTCCTTCTGAGTTTTCTGTTAATGTTACAAAGTCAACTACGCCTCTTTCTCCGTGTTTTAAGGATAGAGATGATTCTCTTTTTGAATTGTTTGCTAGTGAATATTCGTCCATGCTTGCTAAGAATCTTGGCGGACTTACTTTTCCTATTATTACGTCTCCTTCGCCTACTTTTGCTTCTGGGTATATTATTCCGTCGCTTTCTAAGAATCTATAATCGTGTTCTGATTTGTATCCTACTACTTCTTTATCTGGGACTGTTACTTGATCTATTAGTCCTCCTGAGTATCTTAATTCTTCTGCTACTACTGGTCTAAAGTATGTGCTTCTTCCTAATCCTCTGTCTATTGATCCTTTGTTTATTACTACTGCGTCTTCCATGTTGTATCCTTTGTATGCCATTACTGCTACAATTACATTTTGACCTGATGGATGTTTGTTATATTCTGAAACATCGTGCATTATGCTTTTTACTAATGGTGCTTGTGGGTAGTGTAATAAATTTACATCCATATCCATTCGTACTTGGTAATTTGCTGCATAGAATCCTACTGCTTGTTTTTGATTTTTTGCTCCTTGATTTAATCTTACTCCTTGGTTAAAGTTTCCGAAAGGTACTAGGCTTGTTGTTAATCCTACTAAGTCTAGTGAGGATACTTCTAGATGTGTGTGTTCTTCTGTTAAATCTTCTTCTCTAAAAGCTGTTAATGCTTCTTCTTCTTCAGTTGAATCTAAGTATTCTATAAGTCCTTGTTTTACTAAGTCTGACCAAGATATTTCATTTTTTTCTAATTGTTGAATGTGTTTTTCTGTTATTGTTGGTTTTCCTTCTTTTACAACTATTAGAGGTCTTGATGTTCTTCCTCTTGCAGTTTCTATTACTACTTTACTTTTTTCTTGATTAAATTGAATATTTACATCGCTATTCATTTTTCCCATTCTTCTTTCATGAACTATTTGTTCAACAAAATCTTTTGGGTTTTGTACTGTTCCTATGTATTTGTTATCGAGGAATACGTCTGTCATTTTGCTTTCACCGTTTCTAATCCTAAATTTTTAAGTGTTTCAATTAGTTCTTTTTCATCTATATCTCCTGTTACTTTAGTTAATATAGCTAAGTTTTTTCTTAATCCTATGTTTGTACCTTCTGGTGTTTCTGACATGCAAAGTCTTCCCATGTGTGTTGGGTGTAATGCTCTTGCAGCAAAATTTTCTTGTGATGCTGACAATGGACTTATTACTCTTTGTAATGCAGATACCATTTGTAAGAAATTTAATCTTTCTATTCTTTGACTTATTCCTTTTCTTCCGCCGCTCCAGTTTCCTGTTGCCATACTACTGTACATTCTTTGTGTTAATAGTTTTTCTCTTATTATTACTTTAATACTAGGGAATTTTCCTCTTTTTACAATTCTTTGGAAATTGTATAGGAAGTCTCCGATTAGTACTTTCATATTTACTCTGAATAAGTCTGCTAATAGATCTCCTGATAGTTTTAATCTTTTGTTAGCGTAGTGATCTTTGTCGTCCATTGATATTTCTCCGGAACTCATTAGAATAAAGTCTTTTAGAAATTTGCAAAGGTTTACTGCTTTTTCATATTTTGAATCTTCTTCTTTTCCTATATGTGGTAATAAGTATTTATTTATTATTTCATTTATTCTTTCTAGTCTTATTTCTCTGCTTTGTGTTATACCTATTTTCTTTGCTACATAGTCCATTGCATCTTCTGTTGTTTTTATATCTACAAATTCGTATAGATTAATGAAAACTTCTGAATTATTTGGTAAATCTATTAGTTTCATTATTTCTTCGTCTTTTGTTACTCCTAGCGCTTTTATTATTGCTACAAGAGGTATTCTTTTTACTCTTGTGAATGATAAATAAAAAACTTCATCTTTTAATTTTTCTAATTGATGTGGTATTTTATATGATCCTTGTTCTGAGAATATTTTTCCTACGTATTCTGAAATTCCTGTAGTTGTTTTTTCTACGACGAATCTATTGCTTGCTAAATCTTCAACTGCTACTATTACTTTTTCTGTTCCATTTATTATAAAGTAACCACCTGGGTCATCTGGGTCTTCACCTACTTTTATTAAATCTTCAACTGATTTATTTTTTAAATGGCAATATTTGCTTTTTAGCATAATTGGTATGCTTCCTATTTGTGTTTTGAAGCTTTCTCTTTGTACTCCATTTACGTGGGCGCTTATTTCCAGGTGTACTGGAGCTGAGTAACTTAATTTTCTTAATCTTGCTTCTGATGGCATTAAGTCTCTTTTTGAACCATCTGCTTCTGTTATTTCTGGTTTACTTACAGTTATTTTATCTAATCTTATCTTGAATTCTTCTACATTTGTAGGTATTATTGTTGGTTCAACTTCTTTGTTTTCTTCAGCTATTAATTGTAATTCTATATCTATAAATCTATTAAAACTGTCAATATCACTACTGATTATGCTATTTTCTTCAAAATATTTTTTTAGTAAAATTTTTGATTTTGATTGAAGCTCACTCATTTATTACACCTCTGTAGAATATGCTTTCTCCTGCTGTAGGGCTTTTTCTTTTTATCATTATGATATCATTTTCTTTAGGATCTAAATGTCTTATTGCTGCGTCAGTAATGGATATTTTTGGTATTTCTTTTAAAGATATATCATATTTTATAAATAGTGTTTCTCGTTCTTTTTCTGTAAGTTTTGAATGTTCAGGAACTAAAACGTGTTTTATTAATGTTATTTCTTTCGGTATTGACTTTTTTCTAGAAGTGGTTGTTTTCTTTTTTGGTGTTGAGGTTGTGGTTTTCTTTGGCATTTTTTTCCTCCTTAAGTGGATGATTATTTTTTTGATGGGTCGGACGAGATTCGAACTCGCGACCACTTGGTTAAAAGCCAAGTGCTCTACCAGGCTGAGCTACCGACCCACATTTAGTAGTTGATCGAAAGCAAAAAACGCCCTGGCCGGGATTTGAACCCGGGTCGAAGCCTCGACAGGGCTTCATGATAGGCCAGACTACACTACCAAGGCGTGCATTGGTGCATCTAACTAAGTATTCTTCTTTTTTTTATATTTAAGAAACACTTGTCTTTGTATGCGCCCATTTTATGTATCTGCTCCCGAATAACAGTATCATTTTGGAAATTTAGGGTATTTATAAAGGTTGCGGTATTATACATAGAACTAGTTTAATCGTCTTTCTAATAGAATTATTGAAACTACTATTTATATTATTTATTGAAATAAAATAGGATCCCTCGGGGGAGACTTTCACCGATAATATCTTTTATGAAACCTTTCCAGCGTATTTACCAAAGGCATATACTCTCAAGCGTCAGTGGACGATACCATTGTTTTGAACTCCCGACCTTTCGGTTTCAACTGACTATTTTTCATCCAGACCAGGAACTCCTTAGTTTGTCGAATAGTTTCTACAGCCGAACGCTCTACCAATTGAGCTACCGAGGGATAATAAATTGGACAAATACTTATTTTATAAAGGTTTTGGAAATATAAACACATTTCCAAATACCATAATAACTCTGTTATTCCAGGTTTTGGAAATATAAACACATTTCCAAATACCATAATAACTCTGTTATTCCAGGTTTTGGAAATATAAACACATTTCCAAATA
>JAIPET010000019.1 GCA_021736975.1 Candidatus Woesearchaeota archaeon
TGTGGAGCGCAGGAGGATGCGCAACAACAGTAGGCTACAACGAATTCTCAACAGTAGACAACTACATCAAAAATCAAGGATTACATCACGCCACAGCCTGAGATACCCCGACCTTTAGGTCGCGGGAGTAGGTCATAAAATACACATACCCTTAATTCAAAATAAACTTAAAGAATTTGAAATATTTAGAAAAAAAGGTACAAAAGAATTATTCGAAGAAATGGCTTTTTGCGTCTTTGCCGCAAATTCATCTGCGGAAATGGCAAATATTGCAGTTAACTTATTAAAACCCGTTCTTTGGAACGGGACGCTAACAGAGTATCAAAAAGCAGTACATAAAAAAGTAAGATTTTACAATATACGAAGCAAATACCTATATGAAAATAGATTAATAATTGAGAGTTTTGAAAAGAAAAAAAATGATTTTAAAAAACACCTTGACTCATTAAAAAATAAAGAACGAAGAGAATTCATAAAAGAAAATTTCAAAGGATTTGGAATGAAAGAATCCTCCCACTTCTTAAGAAACATAGGTTTTAAAGGATATACAATAATAGACAAACACATACTTAACATGATGACTGAATTAAACGTATTAAAAACAAATAAACCACCAAAAAACAAAGAAGAATACTATGAAATTGAACAAAAAATAAAAAAATTCGCCAATAAAGAAAAATACAACATAGACGAACTAGACTTAGCACTATGGAGCTACAAAACTGGAAAAGTTATTAAATAAAAACATATAAATAAAAATAAAACACCATCATTTAATGATAACAAAACATATTGAAAATCTTTATGATGAAGTAAAAGAATCAGAAATAATCATAACAGACACAGGAATTGCAAATTATAATCAAGAATCATTTCTAAGGAACACATATGGATTACATACATTTTCAAAAATATCAAATAACGAAATAAATATAGCCAGAACAGAAATAGAAAATATTAAAATTTGGTATAACTTTGAAAATACATTCACAACAAATAAATCCTATCTTGAAATAAAAAAATACACACAATTATTAAAACATAAATTTGAATATCTTAATAATAATTACAAATACCAAAAAAATTCAATTCGAGTAAAAAATAATTACAACGTAAAAAATGGCATTAACCAAAATCAAAATAAAATAAATAATTTCTCAGAATTAATATTAGAATCAAATAAATCACTATCAAAAATGAAAAAAAAAATCCTAAAAAATAATGATGAAATAAATAAATATTTCAACTTTATTTTGGAATTAGAAAATGAATTAAAAATAAAATCAGATTCAAATTTAAAATATATAAATTATTGTAAAAAATACGAAATTCAAAATACTGATGAAGAACTTGTAGCCCACGCAATATATACATCACAAATTCAAAACAAAAAAACAACAATCGTAACAAAAGATTATGACCTAATATGGCTATTAATTGCAACTAAAATATTTATGCCCAAATACAACGAAAAAAATCTTAACATATATATGCAAGATACTGACAGATTTTATCTAAAAAATACGAAAGAAGCATATGATGAAAAAACACAAAGATTCATAAATAAAAAAGGATTTGACCAACTATCAAAAATTAATACAAAACTTCAATACATAATATCTGAATTACCTCATTAAATATAATTAATTTTATCTAAGAACTTATCCTTATCATAACCCTTAACATCTTGACCCCACAAAACAAAAACCCTATTTATCTTATTCCAATACTTTTTAGGAACAACATTCATTAATTCTTGCTCTGTTTGATCAGGAGTATTTGTTTTAACAAATCCAAAAACATTACTAATCCTATGAACATGAGTATCCACACACACCGCTTGTTTATTAAATTCTTCAGCTAAAATTAAATTAGCAACCTTCCTACCAACACCAGGCAGTTCCAATAACTCATTTATTGTATCAGGAACTTTGCCATTATATTTTTCTACTAAAATTTTAGCCGTCATAATTACATGTTTAGTTTTAGTATTATTATAGTTAACACGAGAAATAATTTTTTTTACATCATCAAAATTTGCATCAGATAAAGATTTTAACGATGTATATCTTCTAAAAAGAGCAATTGAAACAGGAATAGTTACTTCATCTGTAGTTTGAGGACTAAGAATCGTAGCAATTAAAGTTTGCCAAGGAAATTTCCAACCTTCACCAGCTAATCTTCTACTTTCTTTATCGTAATGTTTTTTTGCTTTAAGAAATATTTTCAAAAATAATTTCTTTCTTTCTTCTAAATCCATAATAAAACAAAATTTATTTTTCGCCTTATTAAAATTTATGCAAAACATTGGCTAATATGAAACTCTTTAATTTTTTGTATTGTGAAGATATATTTTTGACTCTTTCAAAAGTAATAACCAATATTTACATATATTTTACTAACGTAAAATGTAAATATTTCAAATTTACTTCAAGACAATACAGATGGTTTCATATTAACCCAAAACATTTTTATTATATTAACTTTTCAAATAATATAATAATAAAAATAATAATGAGGCGAACAAAAAATGAAAAATCCAAAATACATGTATGATTCATACTTAAAAGAATTTGATACTGTTGTTAAAAGCGTTAATAATGATAAATTCATAGTTTTAGAAGACACAATAATTTATCCAACAAGCGGAGGACAACCACATGATACAGGAAAACTAATTAGAAAAGATGGTGAAATATTTAACGTAATATTCGCAGGCAAATTTAATGGAGAAATAAGTAATGAAGTTGATAAACCCGGTTTAAAAGTTCGAGATAGTGTAAAAATCGTTTTAGATTGGGATAGACGATATAAACACATGAGATACCACACAGCAGCACACATAATTTCAGGAGTCTTACACGAACAAACAGGCGCATTAATAACAGGCAATCAAATAAGCGAAGAAAAACTAAGAATAGATTTTAATTTAGATAACTTTGATAGAGAAGAACTGCAAAAATACATAGATATATCCAATAAAGAAGCAGAAAAAGACATAGAAGTCAAAGCATATTTTAAACCAAAAGAAGAAGCAATGAAACTTCCTGGCCTAATAAAACTAGCAAATACAGCCCCGCCAGATCTAGATATTTTAAGAATCGTAGAAATTCCTGGCGTTGATTTATGTGCTGATGGTGGAACACACGTACATTCAACAAAAGAAGTTGGCAAACTTGAAATTTTAAAAATAGAAAACAAAGGCAAAAACAACCGAAGAATGTACGTAGTAATTTCTGATTAATAATCAGTTATTTTATTTATTTTCTTTCTTATTTTTTTTGTTAATACATCTAAATTTGATTCATAATCAACAACATTATTAAAAATTCCTTTAGCTAATATTTTTGAATCATATAATAATTCTTCAAATTCTTCTTCTAAAGCAATCAAATCAAATTCATCAGACCCGTGAATTTTTAATTTTAAATCAGATAATAATTCTTGTTTAGATATTTTTATTGATTTTTTTAAATAAATATCAACAGATCTTTCAACAATAATATTTTTTTCAAAATCACTAAGTCTTGGACTCATCCAATATTCTTTATTTACTGAAAAATGTGGCTCATAGAAAACACACCCATTTATTGAATTTTCAAAATATTTTTTTATTAAACCACTGTGTTTTAATCTTGAATTAAGATATGTTTTACCATTTACTTCTAACAACATAGTATTTTCTATAAATGTATCTTTTATTTCATTATTTAATTTATTTAATTTATTTATTGGTTTTAATTTTATCATTAAAATTAGAGAATCTTGTTCATTTATAAATGAAACTACGTTTTAAAATATTCTAGTATACAAAAAACTATACCATGCTACTAAAGTATAGAAAAGTTTATAAATAACCACATTCATTGTAAATACAATGGAATACATACAGCAAATGCAAAGAACAGCAATGTTCCAACAAGGAACAAATAGATTTGAAACAGTACAAAAAAGAACTTCAGAAGAAAAAATCGAAGACATACAATCAAACATGATTCAACAAAGAGATCATACAAACAGAATACTTAGTTTATGCCAAAATAAAATTTATTCCCTGGAAAAAGAGGTTAACCAGTTAAGAGAAGTATTAGCTAAAACAACAGAGAAACTAGAAAAAATAAATGACAAAGAAGTTGTACAACGATCAAGAGAGGCATTGTTTAACAGGCAAGAAAAAATACCTGCTGACATGCCCATTGATCGAACTGGTGTAGCACCAAAAGATGTTCAATTATCAAAAATTTTTAATTTTAGCGGAAAAAAATTCTAAACCACCCTCCCCCCGAAAAACAGCTTTTTCCGCTTTTTTTCTTTTTTATTTAATTAATAAACACAAATATTTCAAAATTTATTCTAAAATTATTCTTAATTGACCTTTTATCTAAAACACAAGCTTTTTAAAGCAAGTATTTTTTCTACTATAATGGCAAAATTAATGAGAGCGGTTGCATGGAGAAGACTTGAAAGACCATTTACAAGAAAATCCAAATTTAGAGAAAAATCATACATAAGAGCAGTACCAAATAACAAAATAGTAAAATTTGTTATGGGAAACCAAAAAAAAGAATATGCATTTAGATTAATATTAAGTCCAAAAGTAGACATACAATTAAGACATAACTCATTAGAATCAGCAAGAAAAACATCAAATAGAGTAATGGAAAAACAAGCACCACAAAATTACTTAATGAAAATAAGAGTATACCCACATCACGTTCTAAGAAATAATCCTCTAGCTGCAGGAGCAGGAGCAGACAGAATGAGTACAGGAATGAAACACTCATTTGGAAAATCAGTAGGATTGGCTGCAAGAGTAAGAAAAGGACAAGCAGTATTTGAAATAAACGTAAATAAAGAAAAATTAGAATCTGCAAAACTTGCATTAACAAGAGCAAGAATGAAATTACCTTGTGATTGTGCAATAAAAGTTGAACAAATACCAGCTAAAATAGCATAAATTTCTATTTTATAATAGTTACAAACCATTTTATACACTAGTTTTTAAACAAAATCATGGATATTTCAAATATACTATCAACCAACTCACCATACCCTAGCATAATACTTTCTGCAAGTTTAATAATATTAATTCTAATAATACATTTATTTAAGAAACAAATCATAAATTATGCAAAAATTAAAACAAAATTAAACACTAGCAACCTAAGTAAATTAGAAACTCCAATAATCTTAATGGGTGCTGTGATCGCTGTACAAATAACTGCAACAAAAATCGTTACTTTATATACAACAGTCGGACAAGAAATCACATTATTAATCAATACACTTCTAATAATATTAATAACATACATACTAGCAACAACATCCAAAATAATACTGCATAAATGGAATCAAGACTTAGCAAAAATAAGAAAAGATAATGCACACGAAGAAATAATACCCTTAGCAAAAAGCATAATAAATATCATTTTATCAATAGTCGCAATATTTATAATATTAAACATATGGGGCGTAGAAGTAGCAGGATTACTCGCAAGCGTAGGAATAATAGGAATAATCTTAAGTTTTGCATTTAAAGATACTCTAGCAAACATATTTGGAGGAATTGCTCTAATAATGGATAATAGCTTTAAAAAAGGAGATTTAATAGAATTAAATGACGGAGAAATTGGCTACATTGAAGAAATAAATCTAAGAAGCACCAGAATAAAAAATTTTGATGCGCAAGAAGTCCTAATACCAAATGGAATCATGGCAAATATGAAAATAAAAAACTACGCGCACCCATCAGAAACACTAAGAATAAAAATCGATGTAGCAATAGCATATGGCAGCGATGTTGTTAAATTTAAAAAAGTAATTAATAAATTACTAGATAAAGAAAAAATATTATTAAAATTTCCAAAACACAAAATATTCTTTGAAAAATTAGCAGATTACTCACTTAATTTTAAAATAACATTTTTCATTAAAAACTATCATGATTTTTACTCAATAAAAAGCGACATGACAGAAAAAATATATGCAGAATTAAGAAAAAACAATATAAAAATACCATTTCCAACAAGAACACTATATATGGAAAAAACAAAATAACTACTTATTCTCTTTTCTTTCTAGCTTCTTTTTTAATAAAAGTAGACAAATCTTTAACATCAGAAATATATTTCAACTCATTTTCAGTGCAAAAATCAATTACTTGATCAATATTTTTTTTATCAGCAATATCAGTTTTACTAATATAAACAAAAGTTTCTTTATCAAACTGTTTTAAGTAATAAAACAACTTAACCTGATCATCAAAAGTATACCTATATGTAGGATCAAAAACAAAAATAACAATGTTAGAAACGAGTTTAATAGCCAAATAAGCCATTTTCTCAATAACATTCATCTTATCTTCTCTAGCTAATGTTCCAGGAGTGTCAATAATCTGAACCTTCTTAAGACCGGCAAATAAAAAACCAGAATTCAAATTCTTTGTAGTAAAAGAATAATCCTTAATTTCAGGCTTACTACTAGTAATCTTAGATAAAACAGTACTCTTACCAACATTAGGAAAACCAGCAAGACAAACAATAAAAGCTCCTTCCTCAATATGAGGAAAATCCTTCATAATCCTTCTGGTTTTCTCCAAAAAATCAAGAAACTTATTAATTTGCTTCATCATAGATGCAACTCTACCTTGAAAACCTTTAACAGAAGTCCTAATAACTTCTTCTGATTCTGCCTTAAAAATTTTCCTAGCACAATCCTTTTGAAGTTTAGAAACATTATCATTAACCCACTTAATAGAAGATAAAGACTTCAAATATTTATCAAGATCAACATTATTTCGCATCATATCCTGATAAAACATAGGAAGCTCCTTAATCCTTGGAAAATCATCAATAATTTTTTGCAAGGAATCAACTAAAACATTTCTAAAAACATCCAATTTAGACAATTCAGCGTTTCTGAGCCTTGTTAATTTATCAAGCCTAGACTTAGGTTGCTCTTTAGACCTAGATTTTCTAAATGCAACATCCAAATATGCCTCAGCATCTTTAACTTGCTTAATATTTTGAAAATTCATATTTATAAAAATATACAGATATTTAAATGATTATTCATTTTTTAAGATTTTTAAATTGTTCTCTTAAAGAACTTAAAAAATCATCAAATTCAGATTGTTTAATACTAGCACCACAAGCCTTATCATGACCACCACCATAACCAGTAGTTTTCTTTAAAGCCTCATTAAGCATCTCTAAAACATTATAATTTTTTGCCCTTAAAGAAAGTCTAATCTCATCACTAACATTTCTACCAACAATAATTAATTTATCAGGATGCAAAAACAACAATTCATTAGATAATTCAGAAGAAATAGCCAATTTACTATCATCATACCTAAATACTAAAAAAGGATCATCAGTAACAACCACAGAACTCAACAACTCATCATATTGAGTATTCAAATGTTCAAATTTTTTATAAATAAATCTACCCTTAGAAGACTTTTGATCCAAAATATCATAAGGATCCTCAATCCTAGTTAAAACTTTAATAGATTTATTAACTTCAGTAGTAGAACTTTTAAGATTCCAATTAACAATTTTAACTAATTTACCAAGCTGAGTTGAAAATAAAGCATCTTCAGCCCTAGTAATATTTTTAGGAAGTAAATAAGGATAAGTAGCAAAACATTCATCAGCTAAAAGTAAATGCCAATCACCAACAATACCAAACATTGCCTTCCACAAACATTCTTTACCAGTGCCTTTAGCAATTTTATAAGCCCAATAACTAGTTGGAGAATTATCTTTATCATCCTCAATTCTAGGATTAAAATAATTAACTCTCTTAGGAACCTCCTGCACAGGATGATGATCAAGCCAAATAATCTCTTGTTTCACATTATCAAAAAATTCACGTTCAACAAGAGGCTTATCCAAAATAATAACCAAATCAGGAGAATATTCTTGAACTTTTCTAGCATATTTTTCCTCTAAAACAGGTTTACCTTTAACAATAATACCTTTCCCTTCACCTGTTAAAGCATATAATTGAATGAATGACGAAACACCATCTGCATCATCATCAAAAAAGAATAAAGGTCTAACTGAAGATTGAATTTTTTTCCTTATAAAATCTATATCTTTTTCTAAAATCATATATGAACCTTCAAATTAAAATAAACTATTTATTTTTTCTAACAAATTTTTTATCAAATGTAAAATCCCAAATATCAAAATCAAGCATATTATCTTGATGACTAACTCCTAAAAGAAGTTTAGCCGCTTTAGATGAAATAATACCTGCAATAGTATGAATTGTAGCTGCCATAACACCCTCTTCACTAATTCTCTTATTAATAACATATTCTGAAATTTGTTCTAATGAAACCTTTTTATCAACAATAAAAACTTGACCTTTAGTTCCAGAAACATATGAATAAATCATAGGAATCTTTTTCTTATAACAATACTTATCAAGCATTAAAGAAACATTAATATCATTAGAACAATCAATAACTAAATCAGATTCAACTAAATAAACATTATCCTTTGTTAATTCTTCATGAAAAGATTTTACGCTAACATGAGGATTAATATCAGATAACCTTTTTTTTGATTGCTTAGCTTTAAATTTATTAATATCTTCTTCTAAAAATAAAGATTGTCTTTGAAGCTCTTCCTCTAATATTCTTCCTTTGTCAACAACTCTAAGATTAATTCCTGCTCTTGTAAAAATTTCAGCAAGAACAGAGCCTACAGCCCCCAATCCAACAATAGTAACTGTCTTTGTCCTCATAACATCAGCTTTACCGCCTAATTGTTCAACAAGTTCATGATTCGAATATCTGTTTTTTGCCATAATATAGTCACAAAAAACAAGAAATTAAAGCTTTTATTTAAAAGTTGTGGACTAATTTTTAGAAACAGGCATTTTTTCAAGAATAATACCAACTATTTCTTCAGGAGTTTTATCAGAAGTATCTATAACTAAATCATAAAAAGCATCATTTTCATAATTAATACCATAATATTTCATATACCTATATAATTCTCTTTCTTTTCTAAGAACCAAATTTTTTTTAGTAACTTCCAAACTAACATTATCAGCCTCAAATTTTCTTAACTCAGCATCATCTTCAAATATTCTTTTAGCGCCAACATCCAAACTACATTTTAAATAAATTTTAAAACTATTAGGAATAAAATGAAAACCAAGCCTTGCATCAATAATAAAACAATCCTTAGTTTCACCCCATAATTTTAAAGCATTATCAGTTTCTTCATCAACACTAGGATCAGATTTAGCAATTTGTTGTAATTCAAGTAAAGAAATCCCTCTTTTTTTAGCAATTTCTCTTTGAAAAAAACCACTAGACAATCTACCATAATTTAATTTCTTAGCTAAAATATTAGACACAGTAGTCTTTCCACTCCCTAAATCTCCACCAAGTGTAATAATCATAAAAATATTAAAAATAAACATATTATAAAAATTTCGGTTCACAGGCTCTGCCAGGAATAACAGATTTTAGTATACTGCCTTGATGAATTTTGAGATGAGTACATTGACAAAGTCAATGAAATTACGTATTCAACAGTTATTTCTTTTTAGCAGAGATAAAAAATAAACATTCGCAGTTTACAAATTTATTCTTTTCCTGCTAGAGCCCCTTCACAAACATATTCCAAAAAAGTATATAAAGCAATGAAACTTTCTATTTAAAGAGGGAAAAAACATGACAAATAACGATTCTCAAAATTATATGATGCCAGAAGGCTCACAAAGAAATAATGGAAGAAACGCACAAAGAATGAACATACTAGCAGCAAAACTAGTAGCAGAAGCAATAAGAACAACTCTAGGACCAAAAGGTATGGATAAAATGCTAGTTGACTCATTAGGAGAAGTAATAGTAACAAACGACGGAGTGACAATTCTTAGAGAAATGGATGTTGAACACCCAGCTGCAAAAATGATAATAGAAGTAGCAAAAACACAAGAAGAAGAAGTAGGAGATGGAACAACAACAGCAGTAATACTAGCAGGAGAACTATTAAAAAAAGCAGAAGAACTACTTGATAAAAAAATCCATCCAACAGTAATATCAAAAGGATATAAACTTGCAGCAATAAAAGCAATAGAAATTCTAAATAAAATATCAGAAGATGTAGATGAAACATCCCTTAGAAAAATATGCGAAACCGCTATGACAGGAAAAGGATCAGAAGACGCAAAAGAACATTTATCAAAAATAATACTAGAAGCAGTAAAATTAATAGATAAAAACGAGGATCCAAGGGAAACAATATTCATAGAAAAAAAAACAGGAGCATCAATAAGCGAATCAAAACTAATAAAAGGAATAATACTTGATAAAGAAAAAACACACGGCTCAATGCCCAAAACAATACAAAATGCAAAAATCGCATTAATTGAAAGTCCAATAGAAATTAAAAGTACAGAAACAGATTCTAAAATAAGCATAACAGACCCTGAAAGAATACAACAATTCTTAGACATGGAAGAAAAAATGATAAAAAACATTGTATTGAAAATAATTTCTTCAGGAGCAAACGTAGTAATATGTCAAAAAGGAATAGATGAACTAGCCCAACACTACCTTCAAAAAGCAGGAATATACGCGTGTAGACGAGTTAAAAAAAGTGATATGTCAAAATTGAGTAAAGCAACAGGCGCAAAATCAGTAACAGACATACAAGAAATAACAAAAGAAGATTTAGGAGAAGCAGGATTAGTACATGAAGTAAAAGTCGGAGAAGACTTTATGACATACATAGAAAATTGCCAAACATCAAAATTATCAACAATCCTAGTAAGAGGATCTACCTCACACATCGTAGATGAAGCAGGAAGAGCAATAGAAGATGCATTAGGTGATTTAACAGCAACTCTAAAAAATAATAAAGTAGTAGCAGGAGCAGCAGCAACAGAAATGATACTTTCAAAAAGCCTAGCTGAATACTCAGAAGAATTATCAGGAAGAGAACAACTAGCCGTAAAAGCATACTCAGAATCACTAGAAATAATACCAAAAACACTAGCAGAAAATGCAGGACTAGACCCTATAGATGTATTAACAGAACTAAAAGCAAACCAATCAAAAATAAAATGGGCAGGAATAGATGTTTATACAGGAAAAGTCATTGATTCTTGGAAAGAAGGAATAATAGAACCATTAAATGTTAAAACACAAGCAATTACAAGTTCAACAGATGTTGCAAACATGATACTAAGAATAGATGATGTCATATTAGCAGAAACAAACAAAGAATCAAAAAATATAGATGAATAAATAAAATTAAATTTATTAATCATATTTTATTTTTATAGACTAATATGAAACCCTTTACTATTATTATTGCGACAGACAATTTTATGTCTATGAAAAAATAATTTATCAAAAAACACCACCATTTTTTTCTAAAATATATGTCTTTTTCAAGATTTCTTTAAGACAACAATAGAGAGTTTCATACTACTCATATTTAGAGTAATATTTATATAGTAGTAATTTGATTATTAATAAAAAAGAGGATGAGGGTTATATATGGACGATGAGTATGAACTATTATCTCATAAAAGAATTCAAAATTTAAGAGATGAAGTTGACAGATTAAAAAGTAGTAATGCTATTAAACAAAATGAAAAATCTGAATTAATATCTTCTATAAATAGACTTGATAATTCTATAAACAAACTAATAACAATCTTTGAAAAAATAGGAGAAGGATTACAAAATACTGACATGAATAATATATCCGAAAATGCAAATCTTGGAAATTATCAAACCAATCCAGATTTTAACACACCAATGCAACCAACAAAATATAATCAACCACCCACGCAATTCAATGATCAAATTCCACAAAATCAACAAACAACAGACGAACTAGATTTTGATGATATAAACATACCAGAACCAAACAACCCACAACCCTCATTAAACCAATATAATCAATACGCGCAACAAAGAAGACAACAACAAAACCAACAACCACAAACAAATAATCAAGGAAATTACAATAATATAAATTTCCCACTGCAAAACAATTTACCAAATCAAAACCCAAATGAAATAACAAATATTCCTAAACCAATAAATGTTGAACCTAAAAAACATAAAAAAATAATGGGATTATTCTAAGATGAATAAAGAAAACATAAAACAATTCTTTTATTTAGCAGGACAAGCAGCAAAAGAAATAAAAAATGAAAATAATAAAAAAAATGATCAAATAGAATCTATAGAAATAGAATTAAAAATAGCAGAAACAATCCTAAATAAACTATCAGAAAATAAACATCTAAATGTTAGATCAATAATATATACAAAATCAAGAATAGAATCAATAAGACAAATTCTAAAAGAAATAAAGAAAAAAAATAATATAAACCAATTTAATTAAAATCAATCAGCAAAATATAAATCTAATCATAAATCTTTTGCCATAACAGTTTTTCTACCATTACCTTCAGCTCTTCTGACAGCTTCTTTAACTAATTGTTTAGCTTTTTCATCTAGAGCATCAGCAAAATCCCCTGCAATATTATATCCAATAACTAATTCTTTTACTTTTGATTTTACAATGACTGAATCACTCATATTAACACCTCCTAATTGTTAACTAAATAAACTAAAAAAATTAAGATTTATAAACATTTTGGTCTCAAATACACAAAAATGACAATTAGAAACAATCACTATCAACGAATAATAAATTAATGCGTAAACCAAAACCTTAACTTTGACTTATCATCGAGCCTACAAAAACCAAACCTTTCAAACTGAACAATATCATCTTCATCAACATTAATAATACTAGGTTCGCCAAAACCCTTAATTAAAGACTTATCAGGCATTAAAATTTCAACATCAACCAAATCCATTTTTTTAGGAAGAAAATGCATCATACACTCACCAGATTTCTTATAAGTATCTATAGAATCATCAACATACTCAAAAACACTACCTGCCAAATATTTAAAATTAAAACACTCCATAAACCTATACAAAGTATTCTCTTCTAAATCATCATAATCCTTTTTAGAAATAAAGAAAAACTCATCACTAACAAAATTTCTACCACCCCTTCTTCTAGAAGGATGTAAATTAAGCTCAAATTCCTTTTGAGGAGCATTCTCAATCTTAATTTCAACAGGATTAGCCACAAAAAAATACCTATCAGAATCCTCATCCAATAAACGCTTATTATGCATGATAAGATCATCCCAAGTTAAAGTAGGTTCATTTTTAGTAATACCCGTACTAACAACAAAATTTTTAATAGCTTCAGCTAAAAATCCTCTTCTCTTTAAAGCTCTAAGAGTAGTTAAAGAAGGATCATCCCAACCAATAAGCTCCCCAGAATTAACTTTTTCCCTAATAATTCTACCAGAAGACTCAACTCCTTTAAGATTAAACCTTCCAAACTCAAAAATATTAGTTTCACTATAACCAAGAAGATTTTGTAAATATCTTTGAAGTTCATTACGCATCTCAAACTCCTTACTTCTAATCCTATGAGTAACCCCTAAAAAACCATCCATGATGCTATTTTGAAAATCATAATTAGGCCAAACCCTATACTTATCTCCTTGCCTAGCATGCGTAGTTGTTAAAATTCTAAAAGCAGTAGGATCCCTCATAGTGCTATTTTTATGCTTCAAATCAATTTTTAACCTAGCAATATAAGAACCAGGAGCACTAATCTTCATCTCCTCCCAACGATTCTTAGTATCTTCTTTTGAAAGATTTCTACAAATACAAGGCTCACCATTTTCCCTACCTTTCTTAATATCCTCAGGAACACAACTACAAACATAAACCTTGTCTTTATCAATCAATTCTTCAAAATGCTTATAATATAAATCCATATGATCAGAAGCAAAAACCAAATCATCCCAACTAACACCAAGCCACTTAAAATCCTCTTGCATAATACCATAAAACTCTTCTTTAACAAGATCAGGATTAGTATCCTCAAACCTTAAAATAAACTTACCACCATACTTCTTAGCAAGCAAATAATTCACCAAACAAGCCTTCGCATGACCCATATGAGGATATTTCTCAGGACCTGGAGGAAACGCAGTAACAACCTTTTCCCCTTCTTTAATACCAAGAAAATCAAAAATATCATGTTCCTTATGCTTAGATTCTAATGCATCAGGATCAATTTCTAAAAGCTCCTTTGTTTGAACATCTAAAGTTAAACCATTAACTTCCTTAAGAACCTCATTAACCTTAATAGAAACAGATTTCATATCACTCTTTAAATCAGGAAAATCACCGAGTAAACCACCAATAACACCGCCTGCAACTGCTTTACCATTATGCTTAACAGCATTAAGTAAAGCTAATTTTCTAATCGTGTTAATAATATCATCAGTAAAATCCATATAATTAAAAAAAAAGTGAAGTATATAAAAACTTCGTTAAAAATCAAAATCAAGGACTAATATAATTACCAAAAAGTACATTTTTCCAAGCTAAAGAAAAAAGTTTATTTTGATCATCATCAATAGATTTATGATAAATCTTCCTAATCTTACAATTATACTCCTCAATAAGCTTTCTAGAAGAAACATCATCATTCAACTCAGGATGATCAATTTTATTTTTGTTTAAATATGAAACCATCACATCAACTGAAACATTATTTTTTGTATCCATAAATACAAGAAAAATACAACTAATATATAAAAATAACTTAAAAAAAAACAAAGAACATATAAATAAAATCAACAAAATAAAAAATAGGTGATAAAAAATGTGTTGTGAAAAATGTTCAAAAATGACTGGAGCACTAGTACTAATAATAGGAATAATATTCTTACTAGGAAACCTAAAAGTATGGAACTTTTGGGGAATACAATGGTACACAGTAGCATTCATACTAGGTGGATTTACTATGCTAGGCAGTTCATGCTGCAAAGAATGCAAAGTATCAAAGAAAAAATAAATATTTTTTTTTAATTTTATTAAATGATGGTTTCGTCCATCAACTCCGAAGTGGGTTTCGCTGCGCTCAAGCCCATATAGAAAGAAATAAAAACATCTTCTTAACTTCAAAAGTTAAAAGGGCTCTTAGCTCAGGCTGGTAGAGCGCTCGGTTGGCAAACAATCCTAATTTAGTGATAGTCCAAAGATCGGGAGGCCGCGGGTTCAAATCCCGCAGAGTCCATGAGTTGTAACAGGTCATATTGTAGGGATAGTGGCTCTTTGTGTCACGTATTCGTGACTTGTAATTCTTTGTTTGTCGACCCATGCGTGGTGTCACGTCACCACTCGATTTATATATCATCAGAGACATGTGACTGTCTGATGCCGGCAAAAATCGTGAATAAGTTTGGTGATGTTGACAAAATTGCACTCAGTAAGCTAAAATAAGTTCAATGTATTTTCACGCAGAGTCCGTTAGTTGTAACAGGTCAGTAAATGGAAACAGTTAATCTAACTCAAATTAAATCATGGATTGTTCCTGTCTGGAGCTCTTGGCAATAATACTGCTTCCCTCACATTTCCAAGTTTTAATAACCTATGCGTAATCCTATCAAGTCCAAACCCGACACCTCCGTGAGGAGGCATGCCAAATTTGAATATTTCTTCATATTTTTTCATTTTTGAAAAATCAATTCCTTTTTCTTCAGCTTGTTTTTTCAAAATTTCCAATCTGTGTTCTCTCTGAGCACCTGTTGATATTTCAACACCGTTGTACAACAAATCAAAAGATTTTGTTCCTTTTTCGTCATTTTCCGGCTTCATATGATAAAATGGTCTGATAGCCCACGGGTAGTTTGTTATGAAAATAAATTCAGATCCGTATTCTTGAATTGCAAATTCTCCTAATATTTTTTCACTTTCTGAATCCAAATCATCTTCTTCTGAGAGTTTCTTTCCATTAGAGAGTAATATTTCTTTTGCTTTTTTCATAGTTATCTTAGGAATGGTTTCAATTTCTTTGAGTTCCACACTTAAAATTTTAAGTTCTCCTGAGCACTCAGATTTTAACCTTTTTATTAAATATGAAAATAATTCCTCTATAATCTCCATAATGTCATTTTCATCTTTAATGAACCCCATCTCTAAATCAACACCAGTGAATTCTGTTAGATGTCTTGTTGTATTTGAGTTTTCGGCTCTGAATACAGGAGCAATTTCATATACTCTTTCAAAACCCCCCGCGACAAACATCTGTTTGTATATCTGTGGAGACTGACTTAGATATGCAGGCTTTCCAAAGTAATCAAGCTCAAATAATTCTGAACCCGATTCCACGCCAATAGTGTTTATTTTTGGGGTCTGAATATTAGTGAAACCTTTATTGTCAAAAAACTCTGTACAAAAAACAACTATTTTTCCTCTTAATCTAAATAAAGCATTTATTTTTTTGTTCCTTGTATCTAAGAATCTAAAATCCAAACGTTTATCTAAGTGCGTATTACTTTTATCTGAATTGTCTATTGGCAGAGGAGTATCTGCTTTGTTTAACAACACACATTTTTCTATAATTACTTCAATTCCCCATTTAGAGGTCTTATTTTCTTTTACATTTCCAATTAATTCAACAACTGATTCTTTAGTAATTGTGTTAATTAGATCAAATGATTCCATATCAGTCTCATTTTGTATAGCAACAGTTTGTATATCTCCAGAACGATCTGCTAAAATTATAAACTTAATTTTGTTCAAGTTCCTTATCTCACTGACCCAACCTTTTAACAAAACCGATTGTCCGATTTTATTTCCTAGTTCATTTATTAGTGTTCTGTCCATTATAACCACCTTAGATTTTTATGGACGTCGATTTAGTAATCAACGTCTAACATATCAGAATCATCACTACATAGAATTAAAAAGCCCATTTGAATTTTTAGTGATGTCATAATATCATTAAATTAATCGCATTTAAATATTTTCTTATAAAATTCACTGTCCCCTCTATGTGACCTGTCTTGACTCGTGTTCGCAGAGTCCATGAGTTGTAACAGGTTAGTTGCTAGTAACAGTCACTTAACTTATGATTTTTATATTTTTAAATTAACCATATATTTTTTTATTTTATCATCAATATATTTGGCTTCTTCTTTACACCAGTTTTTATTAGGTAATCCAAAACTCCCAAAAGAATTTCCCATAGAAAATATCACTGTCAATAATACAGTAATAGGTCTTAATATTATTCCTAACTTTCTTGAATCTAAATAATGAGCAGATATAAGTTCATTAAGACATCTAACTTGGTTTATATATTCTGTATTTAATTTTTTTTCTGGCAATATAACTATTCCAGTTCTTGATTCATATAATTCTTCAAATTTATTTTCAATTGATTGCGTTCCTTTTATTGCGTTTTGTAAAATATGATTATTTTTATAAGACTCAAAAATATCTTTTGTTTTACCCTGGATTTTATTAATAGAAAGATTGTACTTATTAATTATTTTCAAATCTCTTTTTAAATTACATAATTCATCATATAGAGTCATAATATTAAGTAATATTCAAATACATAAATTATTTTACCCAACATTATACGGTAGTTTGCAAAGTTTTATATATGAGATTATTAATTATTATAAACATGTGGGAAACTAAAATTGAAGCGAAAATGCCCAAAGGAGCAATTGCAAAATTCGCCCTAAAGTACGGATTAACTATTATCGGATATCCAGTAAATTGGTATGAACACAAAGGAAAAACATATTTAGTAACAACTGGGTTAATCAAGGGCAAAAATATTGAAAAAGCAATATCTGCTATGAGGAAAGATAAAGATTATCTTAGGGTTGAATATTCTAAAGGTTATTTTACTTCTTTTATTAGAATTTCAAAAGATTCACTTGATTTTGATAAAAATATTGTTTTCTTAAGACCTGTCATTATTCTTCCCGATGCCACAGAAATTATTGAAATAGGAGCACACACAAAAAAGGATTCACTTAGAGTTTACAACAATTATAAAAGAATAAATTCTGATACAAAGCTAAAATGGATAAAATATAATAAAAAATCGATAATCACTACTTTTTCTTTGGGTGAACCTTTAACAGAAAAACAAAGTACTGCATTAAAGCTTGCTAAACAAAATGGATATTATGATTATCCTCACAAAATTACAATAGAAAAGCTTGCTAAGATAATGAAAATTTCGAGAACTACATTTCAAGAACATCTTAGAAAAGCTGAACGAAAAGTAATTATGGAAAAACAGTTTTATTAGTGAGTTTATGCTATTCACTGTCCCATCTCAGTGACCTGTTTTAACTCGCCGTCGCAGAGTCCATCGAACTTAGCGATAGCTCTCTTCTATTTTGTCGACGAGAAAACAAAAATAGGTACGGGCACAATGGACCATTCGGACATGAGGTCCATCAGGTCAAAAAATAGTAACAGTCATAAAATGCCTATTATCAAGAATCAATAAAATGCTTGTTTAAAATATTATTCAAATAAATTTTTTAATACTTCTTTAATTACATCGTCAAGTTGATTTTTTGTATCTATAATTATTGCGTTTTCAGGAATGTACGAATCAATATCAGTTTTAACTTCAACAATATCCTTACTTTTCTTATTTCTTAAATTAATATCTCTTTTTTTCATTTCTTCAATATCAAGTTGAAATTGAAACATTATTGAATCAAATTTATTGTTATCTAAAAATACGGCATACTCATCTAAAATATCTTTATATCTAAATTGACCTTCGATAAATATAATATCATAATCATCTAATTCAAGCAATTTCAAAATAACTGTTTTTATAAGCTCAACTGAATTTTTATGAGCTATTAAATCTCTAGCTTTATATTTGAATTGCATTTGTTTTCTAAAATCATCCTCTAAAATATACGCACAGTGCAAATGTCTCTCTACTTTAAGAAGTTTAATAATTTCTTTTGTTATTGTTGTTTTACCAACAGCAGGTGCACCGCGAATAAATACTAATTTAACCATAAAAAGCATAAAGCATTCACAAGTTATATATATTTCTATAAAAATTGAAGAAATTTGTTGTAACGATGCAATTATGATAATAAATAATCTGAATCTGTCCACTATGATGATGCTTTAATAGCAACCTTTAAAAAATACAGTTTCATTTTTTGAAAAATAAGACAACATTTATAAATAAAAAATATGCTATTTCATTATATGAATATAATACTTTTAAGACATGGAAATTCCATAAAAAAGGATGGAGACACAGTTTTATCTGAAAAAGGAATAAATCAAGCCAAGTTATTAGCCAAGAGATTGGCCAGCGTAAAAATAACAAAGACATATTCTAGCAATTATACAAGAGCTTTACAAACATATGAAGAATTTAAAAAGATAAAACCGGATATACCCCACATAATTTCTGAAGATTTGAGGGAAATATATAGGACTATTATTGGAGGCCCTAAACGAGAAGGGACAACACCTGAGAGAGCAAAAAAAGACAGGAAAAGAATCGAACATGCTTTTAATGACATAACTCAAAACGACGAATCTGACGTTATTGCTGTATTTTGTCATGGGAACGTAATCAGATATTTTCTTTCAAAAATTCTTAAACCCGAAGATAAAACAGATTTGTGGGAAAATCTTATAATAAATGAAGCATCCATAAGCATTTTGGAAGTAAATAATGAATCACTAAAAATAAAAACTATTAATGACATAGAACACCTTTCTGAAGAAGAAATAGTAGATTTATTTGAAAACAAATCAAAATCATTATTATATCATAGTTGATTAAACACATTAAGCAATCTATCTGATTTGTTCATATTAAAATATTTTTTCACCCTTAATCTTGCAGATTCCCCAAAGCGTTTTCTTAAATCAGGATCATAATATAATTTTCTTATACTTGTGCAAATATCATTAATTGACTCGGGATTAACCAAAAAACCTGATTTATTCTCTTCTATTGCTTCAGTAACACCACCAGATCTTCCACCAATTACTGGAAGACCATACATTCCAGCTTCAAGAAAAACAATACCGAACCCCTCAACATCATTAGGTTTAATAAATTTTGTTGGTAAAATAAATTATGAAAAAAGAAATACAATATCAGATATTTATTCTATTCACTTTTCCACTCTTGTGACCTGTTTGCCCTCACCGTCGCAGAGTCCAGCCCTTAATTTTGGCATATTTGATAAAAAATCTGCAGAAAAATCAATATGCTTTTGAAAATTATTTTATGTAAAAATAAAATACTCTTAATTGGCTCTGTCCGAAAGGAATAAAAATGTATACTGAGGCACGGCACAACTTATGCGCTCTCTTCGAGATCGCATGTGCCTCGATGGGCGTCAGTATACAAAAATGTGTTATTCCGGACAGAGCGTCTTAATTAAAACTTTTTTAAAACTTTTATTAAAATCTTAATTGAAAGGAAAAACCACCAATAATGCCTGCCGCTTTACCTTCTTTTCTAACAAGCTTATTCCCGTCGTAAGTATAATAAATCTGAGTTGTATTCTTTGAAGTTCTAGGAAATAAAAGATGAGGATTTAAAACATAAATACTTGCAGAACCCTTAAAACCAGTCTCAATTTTAAAATCATAATTTAAACTTAAACTTGTAGATAATAAATTCGGCATCCTTGAAGAATTTCTATCAAGCTGAACACTACGCTCGTTATTCAAATAACGCATAGTTTCCCTGGATAAATATCTGCTAAGCATTATAGATTCATTTTCAGCATTTAATTCATCAACTATCGATGCTTTTCCTAATCTTGGAGTATAAGGATAACCTGTTGCATACTGAAAAAATGATGATAAAGAAAGATTAGAAGAATTCTTTTCACCAAACAAAACTAAATTATAATATCCTTTAAAGATCATAGATATATCTTTATCATAAATTGTTGAAGAACCAAAAACACCGGATTCTTTTGCTTTACTAATAGTTGTTCCTAAATAAAAATCTGAATTCTTTTTAAGCCACAAATCAACAGCAAAAATATGTCTATTCCTATTATTTACATAACGCTCTTTAGAATCATTAATAATTTCATTAGCTAAATCAGAACTTCCTAAATACGAAATTAAAGAATCAAGCCTTAAATACGCATCTTCATTATTATTAAGCTCGGGGAAAAAAATAAATAACTCAGATTTAGAAGCATTAGATAATAAATTTAAAGTTTCTTCATCTTCATTAAAAAAATCTAAAAAATCATAAGAAAATTCAGATTTATGCTGATCTCTAAAAACAACATAAGACAAACGAGTTCCAAAAGAAAAATCATCTTTACTTTCAATAGAAAAAGAAAATTTATCAGATTTTAAAAATTTTAAACTTTCATAATTATTAGGAATTGCCCCAGTAATACTAGGCTCAAAATCTAAACTCTTAACTCTTCTAGAAATATTAAAAGAATAAATAAAATCATCTTTAAAAGATAAACCAAAATACGGAGCAAACGCAAACCCCTTTTTTAAATAATTTAAATCAAGCAAAGCATTTAAACCAAAAGCTAAATTAAAGTTTTTATCATTATACTCTTGCATAATAAAAAAATAAGTCGGCATAATTTTCTTAGAAATAAAAGCAGAAGAATAAGGCAATACAAAATCATTAATTGACTTATCATCCTCAATATCAAAAAATATGTTCATCTCATCATGATGCAATTCAAACCCAAAATCATAAAATCCTAAAAAATTCTTTGATTGAAATTCATAAAATAATTTTTTAGTAACATACTTATCAACCAAAAAACCATCTTTAAACCTAGAATCCTCGCTCATAACATTATAAACAAATTGAAACTTTTCAAAACTACTCTCATCAAAATTAGAATAACTTAAAGAAACCCCACTTTGCCAATACTTTTGGAAAGGATCATTAGGCAAATTTTCTAAAGAAAGCTGAGTTTTATTAAACAAAGAATGAACTTCAAATAATTTATTTTCATCTTTATATTTATATCCTAAAATCAATTGATTCTTATCAGGCTTTATATTGGCAAGATTCCAAAGACCAGCAATATTTTTTTCAACAGAAAAATTAAAATAATCATCTTTAAAAAAATCCAATTTACCAACAGAACTAAACTGAAACCTAAACTGATCTAAATTCAAAAAATACTTATTCACTTCAGAAATATTAGAATTCACATCTAAAAAACCAAGCAAACTACCAAGCTTGTTAGGAGGAGTATCAAAAATATTTAATTTAGTTTCTAAATTTTCACCCAAATACAAACCATCATTATTAAAAAATCCTTTATCAGTTAAAGGAATTCCTTCATACACTTTGTAAATATCAGATGCATCACCACCATAAAGCCAAGTAGAACCTAAAGACTTAGAAGCACCAGTAGTTAACATAAAAATTTTATCAGTTAAACTATTTCCCGTAACCAAACTTGTTTTTCTTAAAACGTCCTCAGAAATAACATCTCTACCTTTAAAAGGAATAATTTCAAGAAAATCTTTAGTTCCAATAACACTAACATCACTTAATTCATAAGCAGACTTATCTAAAAAAACCGTGTCAGGACTGACAAGTCCGTCTTTAACCAAAACATTTTTTTCTAAAGAATTAAAACCAACATAAGAAAACTTTAAAGAATATAAAGAATCGACATTCTCAAAAAATAATTCACCATCCAAATTAGTAACAGTTCCTGATAAATCAGAATACAAAACATTAACATTTGGCAAAGGAGAATTAGACTCATCAACAACAACCAATTTTGGCTTAATATCTTTAACAAAAGAACCTTGTTTAACAACTTTAGTCTGAGCATAACTAAGAGAAGAAAACAAAATAATTGAAAGCAAAGTATTTTTTAGACCCATAATCAAACAAAAATTAAAGCTAACTTAATAAAAATTACTAAATAACTAGAAAACAATAAAAGATAACATAAAAAACTCCATTCGATTTATAAATGAAAAGTATTTTCTAAAATAAAGATAAAACACAACAAAAGCAAAAAAATGACATTAACGAAAATTAAAGGACACGAATTTAATGTTTTAAACATTAGAGATTCACATAGTAGAAGAGCTCAAAGATTTAAGAATAACATAATTGAAAGTTTAAAGATGATAGGATTAACTGAAGACGATATAGATATAGAATTAGAACCCGTAGCAATTAAAAATCTCCCTGCGAGCGCATCATGGTATGTTGAAGGAATGCATTTGCATTATACCTATAAAGCGTGCAATAAATATGCAGAAAACTTATATGTAGTTTCTAAAGTAATAGAATTAGAAATAAGAGATATACTTAATGGAGAAAAAACAATATCAGAATTCATAGATGATTTTACAGAATCACACGAAGTAGAAGAAGAAAGAAAAGCAGCAAGAGAACTATTAGGAGTGGACCAAGACTCAATAAATTTTGAAGAAATGACAAAAAAATACAAAGATTTAGCAAAAAAAGCACACCCAGATATGCCAACAGGAGATACAGAAAGATTCAAAGCACTTAATAGAGCTCATAAAATACTAAAAAGAGAATTAGAATGAATCAACCTCACATACCAATATTATTTAAATAATATTTCAAAAAAGTATATAAAAGGCACCTAAATACAAAATCATATTACATTCAACAAACAGAGGTTTAACTATGACAAAAGCAATAATATTTGATTTATGGGGAACAATAGTAGAAAATGGAGTATATCCAAGTCCAGCAAAACAAGTAAAATATTTCTTAAGAACCCAAATACCATTCTCAGAATTTATAACAACATTTGAATATACATTCATGACTCAAGAACACGAATCCTTAAAAGCAGCTTTTGAAAAAGTTGTATCAGATTTTAATTTACGAATACCTGAATTCGTATATGAAAAATTAGTAGGAACCTGGAATAAAAATGTAATATTATCAAAAATGTACGAAGAAACTCAAGAAACTTTAAATGAATTAAAAGATAAAGGCTACAAAATATTCTTATTAGCAAACATAGACAAATTTAGTTTTGAACAAATGAAAGAAAAATTCAAATTAGATGAATTATTTGACGGAATTTATCCTTCATACGAAACAGGACTACTAAAAATGAATCCGGAAAGCTACAAAAAAATACTAACAGACAATAACCTTAAAGAAGAAGAAGTATTAATGGTTGGAGATTGTCTATTGAGCGATATGGAAAGTGCAAAGAATGCAGGAATAAAAGGCCTATTAATTGATAGAAGAAATAAAAGAGAATACGAAAACAAAATAGAAACTTTAAAAGACATCTTTACAAAACTAGAAGAAACAAATTAAATATTATTTTTCATTTGCGGGTGTAACTCAGCCTGGTTAGAGTGCCGGTCTCATAAGCCGGATGCCGAGGGTTCAAATCCCCCCACCCGCAGTTTACCTCTTGAATTATAAGTGTAAAGTTAACAATTCTTTTTAATATTTGTTTAAAAACTAAATACACACAATACTTAATTAAAACCAATATAAAAATATCTAAATAGTCTATAATTTTCAACAAATCTAATTTGTACTAAACAAAATCAATACTAATCATAATCAACTAAACAATTTCTATGAGAATAAATAGATGTATTAGTTTCTACAAAATTCTTAACATCCTCATAATTCTTATTTTTATGATAAAATATTAATGTATTTTTATTAACACGACCAAAAAATAATTCATCCGCATCACCAACACTATTTGCATCAAATTCTCTTAATAATTTTTTTTCAATATTATGATTACTAAAAATATCTGATCTAACGCTTAAAGATAAAAATTTTAAATTTAACTCGTGAGGATAACAATGTAAATTGTTATTGCGAGCGTAGCGAGTTAGGGGTTTAATACCCTGACCTTTAGGTCGATTAAACAAATAATTCTAGAAAACTTTTTTACGCGGCTTCGCCGCAGTATAAACTGCGGACGAAACTGCGCTTTTAATTGTTCAGATTA
>JAIPET010000020.1 GCA_021736975.1 Candidatus Woesearchaeota archaeon
ACGAAAAACCCTTACCACAACAAAGCATACTACCCGAATCCAAACTCTGATTAACATGCCCAACAAGCTGAACATCACCAACATAATCAAAACTCAAATTCTCAGGAGAATACTGACAAAAACCAATATAACAACTCATCGGCATATCACCAAGACCAAAAACCTCCAAAGAACTATCAATAACATCATCAGGAATCTGAGCAAAAACTAGTGGAATCAATAAAAACAGAGTGGTTAATGTTAGTATTATTAAATTTTGTTTCATAATATTTATTTAGTTTTTATCGTTTATATAATTTTCTTTAGCTTTTTATTTTAGTTTTTTGTTATTTTGAATTTTTTTAAATCTTTATTCTCATATAAAATTTGTATTTAATTCTAATTATCAGGAGAACATTTATAAATCAAGTTTATACTCTTTTATTATGGAGTTTCCTAATCAGCAAAATGAAGAGTTTGAAAGAGTTAGAGTTCCTAGAAACGAAGAGGTTTTAGGAGTGTTAGATTCAAGACTTGGTGCTTCTCGTTGTGATGTTAGATGTATGGATGGAAAAACAAGAAATTGTAGGATTCCAGGCAGATTAAAGAGAAAACTTTGGGTTAGAGAAGGAGATATTGTTCTTGTTGAGCCTTGGGAATTTGGCGGGGATGAAAAGGGAGATATTATTTTTAAGTATAGGCCTACTCAAGTTTCTTGGTTAAAAAATAAAGGTTATCTTGATCAAATGAATGATATGGATGATTTTTAGGGTTTGTTATTTATTTTTTAGGTGTTTTTTCAAAGAATTTTCTTATTACAAATCCAAAGACGCCTATGAATATGAAGGCATCTGCGAAGTTAAATACTGGCCACCATTTTAAATTTATAAAATCTATTACGTATCCGATGAATATTCGATCTATTAAGTTTCCTAAAATTCCTGTTATTATTAGTATTGCAAATATTTCGTTTTTTTCAAATTCTTTTCTATAATAATAAAGTAATCCTAAGAATATTATTGATATTAAGATTATTATTGTGTTGCTTCCTTGAAGCATTCCAAAGCTTACTCCTGTATTTTTCACAAAAGTTATTGCTAAGAATCCGAAGTCTTCACTTACATTTTTTAAGATGTGTTTTGTTATTTGATCTATTGCTAAAAGAAATATTATTATTCCAAAGAAGATTGTTTTTGATTTGATTTTATTTTTTGATTTTATTTTTTTTACCATTTATATCTTCTTTGGTTTTGTTGTGGTTGTTGGTTGTTTTGATTTTCAAGCATTTCTAGTCTGTGGCTGATATTGGTCATTTCTGATTTTATTGCGTCTAGTTTCGCTATTATTAATTGCAAGTCCTTTGAATTATCTTGTGATTGAGGTGAATTATATTGATCAGGTATTGCTGAGGATATATTTTGATTACTTTGGGATCTCATTGGATTTCCGAAACTATCAAATTTTTGTGGTTCTTGTTGTTGATTAAATTGTATGTCTGGATTTTGTCCTATTCCTTGTTGATCAAAATTTTGTTGTTGGTTAAATTGTTGTCCGTAATCTTGATCGTTTCCAAAGTTTGAATTCGTTTCGTTTTCAAGTTCTTGTAATGCTCTTAGTGGATCATCATCTTTTTTCTTTCCTATTCCAAATAATCCCATTTTTCTTTCCCTCTTTTTCTTTTAACTTAATTTTATTTTGTTTATTAGTGTGTCTGGTGTTGCAGTTAATATTGTTGTGCTTATCAGTGTTGGTTTTATTTTAACTGTTTTTTCTTTTATTGATGTTGCTAGTTCTTTGATATTTAGTTTTTTTATTTTATTTATTATTAGTATTGTTGTTATTGTTGTTTTTATTTCTTCTGATTCTTCTTCAAAAAGTGTTTTTCTTATTTCTTCTTCTGTATATTCTATGTTTGCAATTTCTATATTTTCTTTTGGTTTTATATATTCATAATCTGCTGAGAATATGAATGATTTTGTTTCTTGATTTTTTTCTTCAAGTAAATTTTGTATCATTTTGTTTTCTTCTTTATTTGTTCCTTCAAATAATCCGTTTCCTAATATTGTTTGAAGGTCTAATTCGCTTGATGTTATTTTTGCTGTGCTTATTATTGTGTTATTATTTGTTATTGCGAATATTTTTTCTCCTTCAAATGATTTTTTTACGCTGCTTACATCAAAATATATTATTGTGCCTAAAATACCTAATATGATTATTATGATTATTATTCCAGTCATTATTGCTTTGATTATGCTTTTTGCTATCTTAAATACAATTAGTGCTGCGAGTATTCCAAGAATTATTATTAATATTAATGGTATGCTTATCAATTTATTCACCTCTTTTTTATTTTGTTTTTTTTCTTTATTTAAATTTGTGGTTTTGTTGATTCTTTCGTAAATAATAGTATTTTTTTCGCTGAAGCATATTCATGCACATACTATGTTTTTATTTTTTCATATGTTGCGCTATGTACTTTTTTACTAACTTATTTTTTCAGGACTGGTATATTTTGCTTATTGAATGATTTCTTTTTTTAAATTTTTATTTTCGATTGTTTTTTCTTCGCCAGTAAGCATATTTTTTAATTTTACTTTTCCTTCTTTTGCTTCATCATCACCGATTAATATGCAAAAAGGTATGTTATACGAAGATGCATAGTCAAGCGCTTTACTTATGCTTTTTTTTGCAATATTCATTTCGCAATTTATTTTTTGTTTTCTAAGTTCTGTTAGTGTTTTAATCGCTGCATCTTTATTATTTCCAATAGGTATTATGAATGCTTTGACTACTGTTTTTTCTAGTTCTTTTTGTTCTTGTTTCATCGCTGTAAATATAACATCTATTCCGAAGCTAAATCCTACTGCTGGATATTCTTGATTGTTATTTATGAAATCTTTTATCATATTATCATATCTTCCTCCAGCACCGATGCTTGATCTAATTTTGGATTTTTCTAAATAAACTTCAAACACTGTTCCTGTGTAATATGTTAGTCCTCTTGCCAGGCTTGGATCAAAAATAATTTTTACACCTAATTTATTTACATAATCTAGGAGTTCTTTCATTTCTTTTAGTCCTTCTTTACCTTTTTCAGAATTTATTTTTTCTTGTAAAAATTTTAGGGTTTCTTCGTTTGTTTCTTTTGTTTCTATTAATGTAAATATTTTATTTGCATTTTTTTCATCTATTCCTTTTTCTTTTAGTTCTTTGTAAATATCTTCTTTTGATATTTTTTTCATTTTATCTATTGTTAGGATTATATCTTGAACTTTTTCTTTAGAAACTCCTGATTCTTCAACTATTGCATCAAGAATTTTTCTGTTGTTAACTTCTGTATATGTGTTTAGTTTTAACTCAGTAAATACTGCTTGTGCTATTCCTAGTAGTTCTGCTTCTGCGAACATATCTTTAATTCCAACAACATCTGCATCACATTGTGTAAATTCTCTAAGTCTTCCAAGTTTTATAGGTCCGTCTCTAAAAACTTGACCTACTTGGTATCTTTTAAAGGGCATTTTTATTGTTGGATTCATAGAAATATATCTTGCAAAGGGAACTGTTAAATCATATCTTAAACATAATTCTCTATCGCCTTGATCGTTAAATTTGAATGTTTCTTTAAGGATTTCTGCGCCTCCAGCGTATTTTGACGAGAGAACATCAAATCTTTCAATGGTCGGTGTTTGTAAGGGGTTGTATCCATTTAGTTCAAAATTCTTAACTATTGCGTTCATAATTTTATTTTTTAGAATTTTTTCTTCAGGAGATGTATCTTTAACTCCTTTTGCTAGCATCATTTCCATTTTATGGTCCCTCCTCACAGAATACTATGATTGTAAAAGGGCGGCTGCCGGGAATTGAACCCGGTCCTAAGGTTCCACAGACCTCAATGCTAGCCGGTACACCACAGCCACCACATGTTTTACGAACGAATATATTGTTTAAATAATTGCCGGTTAGGTTTTGATTTAGATCATAATATTTTTGATTTACATAAAGATTTCTAGAATTAATAATTTCATTGCGAACAATGAATACAATCACCGCTTTTAGCGTTTAAAATCTCCTTATTTGAATTCATAATTAAAGAATTTTTCTTAACTATAAAAATTTAATTATTTTTTAACTAAGTATTTGTTTTTCTACAGTTATTTTGTTATATATCAATGCAAAAGATTTATAAATCGTTTATCTTTCCTCGTAACCATGGTAATAGTACAAGATAGATCATTAAGAAAACATACTGGTGGAAGAAATACAAGCACTAGGCCTAGAAGAGTAGCTCAAAAAGGAAATAATCCTGTGATGACTAACGTTGGTGCTAAAAGAGTAAGAACAAATAGATCTAGAGGCGGATCTGAAAGGGCAGGTTTGTTATCTGTTGACGAAATCAATGTGTTAGATTCAAATACAAAAAAATATTCAAAAGCAAAATTAAAAAATGTAAAAGAAAATTCTGCGAATAGGAACTATGTTAGACGAAATATTTTAACAAAAGGGGCAATAGTAGAAACTGATAAAGGAACAGCTAAAATTACAAGCAGACCTGGTCAAGGAAAAGCTGTAAATGCAGTGCTTCAATAAAAATCAATTATTAATATATGTTATGAGGGGGAATAAAAAATGGAAAATATGTCAAGACCTTTAGATGCTTTGAATAAAGCAAGAAATAAAAGGGTATTAGTTGAATTAAAGAACGGAAGACAATACATAGGAAACTTAGTATCATTTGACATTCACATAAACACAGTTCTGGAAGAAGCAGAAGAAAGAATTGATGGTGAAGTTAAAAGAAAACTAGGAACTGTATTTGTTAGAGGAGACACAATAACAATTATATCACCACAATAGAGTTGAACAAATATGGCAAAAGGAACACCATCAATGGGTAAAAAATCGGGAAAGAAAACGCATATAGTTTGTAGGAGATGCGGAGACAGAACATATCACGCAAAGAAAAAAGTGTGTTCCAGTTGTGGATTTGGAAAAAGTGCAAAATTAAGAAAATTTGCATGGGTCAACTAATTAATTTTATTTTCTTATCTTTTTTCACACTAATTTTAAGTAACAAAAATTTATATACTACAAATTTGCCTTTAATCTTATGGATTCAAATATTTATACTAAAAGAAAGACATTTTTTGAAGGATTTTCAATAGCAGTCCTTGTTTTACTTATAGTTATGGTTGTTATAATTTCTTTAACTTCAAACGCACCTTTATTTTTGGTTGTTGTTGGTTTTTCACCTTCATTAATTGCTGTAGTTCTAAGTATATTGGTTTTTGAAGAATCTATTAGGGGCAAAGTAGTGCTTTGGATAATTCCTTTCATAGTTTTAGCAGTGTTTTTTTTAGTTGTTACAAGTCAAAGTATTTTGTCTTCAAATCTTGATGTTGGGACTTTACTTGCATTAAACATAATGATTTGTGTAATTTATGTTTCTCTTGCATTATTAACTGCTAAATCTATTATAAACGTTAAAGGTTCTTCAGAAAAAAGAATTGAAAAAACTCATACTCCTCAAACAATTAGGGATTTTATTTCTTCAATTGAGGATAAGTCAAAAGCTATTAATTTTGTAATTGGTCGGGTTTATAACAAATATCATGGTGGTTCAAAAGATATGCGTGAAAAATTAAGTATTAAGTCTGAATGGTATAATGAATTTTCTGATATTTTAAAAAATGAAGATGGAGAAAATAAAACATTAGAACAAGTTAAAGATAAAGATAAATTAGTGAGTATGCTTTATGTTGTAAATAAAATTCATGAAAGATTACTGATGTTAAATCAATCTGAGAAAGGCATATTCGGAACTAAAGCAGAAAATCTTAAAAATCTTGATAGGGATAGGACGGGAACTCAACAAATTATTGAAGTAATGAAAAAAAACGATAAAGATCCTGTTGAAAGTTATCATAAGGGCGCACTTCAAATGTGCGAAACTTTAAAACAAAGATTAAACATTCTTATTAAAAAATAATTGATTAAACACTCTTTAAGAAACAGTTAATTATATAAATCGTATAATTTTCTTAACAAATACATTTATGCGGATTTGCCGGTACATTTATTTCATTCAGGACTAGCATATCTACAACGAGTGAACTCTTATGCGGAGTTGCCGGAGTGGTCAAACGGGACAGGCTTAGGTCAATCCGACCCAAGACATCAATGGGTGTGTTGAGCTTTAAAAGAAATTTTAAGGCAATGATTGTGAGACACCTGTTGGCTTAGTGCCTACGCAGGTTCGAACCCTGCACTTCGCATTTTTTTTCTTTGTTTATTTTTTTTTCTTTGTTTTTTTTTAGTATTCTTTTTTTTGGTTAAGTGCAGTTTTTGTTTTGTGGTGCTGTGTTTGTTTTCGGTGTCGATGGACGAAACCATCGGTTTGTACCCTGCACTTCGCATTTTTTTTCTTTGTTTAATATTTTTTTTGTAGTTTTTTTTGGGGGGTTAAGTGCAGCTTTTTTTTGGTGCTGTGCTTGTTTTTGGTGTCGATGGACGAAACCATCGGTTTGCACCCTGCACTTCGCATTTTTTTTATTTTTTTCTCTTTATTAGTTGTTTTATTTGACAAGTGTTATAAATCTTAATTTATCTCTTCTAATAGGGGTATAGGGGGCAAAAATGACTTATAAAGTATTTAAAAGGAATTTTATCATTTTTAAGCTTTTTTTCAGAGTTTATTTTTACTTGAGTTCATTTAAATACTTCGACTGTTGTAATTCTCAAGTGATAATGTCTTCAAACCATAAAATTCTCGGAGTATACGGTCTGAAGCTACATTCGAACCTTTTAAAGATGGCTTGGGTTGCGAAAACTTTATAAAGCAAATACGATACTGATGTAATACACGTATTAGACTATAATACTCTGGTATGTGCGGGCTTAAATTAATCAGTTCAAGGGCTGGTTATGAGCGCAATCCGTACATTCGGAAAAATGATAGTCACCAAAACAAAAAAAAAGACACAAACACGGAGGTGTTTCAATAATGAACGTGAAACAAACAGTAAAAAAAATGACAGCAGTTGCTGCAGGCGCAGTTATGCTAGGAGCAACAATTGCAGGTGCTATGGCACTAAGCTTAGCTGACTACCCAGCACCACTTGTACAAGATGGTGTATTTAATGGAAAAATAGTAGTAGGACAAAAAGCAGCTACATCAGACGTATTGGGAGCAATAGATATCTCAGCAAGTCTACAAGCTGAATCAAAAACAGACGCAGGCGTAAGCGGCGGATCCGTAAATATTGATGGCGGAGAAGACTTCACTGAAGTTGCATTCAATGCTGACTTCGAAACAGGAAATGTATCTCTTACAGACAACAATCTTGATGGATTTGTAGATACAGATGTGGATTTCAACGACGATACAATAGATTACTTCGACCAATTAGATTTAGTTAGTAGTGCTTTATCACTAAGAACTTCTTCAGATATGGGTGAATATTATGGAGATCAAGTATTGATGAATGTTGCAGATGGTGAAATAACTTACAAATTATATTTCAAAGATAATGTAAGTTTAGCATCTTTTGCTGATGATGAGTTAGAAGTTGATTTCTTAGGAAGAACACTAACAATAATAGATGCAGATGTAGATAGTATGACTGTAAGAGCAGCTAACGAATTTTCCATGATGAAAGGAGATTCAGTAACTGTTGATGATTCAAAAGTAACATTATCTGCAGTTGGAAGTGCCTCTGTAAGAGTAACTGTTGGCGGTCAATCAAAAGTTGTCTCAGGAGATGGACGTAAAGAAAGATTTGACAATGGACTAGAAGTTCAAGTTCAAGACGGAAGCATTTTCTACGAAGAAGGTGGAGCAGATAATGGAGCTACACTTTTAATAGGTGCAGATATAAATGATGATGCAGCAACTGACGAACCAGCTGTGGCATTCGGAGAACCAGATAACAATGATGCTGAATGGTATTGGGATATATACTTGAATCAGTCAGCACCTGCCGGTGACCAATACATAGGAGTATATTATGGTCAGAGTAGAACTGAAGTTGGTGATGATTTTGAACCTCTAGCACTTGGAGAGTCATTAATGTTGCCAAATAATTACGCAGAAATAACTTTTGCAGCATTTGAAGAAAGAGCAGATTATGAAGATGTTGAAATATCTTTGAGTAAATCAGGATTTAACTTGAAAGAAGACTCTTCATTATCAAGTCCTAATGAAAACGATTACCCTGGTGTGTTGTTTGAATCAGTAAGTGGCGAAGATATCTTCAAAATAGATGGTTCAAAAACAGCATCCAAAGTTTGGGTTGTTCAAGATGCAGCTACAGCTACAACAACAGAAATTTGGTATGAAGATGGTACGGATGAAGTTAAAGCAACAACAACAACATTATTTAAGATTGATATCGATAGTGATGAAATAACCGTAAATGTCCCAGATTACAGTATATTATCTGGCGACTTGACCAACATGACTGAATTCTTTAACATGGATTTCAATAGTGTTGACAATGTTTATTTCTACGCAAATGTAACGCAAGAACACTTTGGTGTAACTGATGGAGACGACGAGTCACAACAATTGTACTACAATGGAAACAATATTGGAACCCAAGACTATGACTACGTAACAACATATGGAGCAGTTATAAGTAATCCAGACGATGCATTTGGTGGATCAGATGACAAAATAGAGATGTCACTTCCACAAAATCAACAAAAAGGAACTATAACTATAACTTCAAGAGGTTCAACTGTTGGCGGAACAAGTGATTCAGGAGCTTACACAGTTAATGAATTTGGACTAGGAGCTGGAGTTTTAGATGTTGATGTTGAAGGAGACTTAGGAGATTACCCTATGCTAGTTGTAGGAGGACCATATGTAAACTCAGTTGCTATGGAACTTATGGGAAATCCAACAGGAGACCAAATTAACTCAATGTTCGAAAGCGGAAAAGCTAAAATCAAGTTGTATGCAGACCAAAATGCAATCTTAGTTGCTGGATATTCAGCACAAGACACATTAGGAGCTTCATACGTGCTTGCTAAATACATGGATTACGACTTAAGCGGAAGCGAAGTTGAAGTACTTGTACCTAGCTTAAACGACATCAGTGTAGATGAACCAACACTACCTTCAATGGTAGATGACATCGAAGCTGAAGCACCTGCTACAGAACCTGAAGCACCTGCTACAGAACCTGAAACAACTGAAGATGTAGAATAAATCTTCTAATTTTTTTTTCTTTTTTTTCTTTTTTTTCTAATAATCCAAAACTTTAAATACTAAAAATTTTAAATAAACATATGAAAAACAAATTAGTCTTATGTATTATATTCTTGATTTTATGTTCAATATCAGTTAGTGCTGGATGGAAAGAGATCCATAATGATTGGCATGGATATGATGATGATTTTGTGCTTGATGGCATTGTTCATCAATTAACCTTAAATGAAAATGCTAATAAGAAAGGGGAATATGAAAGATTATTAGTGAAAGCAGAAGGTATAACGACTATTGTTTGGTTAGGAAAATGTCAATCTAAAGATGAGTATAAATATTGTTTTGAAAATGAAACTTTTGATAGTTCTAAAGCTCAAATTAAATCAAATGGTATTGCTATGCCCGCGGTAAAATTAGTTATTTATGAAGATGAAGCTTTAGCTGTAAAAGAATTATCTCTTAAGAATGAGTATGAAATAGATAAAAAAACATTGGTTGAAGTTCCAATAACTTTAACGATAGAAAATGAAGGAAATGAATGGGTTAAAAACATAAATTATGCTATTGATTTGCCTGAAAATATTAAAGTAATTAACCAGTATAATTATAAATGGGAT
The DNA here is from genome assembly GCA_021736975.1 of Candidatus Woesearchaeota archaeon. Taxonomy (GTDB): domain Archaea; phylum Nanobdellota; class Nanobdellia; order Woesearchaeales; family 21-14-0-10-32-9; genus JAIPET01. The sequence goes on from JAIPET010000020.1 coordinate 9,802, forward strand.
GGTAAACAAAGACTTGTTTTAAGTTTTACTTTATCTCCTGGAGAATCAAGGGATTTTTTATTAACTGTTGTTCCTCAAACTTTTGAGTTACATCAAATAAATTATTCTTTAACTTATGTTTTAGAAAGTGGTTCTAAAGAAAAATCTGGTGATTATAAATTAGATTTATCTGCGCCTTTTAAAGTATCGGGTAAATTATCTAATACTGCTCCTGGGATTGGGGAAAAAATTTATTATGATGTGTCTGTTGAAAATCAAAATACGAATAATCCTTTAAATATTGAAAAGTTAACTTTGCAAGGTCCGACTAATTTTGATTATATTCCTATAAAAAATTTAAAATTTGAAAAAGTAGGGTTTCATGCTTCATCAAAAAATTCTATTCTTGCTGGTAAATCTGAAGAGTTTAGATTGGCTTTGACAACGAAAAGTGAAGGAAAAAATAATGTTACTTTACGTTATGCATTTGAGATTGAAGGTGAAACTTTTGAAAGTGAATTGGTGTCTGAGTTTTCAACTGAAGAAAAAAGTTTAGAGGCAGATCTTTATTTGAATAGAGATGAGGTTTTACCTGGAGAAGATGTGCGTTTAGATTTGGTTATTCATAATTTGGATGACTCTGTTTCATTTAAAGATTTAACTTTTGAGATAAATAGTGATTTGTTTAAAGAAACGATTAATGTTCCTTTATTAGATCCTTTAACGGAAAAAAGAATAACTATTACTGAATTTATTGCTCCAATTACAGAGGAAGATGAAGAGTATGAGTTTGTTGGAACTTTAAAATATTTTAGTGATACTTCTTATCAATTTTCAAAAGAGGCAAAAGTAAATCTTAAAGTAACTGGTTCTGGTGAAATTGTTAAATTATCTCAGACGGTTAATCAAACTAAAGCAAAGCCAGGAGATGAAATATTGGTTACTGTTTCTGTAGAAAATCTTAAAGATCAACAGTTTGATAATATTCAATTTTTTGAGCAGTATCCTAGGCAAATAGAATTAGTAACGGGTAATACTCAAAGAAATATAAATTTAGAAAATAAAGAATCTGAACAAGTTTATATTTACAAACTTAAAATTCCGGACTTATACAAAACTGAAATATTTAATATAACTACTACGATGGTTATGGCAGACCTAGGTTATTCAAAAAAATTAATTAAGACTATTGAAGTTGAAATTCCTGAGGATTTGTTTGTAGAAAGTACTGATGATGAACCTGAAGAAGTAGTTGAAACAAAACCTAAAGTGAAAGTAAATAATCAGGAATCTGAGAAAGATAAAGGTTTTTTTGAAAATTTATTTGATTCAATTGATAAGTTTTTTTCAGGTTTGTTTGGTGGTTAATTAAACAGGTATTGCTGTGTATATGTTATGTTTATCTCTAAGCAGTCTTACTTTTATTTTTCCTTGTTTTTTATCACAACTAACGATTGTTATGCATCTTTCTTTTGCTGCTGCTAGAAATTCTCTTTTATTTCGACTCTCGCTTTTTATTTCAACTTCTATGATATTATTTTTTTTAAATGGTTTTGGTAGTGTTTCTTCTTTATGAATATTAAAGACGTTTTCATCAACTTTAAGACTGACATCGTGTTTTTTTTCTAGTTCTTCTAAAAATTCATAAAATTTTTCCCAGGACCATTGTTTAACGATGTTTCGTCCACTTTTATAATTTAAAAAATTTTGAATTCCGATCGTAGGGTATTTTTTATTTTTTATTGTTTTACTTAATTCTACAATTTTTCCTATTTCTTCTTCGTTATATTTCGGTATTAATACAGGTGCGAGAAGAACATCTATTTTTCCTTCACAATATTTTATCATTTTTAAAATTTGATCTATATTATATGGTCCGTTTGCTAATTCTTTTGCAAGTTTTTTATCAAGTGCGTGTAGACTTAAATTAATTCTTGTTAAGCCTGCTTGTGCTAATTCATCTATTGTTTTAGGATTTAAAAATAAGCCGTTTGTATTTACTGATATGACTTTAACATTAGGAATTTTTTTTAAGTCTCTTACTAATTCTAAAAATTTTGGATAAAGCATTGGTTCTCCTTGAGGTCCTATGTTTGCTTCGATTGGATGTTTTTTTATTTTGGCTAGTTTAGCAAATTCTTCTACTAAATATTCTTCTTCTACAACGATGTCTTTTTTATCATTAATTCCTTCGTTAACAGAGCAGAAAATACAACTTAAATTACATCCTGTTAATGGCTTGACTTCTATTATGTTAGTACCTCTATCAATTAAACCAAATTCGTTTGTTCCAATTAAGGGTATTCCTGAATTTTTATGAATATATATTGTTTTTTTATTTCTAACTTTATGGATTAAGTTTTCAAAGCCTATGTTTAGGAGCATATTAAATTTATTTGATGCTTTTTTTTCAGAGCATTCAAAGATTATTGCATTTTGTTCTATTGAGAATTTTCCTATGTCTGATAATTCATTTTTATTTAAGTAAAAATAATAATTTTTCATAAAATCTACTTTTATGTTTTCTTTTTCTTCTTTAAATGATAGATCGTTGAATTCTAATCTTGCAACCATATATATTTGTAATTCTTGATGCTTTTTAATGTTTATTCATTTTTTGGGTTTAATGTCTTATAGTTTGTTACAAATATATTTCAAAAATGAATGAAAAAAGAACTGTTTTAAAATAGGCTGTGCTGCTTAAGGGTTGTATTTCGTCTGGGGAGTATTTGTGCAGGTTCGATTGTTTATTAATTAAGGCGGATTTAGGCCATTAAATATATAAATCATGAATGTATATTGATTATATGATTAAGTATGAAAAAGCAGTGGTATTTGCTCTTCAGGCTCATTCTGGTCAATTTAGAAAGATATCTAAAGAGCCTTATATTTTGCATCCTTTAGCTGTTTCTGAATTAATTCTTAAATGGCTTCCTGAGCATCCAGATATTGAAACTTTAAGAATATGTTCGGTTCTTCATGATGTGATAGAAGATACTTGGGTTACATATGAGGTTATAAAAGATAAATTTGGAGAAAAAATAGCTAATATTGTGAATGAATTATCAAAAGATGTTGAAAATGGCAAGACTAAAGATGAATGTGAAGAAAATTATAAAAATGTTTTATGTGAGGCGTCAAGGGTTTCAAAATTAATAAAATTAGCGGATATTTGGTGTAATTTTGAAGACACTCTTTATGTTCCTGGTTGGATGAATTTTTATCTAAATTCTTTAAGAATTCTTAATAATTTAGAGTTAAAGGATAGTAAATATTCTGAGTTTTTTGAAAATAAACGAAATATTTTAATTCAGAAAGCTGAAAAATACATAAGTAAATTTTCATAGGAAAACTATTTAATACCTTAAATATTCTTAATAAATATGGCTCAAGAACAACTTGTTGAAGAGATAAGAAAAAAGTTATTAGTAGATAAGTCTATAAAGAAAATTGCTGAAGATTTTTTATTAAAGTTAAATAAAGAAATAAAAAAACAAAAAGTTGATGCTAATGCAGAACTTGGTGGAAGTGTTGCTAAAGGAACTTTTCTTCCTGATGATTTTGATGCGGACATTTTTATTAGATTTAATCCTGATTTAAAATTTGATATTTCTAATGAGACAGAAAAATTATTAGGGTTTCTTAAGGATGTTAAAAGAGTTCATGGTTCAAGAGATTATTTTCAATTAGTTTATAATAATGTTTTATTTGAAATAGTTCCTGTTATTGATGTTGATACTTGGAGTAAAGCTAAGAATGTTAGTGATATGAGTCCATTGCATGTTAAATATTTTAATAAAAAAGCTGATGATAAAACAAGAGAAGAAGTAAAAATAACTAAATTATTTATGAAAGCTCAAAGAGTTTATGGTGCTGAAAGTTATATTAAAGGTTTTTCAGGTCATGTTGTTGATTTATTAATAATTAAATATGGTTCTTTTTTAGAACTTGTTAAAATGGCTTCTAAGTGGAAAGATAAGACTGTTATTGATGTTGAGAAACATCATGCAGATCCTTTATTTTCTTTAAATGAATCTAAAACTAGTAGTCCTCTTGTGATAGTTGATCCTATTCAAAAAGATAGAAATGCTTCGGCTGCATTATCTACTGAAAATTATGAGTCTTTCAAAAAAGCTTGTAAAGAATTTATAAAAAAGGGGGGTGTTGGTTTTTTTGAAAAAAAAGATTTTGAAAAATTAGTTTTAGAAAGAAAAAATTTTATGTCTATACAAAATTGCATTTTTGATATAGATGTTGTTCCTTTAGAAGAAAAAGATGATGTTGCTGGTTCAAAGGTTCTTAAGATAAAAGAGCATTTATTGAGAAGATTAACTGATGAGGGTTTTAGTGTTGTTTGGAGTGATTGGGATTTTGAAGAAGAAAAATCAATAATTGCTTTGGAAATTCCAAAAGAAAATATAAAAAAAGTTTTTATTAGGGATGGTCCTCAATTAGATATGAAGGGTCATTCAGAGGAATTTAAGAAAAAACATAAAGATGTTTTTGAAGAAGAAGACAGATTAAAAGCAAAAGTAAAAAGAAATTTTGTAGATCCAAAAAGTGCAATAATTTCAATTCTTAAAGATAAATATGTTGTAGAAAGATGCAAAGGAATATTTCTTAAATAGAAATAAATATGTTCTGTTGCTGTTGATTTGACCATAACTTTTTTAAACAAAACAAGTTTATTTAATATTAATATGATGTTTTGTCCTAAATGCGGTTCGATGATAATACCAAAGAAAGAAAATGGTAAGAATATTGTTGTTTGTAGTTGTGGTTATACGGATAAAAAAGTAGGATCAATGGAAGTTAAAGAAGAGATAAAAAAGAAAGAAGAAATTTCTATTGTTGATTCTGATAATGAAATGCTTCCTATAACTGAAGCTGAGTGTTCTAAATGTGGTAATGATAAAGCGTATTTTTGGCTTATTCAAACAAGAGCAGGGGATGAACCTGAAACTAAATTCTTAAAATGCACAAAGTGTAAACATACTTGGAGAGATTACTCTTAAATAATAGAAAATAACCAATATTTTTTAAATTAAATCATCTTTCCTTTATAAATGAATCAAACAGAAAAAGATAAGTGGCCTGTATATTACGCAGATACTGTTCATCTTTCAAACAAAGAATCTAATGTTGGGATTGTTTGTTTATGGACTAAAAAGGAAAGAATAATTGAAAAATTAATTCCTGAAAATTATTGTTTTATTGGCCAGTTATATTCCAAAGATTATGGTCTTCAAATTCTTATAAGGAATCTTTTAGCTAATAATCAAATAAGGTATTTGGTAGTTACTGGCTTAGATTTGAATAAAAGTGCTCAAGGGTTGATTAATTTTTTTGAACTAGGTGTTGATGAAACTAATAAAATATTAGATACAGAAATATTTCTTGATTCAAAAATAAAAAAAGAGCATGTTGATATAATAAGAGATAGGGTGTGTTTAGTAGATTTAAGAAATACGAATTTAAATGATTTAAATGAAGAGTTATTAAAATTAAATAAACTAAATGGAAAAGGGGAAGAAATAATTATTGATTTGCCTGATATAAAGCCTCCTATTCGTTATCCTACTGATTTTTCTGGTTTTAAAATTAGAGGCATGGATTTTTTTAGAGCTTACAGATATTTACTTAAGAATATTTTAAGATTTGGTATTTATGACGGAGAAAAAAAAGAAGTTTTTATTGGTAATGTAAGTTTTTTTATTGAAAAATTAACTGATGATGATTCAAATTATCTTTCAAAAAGAATTAGTAATGTTTGGGAATCTAAATTTTCTAAAAAATTTAATTATGAAGATAAAGAATACGAGACTTTTTTTATTGATGAATTAGATTGTTCTGATGAAATTAAAGATGCTGTGATGAGTATGTTTGCTGAATCAAAAAAAAATATTTGTTTTATGATTGGAAAAGCATATCTTCCTGAAAAATATTTAGAGGATGCTGTTGAAATTGTTGGTAATAATATTTCAAAGAAATGGCTTCCTGATCCTCATGGTAATGTAGTTATAAGGGTTGAAGATAATTTGATTAGGGCGATGCATGTTAATCAAAAGGGTAAAGCAATAGATGAGTTTACTGGAAAAACTGCAAAAGAAGTTTATAGAAAAATTGCTTCAAATATTGCTATTAGTATGATTTATCATGCTCTTGATATTGGTGCTGAATTACAAAAAGCTGAAATTGCTTTAATGGAGGGGAAAAAATATGTCCAAGATAGACCTCTTTAATGAAATAAAAAAGAAAGGAACCTTCATGATCGATGTTAAGACTAATGGGAATAAAACAGAATTAAAAGAATTCAATAAATCAAAACAAGCTTATTTGATGGATGTTTCAGCGCCGCCTCAAGATAATAAAGCAAATATAGAGATCATAAAATATTTTTCTAAAAATTTAAAAAAAGATATAAGAATAATGAGTGGCGCTACTTCAAAAAAGAAATTAATAAGAATAATATGATTTATTTATTTCCATAATCTTCTAATTCATCTTCCTTAACATCAAGTTCAACACCTGCTTGTTTGAAAAATTCTCTTGATATTTGTGCTGCATGATATCTTTTTCTACATACAATTTTTTTTATGCCTGCGGCAATAATTAATTTTGCACAGTGCATACAAGGTTCCATGTTTATGTATAATGTTGATCCTCCAAGAGCAACTCCTGCTTTTGCTGCGAATGCAATCGCATTTTGTTCTGCGTGTATTGTTCTAACGCAGTGTTCTCTTTCAACACCATCAGGATATTTTGTGTGTATTGTTAAATGTCCTACTTCATCGCAATGTTTAAGTCCTGGTGCGGAGCCTGCATATCCTGTGGATACTATTCGTTTATCTTTTACAATTACGCAGCCTGCTAGTCCCTTGCAGGTTCCTCTCATTCTAACAGCATCCATTATGCCAAAGAAATAAGTATCCCAATCAGGTCTTATATGTTCATTTTTTTCAGATTTCATTTTTTCATGCCCTCTAATTTCAATCAATCAATTTGATTGATTATTTTATTTAGTTGATTTAATACATCTTCTTTTGAGTTTATATTTATGATTGTATAGTCTGCCATAGCTATTGGTCCACCTTTCTCAATATTTTCTATTTCAGCATAATCTCTGCTTTTTGCTTGATTTATGTTTGCAGGTCTGTTTCTTAAATCTTTATCTTCTTTTACTAATATTCTGTTTGCTAGTCGTTCATACCTCGTATTTGGAGGAGAGAATATTGCAATAACTATGAGTCTTTCTTTGTATTCTTCTTTAAGAATTTTATATTCAGACCAACTATATAGTCCATCGCCTACAACATTACTTGTTTCTAATAATTTATTAAATTTAGGTATGTTAAGAATTGCATATGCGCCCATACCATGTTCTTTTCTAAAGTCTTCTCTAATTTTCTTTTCATTTTCTTCTGTTGGCTCTAAATTCCTTTCTTTTACTATGTCTAAAGTTATTTGGCCAAATCTTAGAAATGAAAACCCTTTTTTAACGAGTTCGTCAGCAACAAATGTTTTTCCTGCCCCAGTCATACCCACGAGTGCAATAATTTTATTCATTACATAGTGAATTTAGCTTTGAACTATATAAATATTTACCTAAAATAACCGAAAATCCTCCGATTTTGTTAATTTTCACTAATTTGTATATGTTTGTTTTAATTTAAATTAATCAAGGATTTACAAAAATTTACTATTGTTTATCAGAATTTATTAAACATATATTTTCCAAAACAGTAATAATTAAATAAGAACTCGATTGTAACTATTTTTAAGTGGGGGGGATGTTTGAAGTGATAAAAAAATTGCCATTTTTTGATTTAGTGATATGTGGGCCTGATATGAGTGGTACGACTAGTCAGATTAATGCATTAATTGCTTATTTGTCTCAGAATAATAATATTTTAAAGGATATGCGAGGAACAGAAAAGCACGCTTATTTTCATGCAGAATTATTTAATAGTGTTTTTAAAAATTTCAGATCTTATGAGGAATTTATAAATTCAAAATCAATGGATCCTGAAATACTTACTGATTTTATTTTCTCTAAAGAAACATATAATGATAAAGTTATATTAACTTCGATGACTGATAAAGCAAAAGAAGATTCTCAAAAAGAAGATCCGAAATTTTTATACATAAATCCTGAAAAAGCAGATGCATGGGTTTTTGAAGAACCTACAAAAAGAGGCGCAGGACAGAGTAATAGAGTTATAGAACAAAATATGAGTGAATTTCACAGAGAACTCGACCCTAAGGGTGCAGGTGTTTGTCATTCAGTTTATAGAAAAACAGAATTTTTAAGATTCAGAGAGCCTTTAAGAGAGAAAGACATTCCAATAATAAGAAGCAGATCAGAAGAATCGGGAGCATATCAGATTTATGATGAAAAGAATTTTCCTAGAGGTATTAATCTAGATTATTATCTGAATTTACCAGGGCACAAATTTGCTTTCAGCAATCCGCCAACACATATATTTGCTGTTCATGCACCTTATGATTGGACAAAAGATGAATATGTTGAATTAAAAAAACAAAGAAGCAAAGGCAGAGTGTTGGATGATCACGAACTTAATGCAGGATATCAAGTGATGGTTAATAAAAGATATGCAAGTAACTGGCTTCATGATTTTTATAATGCTGGTTGTTCTATGTATGGCTCAAAAATGCCTAAAATTATTCAGCTTGATATAATGTTAAAACCAGAAAAGGAAGTTCTTGAAACAATTGTTAAAACATTCAAGTCTGAAGTCTTAAAAGCCGCTTGAATTGAGCCAAAAGCTTTATAAATGGACTTTATTTCCTTCAAAGTATGAAAGTTCCTAAATCAATTAAGAGGCATTGTCCTAAATGTAATAAGCATACAGAACAAAAAGTTACAGAATCAAAAAACAAGGGTAGAAGTAAATCTCATCCTTTATCAAGATTCGGTTCTAGAAGACTTACTGATAGAGGGGAGAGAACTGGCGTTGGAAACCATGGTAAATTCTCAAAGCCTGCTATTAAGAGTTGGAGAAGAACTGGTAAGAAATTAAGTAAAAAAACTGATTTAAGATATTCGTGCGCGGTATGTAAAAAAATGTCTGTGCAATCAGAAGGTAAAAGAGCTAAGAAACTCGAATTAATATAGGTGAATAATTATGACTGATTCAAAATTTATCAAAGTAAGATGTTCAAAGTGCAAGAACGAGCAAGTCATTTTTGGAAAGGCTGCTTCTGTTGTAAATTGCTTAGTTTGTGGCACAAAACTTGCTGATCCTTCAGGTGGTAAAACTAGAGTAGATGCTAGAATACTAGAGGTCCTGGAGTAAGCGAGGAATATTAAAAAATGCTTTTTAAAAAATATGGTCTTCCAGAAGAGGGAGAATTAATTTTTTGTACTGTTACTAATGTTCAATATAATTCTGTTTTTGTTAAAATTGAGGCGTATAATAAGTCTGGTTTGATTCACATTTCTGAAATTAGTCCTGGTAGAATTAGAAATATTAGGGATTATGTTAAAGAAGGAAAGATGATTGTTTGTAAAGTTATTAAAGTAGATTCTAAATCTGGAAATATTGATGTTTCTCTAAGAAGAGTCACTGAGATGCAGAAAAGACAAAAAACTGATGAGAGAAAACAAGAGCAAAAAGCAGAGAATATTCTTGAGTCTTTAGCTGTTGAGCTTAAAAGAAAGCCTGAAGAATTATATCTTGAAGTTTCTAAAGTTTTATTACCTGATTATGAGATGTTACAATATGCTTTTGAAGATGTTGTTGAAAATAATGTTAGTTTAGAAAAATTGGGTGTTAATAAGACGTATGCTAAGAAATTAGAAGATTCTGTTAGAGAAAAAATTAAGCCTAAAAGCGTTTCTATTCAAGGTGTTATTCGTATTAAAACTTATTCTGAAGATGGGGTTGGAAGAGTTAAAAAAACACTTATGGATGTTGAAAAGGTTTCTAAAAATGCATCTATTAAATATCTTGGGGCAGGAAATCATTCTTTAATTATTGATGCTAAAGATTATAAAGAAGCAGAAGCAATACTTAAAAGTTGCATTGAAGTTTTAAATAAAGAATTTGATGATGATAAAAATTCAGAATTTATTTTTGAGAGAAAAGATAAGAAGGATTGAAAATGACTTCGATACTTAAATGTGAATCTTGTAATTCATATGGTCTTTCAGATGTTTGCTCTTGTGGTTCTAGAAGAGTCACAGTAAAACCTGCAAAATTTAGCCCTGAAGATAAATATGGACGATATAGAAGGGAGTATAAAAAAAATGTGGAAGATAACAACTTATAAGAAAGTAGATCTTAAAAATCCTGTTTTTATTGAGGGTCTTCCTGGTATAGCTAATGTTGGAAAAATTGTTGCTGATTATCTGATTGAAGAATTGGATGCTGAACTTTTTATGACTTTTTTTTCTGATGAATTACCTAATTCAGTTTTTGTGAATGAAGATAATTTAGTTGAATTGCCTAAGATTGAATTGTATTATAAGAATGTTGATGGAAAGGATTTTTTATTTTTAGCTGGTGATGTTCAACCTAGTAATGAAAAAGGGAGTTATTCTTTTTCTAATTTAATTTTAGATATTTTAGAAAAAGCAAATTGTAAGCAAATTATTACTCTTGGTGGTATTGGTCTTCAAGAGATTCCTGAGAGTCCAAAAGTTTATTGTACGGGTAATTCTAAAAATATAATGAATGAGTTTAAGGAATTAGGTGCTAAAACAGATATTTATGGTTTAGTAGGTCCGATTATTGGTGTTTCTGGTTTGCTTGTTGGTTTGGCTAAAAAAAGAAAAATTCCTGGCATTGCTTTGCTTGCTGAAACTTACGGTCATCCTATTTATTTAGGTTTAAAGGGTGCTAAGCAGACTCTTAAAATTTTAAAAAAGAAGTTTTTATTTGAGTTTTCTTATAGGTCTTTAAATAAAGAAATTAAATTGATGGATAGAGAACTTCAAGGAGAAGATATTAAGGATAAATCTCCTAAGATTGAAAGATTAAGAAAAATTAAAGAGACTAATTATATTGGATAAATCAATATTTTTTTAAATATCTATTAAGTTCTAAAAGTATGAGTTTAGATAATAATACTGTTGAGTTATTGAAAGTTTATAAAAATCAAGAGATTAATGTTGATTATTTTAATTATGAAGGCGAAAATTCTAATAAAAATGGTATTTTATTAGATGTTTATCAAAATGTATTAAAATTAAGAATTGATTATAATATAAAGTTTAATGGTGCTAGAGAAATTCATAAACGGTTTTGTTTTATTCCTTTTGAAGGTGCAGGTCTTATTAGAATTAATAATCTTAGGGATGAAAATATGGATTTAATATATGAAAATTAAGAACATTTTTAAAACTTAGATAATAAAATTATTTTATGCTTTATAGAATTAATTTAGAAAATAATTGTAAAGAAATTATTACTAAAAAAGTTGTTATTAGAAGAAATGTGTTTTCTCAAGGAACTGGTTTGATGTTTCATAAAAAAATATTTGATGAAGCGCATATTTTTCCTTTTAAAATTGAAAAAATTATTCCTATTACTAATTGGTTTGTTTTTTTTCCGATTGATTTAGTTTTTTTAAATAAAAATTTTGAAATTGTTGAATTAAAGAATGATTTTAAACCTTTTACTAATTATTTTCCTAAAAATGCTGCGAGTGTTGTTGTTGAGTTGCCTTGTGGTTTTATTAAAAAATTTAATTTGAAGTTAAAAGATGGCTTAAAATATTAAAATATTTAAATGATTTGATTATTAATATTATAAAGAGGTGGAGATTTGAAGATTAAAAGTGTTAATGCTAGGCAAATTTTAGATTCTAGGGGAAATCCAACTATAGAGGTTGAGGTAATAACTAAATCAGCAGTTTCAAGTGCAGCAGTGCCTTCAGGTGCTAGTACTGGTTCTTATGAAGCTTTAGAACTTAGAGATAAAAAGAAAGAGTATGGTGGAAAAGGAGTTTCTAAGGCTATTAAAAATGTGTTAAAAATGTCTAAAGCTTTAAAGGGTAAGGATGTTGATAAACAAAAAATTTTAGATGACTTTATGATTAAATTGGATGGTACTAAGAATAAAAAGAAACTTGGAGCGAATTCTATTTTGGGTGTTAGTATGGCTTGTTCAAGAGCTGGAGCAGCATTTCATCATATGCCGTTATATGATTATTTATTATCAATATATGGTTCACATAAATATGTTATGCCTATTCCTTTTGCTAATGTTATAAATGGTGGTGTTCATGCAGGTAATGATTTGATGTTTCAAGAATTTATGTTAGTTCCTGTTGGTGCAAAATCTTTTGCGGATGCTACAAAGATGATTTCAGAAACGTATCATGTTTTAAAGGAAGTTATTGGTGATGCTTATGGTAAAGATGCAACTAGTGTTGGTGATGAAGGTGGTTTTGCGCCTCCTATAAAGAATGCTCAGGAAGCTTTAGAATTAATGAGTGTTGCAGTTAAAAAAGCAGGTTATAAAAATAAAATTAAATTTGCTATGGATGTTGCAGCTTCTGAATTTTATGATAAGAAAAGTAAGCTTTACGAAGTTGAAAAAGGCAGACATTATTCAAGTAAAGATATGCTTGGTTATTATGAAGCTTTGTTCATGGAATTTCCAATTATTAGTGTTGAAGATCCTTTTCATGAAGATGATTATGAAGGATTTATTGAATTTACAAAAATATTTGGTAAAAGGATTCAAGTTGTTGGTGATGATTTGCTTGTAACGAATCCTGTACGGATTGCAAAAGCAATTTCTGGCAAATGGTGTAATTCGCTTTTATTAAAAATAAATCAAATAGGAACGATATCTGAGGCTATGCAGGCGGCTCATATGGCTCAAAGTGTTGGTTGGAAAGTCATGGTTAGTCATAGATCTGGAGAGACTGAAGATCCTTATATTGCTGATTTGGCAGTTGGAATAGCATCTGGACAGATAAAACTTGGAGCTCCTTGTAGAGGAGAAAGGACAGCTAAATACAATCAACTCTTAAGAATCGAAGAAAAACTTGGCAAATTAGCTAAGTATGCTAAATTTTGATTTGTTAAGAATATAATATATCGTCAAAAGTTTTTAGTCTTATTTTTGTTAGTACATCTTTTATGAAACTTTCTCCAGTTAATCTGTGGTTTCCTTTTTTTAAGAATCCTTCTAATTTTTCTCCATGTATTTTTTGATAAAATTTATATGGAGTTACTTTAAAGTTGTTTGGTGTTATTTCTTCAGGTTTCCATCCTAATGGATTATCGGGTGTCGGTCTTTGTGTTTGTATGTTATATGCTCCTTTTGGTGTTAATATAACTCCATGTGCGCAGCCTATTCCTTCATCTGATAGGTCATCTTTGAATTTTTCTCCTAATTTTTTATTGTGTATTTGTCCTGGTTTTGAATCTGAGTAATGGTCTGCAATTTCTGTAGGTGTATTTGAAAGGTAATGTCCAGAATTTTTTTGACGGTATTTATAATATTCCATTACGTCTTTAAAGTCTACTGGTTTTCCTATTGATGCCACATAATGACTCCATACAGGTACTATGAATAGATTTTCATCAGTTCCTTCGTTAAATGAATATATTGTTTCAGCTTTCAAACTTTTCTCATTTGTAATAATTATTTCATCATTTTTTTTCCAGTTTTTTGTTTGTATTTGGTCTTCTTCTTTATAGCCTTCCATTTGTTCAAATGTTTTTTGAATTCTATTGTAGTTTGTTTTCATGACGCTAACTCTATTGATGAAAGGTCCTTGTACCCATCCATTTATTTTTTCATAATTTCCGTGTAATAGATATTTTAATACAAATTCTTCTTTTCCTTTTGGAACTGCTGTTGCAATATATGGTTTTGATTGAAGTATTTTTGATGCTATCTTATGTATTTCTAAATAATCTGTTCCTTCAAAATCATAATCTAAGGGGTCTGAAGCATGATATAATCCGTTAAGATGTGGAAATTTTCCTTCTGTCAGAATTTCTGTGAGTTCATCGGGTGTTATATAGTCAGATAATTTGGGCTTTGCTCCTGCTCCGCAATCAAAACAAGCTATGGAACATCCTTTTGTTAGTTGTATAGAAAATGTGTTTTCGTATATTATTTTTCTTTGTTTTTCTGTAAATTTGCTTAGTTTTTCTATTAATGTATGTGATGGATTCATTTTTTTTTAGTTTATGCTTTTTGATATTGTTGCTTGAAAGTAGGGTTCTGATTTTACTAGTCCTTTGAATTCTTTGTCTAGTTTTTTTTGGTATGTTCCTGTTATGCTTGCATTAAAGTTTTTTCCTAAGTCGCTGCTTATGTTTAATGATCCGTATGTGTGTGTCCATCCTGAATTGTTTGAAAAGTATTCTTCATTAAATGCAGTTCCTATTTTTGCGCTTACACTTATGTTTTCATTTATTGGGATTGTTTTGCTTAGGTCAAATGAGAATATTTTTCCTTTTCCTTTTTCGCTTTTTAGTAGTTTTTCAACTTTTAAGTTTATGTCTACTGGAAGTGTTTCTCCTGTGTATGTGAATTCTGATGCTAGTGCTGGTTCGTCTTCCATTGTTGAATTTGGAAATGTGTATAGTGATATGCTTGCGCTTCCTTTTATGTTGTCATTGTTTCCTATTGGTAGGTTCGCGTTTATTTTTAGTGTGTGGTCTATTTCTTCTGTTTTGTTTTCTTTCATGTTGTAGTTTGTCCAGTTGGCATAACTTAAGGAGCCGTGGTTTATTTCTATGTATGGTTGCATCATTGGTTTGTTTCCAAAGTTCATTCCGTAATACATATTTTTATTTATGAAGTTTTTTTGTGCGTACAAACTTAGTTTTTCTTGTGCTTTTGTTGTTTGTGTTGATATGCCTAGTGCTAATAGTGTTGTTATTATTGCGAGCGTAGCGAGTTAGGGGTTTAATACCCTGACCTTTAGGTCGATTAAACAAATAATTCTAGAAAACTTTTTTACGCGGCTTCGCCGCAGTATAAACTGCGGACGAAACTGCGCTTTTAATTGTTCAGA
>JAIPET010000021.1 GCA_021736975.1 Candidatus Woesearchaeota archaeon
GTTCTTAACTAGACCAAATATACAACTGAGATATCCAAAGGGGCACCTTTGGACTAAAGGAAAATTTGCAGGTTGAGTAGGACACTTCACACTAGACGTAGCAAAAGAATATGTAAAAAATCAAGAGGCACATCATGCTAAAACCATACGACGGAATCTCCACCCTTTAGGGTGTGAGAGGAGGTCAATTTACCTTTTAATGGCGATGTTGAATTTAGAAAATTACATAGTGCTATTAGATTGGTTCTTCCAATTATTCCTGGTTTGTCTTCTAGTTCTCCAGTTCTTGATGGAAAATTTTCTGGTTTTTTAGATTCTAGGCTTAATGATTATATGGGCAATTCTAAAAAAATTCCTAGTGTTGCTGGAAAAATTATTCCTGAAGTTGTAAAAAGTAAAAAAGAGTATGAAGATTTAATTTTAAATAAAATGTATTTAGATATTGCGCCTTTTGATCCTGAGGGTGTTTTGCAGGATGAATTTTTAAATGCTAGGGGCGCTATTGCTCGTTTTGGTAGGGGTTCTATTGAAATTAGAGTTATTGATATTCAAGAATGTGTGCGTTCAGATATTGCTATTGTTCAAGGAATTGTTAATCTTTTAAAATTTCTAGTTGGTCATGTTGATATTGGATTACAAGAATCCTTAAGTACTGAGGATCTTCATGATGTTTTTGTTGATTGTGTTAAATTTGGTGAAAATTCGATTATTAAAAATAAAGCGTTTTTGAGTTGTTTTAATTTTGCAGGTAGTGAGTGTAGAGTTAAAGATTTGTGGAAGCATATTGTTGATTTGTCTTTTTCTGACTTAGAAAAAAAGGGCGATCAGTATTTTGTGCTTAATCACATATTTGATAATGGAACTTTAGCATCAAGATTATTAAAGAATTTAGGTTCTGATTATTCTAAAGAAAATATTAAAAAAGTTTATTTAAAATTAAATAGTTGTTTGGTTAACAATGAGTTATTTTAATTGATTTTTATTTGTTTCTAATTAATTTTTTTTGGTTTGAATTTGTTTAATTATTATTTTCTAGCTTTTGGCATTCCAACTATATCTATTGTTTGTGATGCTATTTTTACATCTTTATGCTTGTGTATTTCATCAAGAATTAATTTGCTGATGTTGCTGTGTATTGTTCTTCTGTTTCTTGTTTTTGTGATATATCTTACTGTTAGTCCTATCCAGTTATCTGTTAATGTCATATATATTGCTGGTTGTGTCGGTCTTTTTTCTAAGTAATATTTTTCTTCAAGATTAGTGATTTCTTTTTCTGCATTTATCATTATTTCTTTAGTTTCTTTTGTTATAATTTTTATTATTTTATCTTGAATTTTTTTCCAGTTGCTATTGTATGTTAGGGGTATGTAAAATTCATCCCATATGAATTCGTGGTCTTCAGTGTAGTTACTTGTGGAATACGTTAATATATAGCTATTTGGTATTTTTACAATTCTTCCTGTTGCTTGATCTCCTTTTATCCATTCTTTTATTTCTAAAATTGATGTATAAAGAAGTCCTATGTCTAGTATATCTCCGCATTTTGAATTAATTTCTATTCTATCTCCGATTTTAAATGGTTTGCTTACAAAGATGATTATTCCTCCAATAAAATTTTTGAATACATCTTGAAGGGCAAGTGCTATTCCTGCAGTTAATATTCCGTATGCTATTAATAGTGAATTTATGTTGTTAATCCAAATAAAGCTTAATATTGATAAGGATATTAAGTAGTTGAGGATTAAAATTATTTTTTTAAATGAGTATTTGCTTTTTGAATTTTTTATTTTTTTTAGAATCATATTTTCTATTATTATTTTTAAAAAAAGATATGTTGCTGTGATTGTTAACAAGCTGAAGTATATGTTGGTATAAATTTGAAATTTGTATTGGATGCTGATAAACCAAGATATTATTGTTAAAATAATACTTATTGTTAAAAATTTTATTTTCATTTATAAAAATTAATTATTGATGTTTTTAAATATTTGTTTTATTTAACAAAGAGTTGGTTTAATACGTTTACTTTAGTAAAAGTCAGGAATGTTAGAATATATCTCTAGTTTTAGTTTGACATAAATGGTGTATCTTTTTTCAATGAATGCATTATACTTTAGTGCGTGGTTTTTTATTGTTTTGGTTCTTTTTAGCTTACATTTATTTGGTCCGTTATTATTGTCACGTTTTTTATATCATCTATTACTTGTTGTGGTAATGTTCTTTCTCCTTTTGAATTTATTAGTTTTTTTAAGGCCTCTTTTTTTCCTTCTCCTAAGAATAAAATAAATGCGTTACTTGTAATTGCTAGTGCTCCTGGTGTTATGCTTAGTCTTTTTGGTGGCATTTTTGGAGAATCTTCAAAGTATTCATATGCTTGTTCTTCTTCGTATTCTTTTTCTGGAAATATTCCCGCTATATGTCCATCTTCTCCGCTGCTTAGTATTGCTACGTCTATTTTTTCTGCGTATTCTTCAAATGTTTTTGAGTATTCTTTTGCAGTTTCTTCTCCTTTTAGTTCTGTTCTCATTGGATGTATGTATTCGTCTTGGATCTGATCTCTTTTAAGTAAGGGTTCTAAGAGTTTTTCTTTTATGAGTTTGAAATTACTTTCTTCAGAGGTTATTGGGACATATCTTTCATCTAGGACAAAGAAATGACATTTTTGCCATGCTTCATTATCTTTTTTTGAGAGCTTGGAATATAGTTTTGCTACACTTGTGCCTCCTACTAATCCTATGATTATTTTTTGTTTTGTTTTAGCTAACTCTTCTATTTCATCTAATATGAAAGAGGCTGTGTTTTGTATCAATTGGTCTTTATTTGAATTTCTTATAATTTTCATTTTATGGTTACGCTCATATTTTTAGAAGCAAGCTTCTGACATCCCAAAAGCTTTGCTTTTAAGGAATACACAATTATAAGTACTACGTTCCGAACTTTCAAGCAAGCATGAAAGTAAAGCAGTACGATGGTTCGCGTATTTTTTTAAATTTTTATTCTTCCTTTTTTTTAATTCCGTGTCCGCCAAATTCATCTCTTAATACTGAGACTATTTTTGTGGCGAAGGTTTTTTTGTTTTCTGATTCTTTTCTTATTTCCAGGCTTCTTTTTATTATTGGTATTTCAACGTTGTATTTTTCTGCGTCTTCAACAGTCCATTGTCCTTCTCCGCTATGTGGTACAAATCCGTCTACGTCTTCCATTCCTGGGTGGTGCTCAAATCCATCTTTTGTCCATTCTATTAATTTTCCTTGTATTATGCTTCCGTTATTCCAAACGTTTGATAGTTTTAACATATTTATTTCTTTAAATGGTCCTTCTTTTATTACGTTAAATCCTTCGCCTATTGCTTGCATCATGCCGTATTCTATTCCGTTGTGGATCATTTTTACGTAGTGTCCTGCTCCATTTGTTCCGAAGTATCCGTATCCGTTTGGTACGCACATATCTTTTATTATTGGTTCTATTTTTTTAAAATCTGTTTCTTCTCCGCCGCTCATCATACAATAACCTGTTTTTGCAGCGGCTAGTCCTCCGCTTACGCCTACGTCAAAATAATTTATTCCTTTTTCTTTTAATTCATTTGCTCGTCTTATTGTTTCTGTGTATCTTGAGTTTCCTCCATCTATTAGTAAGTCTCCTTTTTCTAAATAAGGTAAAATTTGATTTTTTACTTCGTCTACTGTTTTGTGCGGTACCATCATCCAGATTATTTTTGGTGAATCTAATTTTTTTACAAAGTCTTCATAGCTTGTTGATGGAATTGCTCCTTTTTCTTCGCTTATTTTTTGTACTTTTTCAGGACTTCTATTATATACTACTACTTCGTGTCCTTTTTCTAGTAATCGCTCTACCATATGGTACCCCATTTTTCCAAGTCCTACAAATCCTAGTTTCATTTTTTCACCTGATATTTTTTTCTCTCTTAGTTTTTATATAAATATTATGGTGTGTATTTAGTTTTTTGAATCTTTTTTCAGTAATGTTTTTAAATACTTCATTCTATTATTCATTTTAAGAGGTGGAGATTTGAAGTTTTATAATAATAGCATAAGTGATGTTTTTAAGTCTTTATCTTCTAATAGTTCTGGTCTTTCTGATTCTGATGTTTTGTCTAAAAGAAAAAAGTTTGGTTTAAATGAGTTGACTAAGGGTAAAAAGTTGAATGTTTTGCTTTTGTTTTTATCTCAATTTAAGTCTTTTATTATTTATGTGTTATTATTTGCGTTAGCGATTAGTTTTTTTACTGGTGAGTATGTTGATGCTGTTGTTATTCTTATTATTTTATTATTTAATGCTATTTTTGGTTTTATTCAGGAGTTTAGGGCTGAAAAGTCTTTGGAGCAACTTAAGAAATTGGCTAGTTTGAATTCTGTTGTTTTTAGAAATGGTAAAAAGGTTTCTTTGGATTCTAAGTTTTTAGTTCCTGGAGATATTGTTTTTTTAGAGGAGGGAAATAAGGTTCCTGCTGATTGTAGGATTATTGAGTGTAGTTCTTTGCAGGTTTCTGAATCTATTCTTACTGGAGAAAGCATGGCTGTATCTAAAACAGCAAACATTTTGAAAGGAGAATTAGGCTTGGCTGATAGAAAAAATATGTTGTTTTCAGGCACAAGTATTGTTGCAGGTTCTGGCAGAGCAATAGTTACAAGTATTGGTATGAATACGCAGATTGGAAAGATTGCTACGTTGGTTACGGATACTCAAAAGGAGATGACTCCTTTGCAAAAGAAATTGCAAAGTCTTGGTTCTAAAATTGTTTGGTTAACATTAGCATTGTGTTTACTTGTTTTTATTGGTGGTGTTTTAAGAGAGGGAATTTTTAACATTTTGTTGAGTGGTGATTTTTTAGGTTTTTTTGAGGCTAGTAGGGAGTGGCTTTTAACTGCTGTTAGTTTGGCGGTGGCTGCGGTTCCTGAAGGGTTGCCTGCGGTTGTTACTATTTCTTTGGCTATTGGTGTTAAGAAGATGTTAAAAAAGAACGCTCTTATTAGAAGGCTTCCTAGTGTTGAGAGTTTGGGAGAAACTACTGTTATTTGTTCTGATAAAACTGGTACTTTAACTAAGAATGAGATGACTGTTAGAAGCGTGTTTATTGCTGGTAAGAATTTTGAACTTACTGGTCTTGGTTATGATTCTCATGGTTCTGTAATTTGTAAAGATGGTTCTTTGTCTGAAAAAGATAAGTTGGTTTATGTTTGTGGTGCTCTTTGTAATAATTCTTCTGTTGATGAGGGTAAAATTACTGGTGATCCTACTGAAGCAAGTTTGCTTGTTAGTTGTGAAAAAGTTGGTTTGAGTTTATCAAGATTAGAAAATGAATATGAGCGTATTGAGGAGATTCCTTTTTCTTCTATTAGAAAGATGATGAGTGTTGTTGTTAAGAAAGGAAATAAGAAATTTGTTTTTAGTAAAGGGGCTCCTGAAATTTTGCTTAATAATTGTTCTAAAGTTTTAATGAATAATAAGGAGGTTAAGTTATCTTCTAAGTTGAGAAAACAAATAATTTCAAAAAATGAGTCTTTAGCTAAGGATGCGTTGAGAGTTTTAGGGTTTGCGTATAAGTCTTATACTAAAGGAGATAAAGAGTCTGATTTAGTTTTTCTTGGGTTGCAAGGTATGATTGATCCGCCTCATAAAGAGGTTAAAGGCGCTATTGCTAAGTGTTATGGTGCAGGTATTAGGGTTATTATGATTACAGGGGATAATGTTGTTACAGCTGGCGCTATCGCTAAGGAAATTGGTATTAAGGGGAATGCTATGCTTGGTGCGGAGTTTGCTAAGCTTTCTGAAAAGAAACAGATTGATGCGATTAAGAAATTTAGTGTTTTTGCTCGTGTTGAGCCTGCTCATAAGATGAGGATTGTTGATATTTTACAGTCGCTTGGCGAAGTTGTAGCTATGACTGGTGATGGTGTGAATGATGCACCTGCTATTAAAAGTGCTGATCTTGGTATTAGTATGGGCATTTCAGGTACTGATGTTACTAAGGAAGCTAGTGATATGATTTTGCAAGATGATAATTTTACCAGTATTGTGAATGCAGTTGAAGAGGGTAGGAGCATTTATCAGAATATTAAGAAGTTTGTAAATTATTTATTATCTAGTAATGTTGCGGAGGTTACTGTTATTTTTTTAGCTATTATGTTTGGTTGGCCACTTCCTATGACTGCTATTATGATTCTTTGGCTTAATTTGGTTACTGATGGTTTGCCCGCTCTTGCTTTAAGCGTTGATCCTAATCCTGGTAATTTGATGAAAGATCCTCCTAAGAAGAAAAATGAGCCTATTATGGATAAAGATATGGTGATTAATATCAGTATTGTTGCTGTTTGGATTACTCTTGGTGTTTTATTTTTATTTGATTGGGGTCTTGGATATGATTTTGCAAATGTTGATTTGTTGCCTAAAGCTCAAACTTTAGCGTTTACTGTTTTGATGACTTTGGAGATTGTTCGGCTTCAAACGATTAGGTCTGAATATGGTCTTAAGCCTTTTTCAAATAAGTGGCTGGTTTATGCAGTTTTAGCTAGTTTCATTTTACAGTTAGTTGTTATTTATAGTCCTATTAATTCTTATTTTGGAACTGTTCCTTTACTTTGGCTTGATTGGGTTATGATTCTTGCAGTAACTGCAGTTGTTGGTTTTTTAAATATGTTAACAAAGAAAATCATAGATAAAATTACTGGTTAATTATTTTTTATTAATTTTTTATTATATTTAGAATATTTCTTAGATTTATTTGAAATTTAAGGTTTATAGTTTAATTTATTTTATGAATTCTGGAACTTTTATGTTTTCTATGTATTTATGATGAATTTTGTGTATGTCTAATATTAGATTTATTCCTTCTTTTGTGTTTACTAATTGTTCGATTATGTTTTTTTCAGGATTAATTTTTTTTTGTTTTATTAGTTTGTATGTGTGATGAATAGTATATTCTTTTAGTGTTAGTTGTAGTTTTTGGGGCCTGGTTAAATTTGGGAGGTCATAGTAAAATTTTATTGATTCTTCTAAATTATTTAGGTGTTTTCCTTGATATTTGATGTTTTGTTCATAATTCATAATATCTTCGTGTGGTGTTATTATTTATTAATCATTTTAGAAAATTATCGTAAGATTTCTGTTGTTATTTATATTTTGTCCGGTGATTGATATTGTATTTTCATACCATTAATATTCGAATATTTAAAATATTTTACTTCAGGATGTTTATCTTCGGAATAATGGTTCATAAGAATTTCTAAGTTTTCTTTATTAGTTGCATATATTGCTCTTATGTGTCCTTGTTCATCATCTGGTATTATTGTTATATTTTCTTTGTTTTTAGAATTATTTTTTGAATTTGTGAATATTATGTTTCCGTTTTTATCTGCTAATTTGATATATTTTTTTTCGTTATCAAATTCTACTGTGTAATTGAGTTTAGAAGCATAATTTAGTATTTGATCGATTGTATTTTTAATGGTTTCTTTCATTTTTCTGCTTGTATTGCAGTTATGCATACTACATTGATGATATCTTCAACTTTGCATCCTCTGCTTAAGTCATTTACAGGTTTGTTTAATCCTTGACTTATAGGACCTATTGCGTCGTATCCTGAGAGTCTTTCTACTAATTTATATGCTATGTTTCCTGAATTTAAATCGGGGAATATTAAAATTGAAGAATTTCCTCTGATTGTCGAATCTGGATTTTTTTGTTTAGCAACCATTGGTTCTATTGCTGCATCTACTTGTAGTTCGCCATCTATAGGTATGTTTTTATATTTATTTTTTAATGTGTTCGCTGCTTTTCTTATTTTTTCAAGGCTTGGATGTTTTGCAGATCCTTTAGTACTAAATGATAAGTATGCAACTCTTGGTATTATTCCCAGCATGTTTGCACTTTCTATTGATTGTTCACCTATTTGAACTAATTGTTTTTCATCTGGTTCTATGTTTAATGCGCAATCTGTAAATAAGAATGTTTTATTTTCTTTTATCATTAAAAAGTATGTTGATGCAAATTTATTTTTAGTACCTATTTCTTTAAATGCGAGTTTGTATAGTTCAGATGTAGTTGTTGTTGCTCCTGCAACTATTCCATCTGCTTCTTCGTTTTTTAATGCTTTAAATGCAGCAGTAATATCTTTACCATCTCTTACTTCTATTCCTTCAAGTTTTACACCATGAATTCTTGCTTTTCTTTCTATGTTTGTTTTATCTCCATATAATATTATTTTTGCAAGTCTATCATTAGTTATTTTTCTAGCTGCTTCTAATATTCTAGAATCATTTCCTTCTGGTAAGATTATTGTTTTTTGAAGTTTTTTGGCTTTTTCTCTTATATGTTCTACTAATCTGCTTACCATATAAATTTATTGTATGTTTAAGTTTATAAAGTTTTATTTGTTTTGCCAAGTTTTTGGAATATATTTTGTTAGAGATTCTTCAAATTTTTGTTTGATTTCAGGAGTTTCAATTTTTTTGTATTCTAGTTTTATTTGTTTTACAAAAAATTTGTAAAATTCATCATTATTGAGAAATTTATATCTTTCTGCGTCGGTTTGATACATTTTTGCTTTTGCATAAATTGAATAATCTTTTGCCTTTTGACTTTTTTCAATTATTGTATTTATTCCTGTTTTCACATTTTCTTTTATTGTTTTAAAATCCATATCTAAAATCGTATATGTTAAATATAAATATTTGTCGTTAATTTGAATCATTATTTGATCTTCATTTATTTACATATATTTTTATTATGGTTTTTATTTTAATATTTATTTAAGATTGGCTAATATGAAACCCTCTATTGTTGCCTTGAAGTAAACTTGAAAAAGACACATTTTTTAGTAGAAAAATAGTTGTGTCTTTTGGTAAATCTTTTTTGTTGTAGACAAAAATTGTCCTTCGCAACAATAAAATTCAAGGGTTTCATAATAGCCTTTAAGATTTTATCGGAACATTTATGATGGTTTAAGATTTTAAGAATAAAATAAAAGAGTGCGGGGGAAGGGATTATACATCTACTGTCCAGAATAATAGCGAATTTAACTCACAAAGCAAGTTCTATTAACCATCATATTTTCGGAATATTGAAGTCAATCTTTATAAATAAAATGGCATCTCTTTTAAATGATGACAAATAAAATAAAAATAGCAATTGTTGGGGTTGGAAATTGTGCGTCTAGCTTAATTCAAGGAATAAATCACTATAAAGAAAATAAGAATCAAAATGGTTTGTTAAATTGGAAAATTGGAAAATATTCCCCTTCAGATATTGAAGTTGTTGCCGCTTTCGATATTGATTCTAGAAAAGTTGGAAAAGATGTATCTGAAGCAATTTTTTCAAAACCAAACAACACACAAGTATTTTGTTCAAATATAGAACAAACAAGAGTTGTTGTATATAGAGGTCCAACTATTGATGGTGTAGCAGAACATATGAAAAAATACTCTGAAGATATTCGTTTTTTAGAATCAGAAGAAGAACCTATCGATGTTGTTAAAGTTTTAAAAGAAACAAAGCCAGATATTCTAATTAATTATTTACCTGTAGGAAGCGAAAATGCTGCAAAATTTTATGCAGATTGTTGTATTGAAGCAGGAATTAGTTTCATTAATGCAATGCCTGTTTTTATATGTTCTACAAAAGAGTATATTAAAAAATTTGAAGAAAAAAATTTAGTTTGCATAGGCGATGATATCAAAGCTCAATTAGGTGCAACGATTCTTCATAGAACTTTAGTTGAATTAATGGAAAGAAGAGGTGTTAAAATAAATCACACATATCAACTAAACACAGGCGGAAATACTGACTTTTTAAATATGCTTGAAAAAGATAGATTATCTTCAAAAAAAATTAGCAAAACTGAATCAGTTTAATCTCAATTAGCTAATCCTCTAAAAGAAGAAGACATTCACATAGGTCCGAGCGATTTTGTACAATGGCAAAAAGATAATAAAGTTTGTTTTTTAAGAATTGAAGGAGAAATATTTGGAGGCGTTTCAATGAATGTTGAACTAAGATTATCTGTTGAAGATAGCCCAAATAGTGCAGGAATTATGATTGATATGATAAGATGTGCAAAAATTGCTTTAGAAAATAAAAAATTTGGATATTTAAGTGCACCTTCTGCGTATGGTTTCAAGCATCCTTTCAAACAACTTACAGATGTCCAAGCAAGTTTAGCATTCAAAGAATTCATAGGTGATGAATAATGACACTATATAGAAAATGTGCAAGTATATTAATAGAAAAAAATGGATTATTGCTCATAGTAAATTTACCTGCTGAAAAAGGTGGTGGTTGGAAATTTCCTTCAGGTGGCCTAGAACTAAATGAAACTATAGAAGATACTGCTAAAAGAGAAGCATATGAAGAACTTGGATTAAAGGATCTTAAATTAAAATATATTTGTAAATATAAAGTGAGATATTTATGGCCTGTAGAGTCATTAGATAGCATCGAAAAAAAATATGGCATAAGATATCAAGGTCAAGAACTTACACCTGTAGTTTTGTCAATTCCTAACAACTTCGAATTAAAAACTAATGAAGAAATAGCAGAATATAAATGGGTTGAACCTAAAGAATTACATAAATATTTTAAGTTTGAAAATCAACTTAAAGATTTAAAAGAAATATTATCAGAAATAGATATTTTCGAAAATTAAAATGACAAAACTCATAGCCAACATCCCTATGTCAATATACAAGGGTGAAATTCATGCAGGTTATTTGACATACATGGTGCCAGGAGATATCTTAGCAAGATATGAAAAAAAAACTTCTGGTTCTATAAACTTCAATCCTGATTGTTATAATGTCTCCGGACTTCCTATAGAAAAAATAATTCTTGATGATTTTAATTTTAAAAAAACAGCAGACAAATATGTAGAAAATTGGATATATGAAAATAGCATCTCAAATAAAATGAATTTTATTAAGAATCCTGTAAAAACAGACAGACTAAAAGAATCTGTAGATTCAACCATAAAAACAACCAACCTTATTAAAAAAAATGGTTTCCTCATACAAAA
The DNA here is from genome assembly GCA_021736975.1 of Candidatus Woesearchaeota archaeon. Classification (GTDB taxonomy): domain Archaea; phylum Nanobdellota; class Nanobdellia; order Woesearchaeales; family 21-14-0-10-32-9; genus JAIPET01. Next base: position 11,027 of record JAIPET010000021.1, read on the forward strand.
AGAAGATGATTTATTTTTAGATGTTAAAAAAATAATATTAGTTCACGGACAAAAAAATATTTTAGACATGGTCAATATATCTCCAACTCATGTAAAAAATAGAATGCAACAAATGATGGAAACCACGAACAATCCTATAAAAATAAGTAGATTAAGAAAATATTCTCCTAATATTCCTGACAACATAATTTCTTCAAATGTTCAATTCTATCCTTTGTTCATTCTTGCAAATATGTGGGGGGAAAATAAAATAGTGGATACAATGCTCTGCGCATACAACAACATAGTAAAATATGGCTTATTAAGAATGCTTTCTCAAACAGCGGCATATGGAAATCCTAATACAGCAAATATTTATGTATTCAATAGACAAATATTGGAAGGTTCTAAAACTGATTGGAATATAGATTCACTTCTTAAAGAATTTGATTCAGACATTATAAAATATGCAGTTCTCAAAGCTTCAAGTCAAAAATTACCTCAAACCGATCTAAAAAAAGAATACTTAATTCAAGGTAAAAAGTTTATGAACAAATTTAGAAATTTAGCAAAACTATTTACAAATAATATTATTGAAGTTAAAAATAGAAATATTTCAAAAGAATATTCTGATCTTATAGAAACTTATAATTTCAAAAGTCTTGTAGAAAAAATTTCTAGTAAAACATATACAATTAGTAGAAAAATTTCTAAGAACCGACAAGATATTAAGCACTTATCGAATGACTTTGAAAATCTATATGCAACCACAGAATTTGTTTTCCCGAAACTATATACTTATATTAGAACTGAAAGAAAAAAACTAAAAAAATGAAACACATACTTGTTGTAAAACCTGAAGCAATAAAACATTTAAAAAACATAGAACAAGAACTAAATAAAAGAGAATACGTTGTAGAAAATAAAACAGACAAAATACCTTATTTCAACTTACTTATGGCACTGTACGGCCAAAATAATAGTTCTATGAATCCAAAAAAAATACTTAGTAACCCTGACCCTTCTTTTTTTGTAGAAGGCTACCCTTTAACACCAGAATATTTCATGAATTCATATATAAATTTAGAAAAAAGAAAAATAATAAGTTGGGATGAATTTTTTGGCATAGGATATCTTGTTTCAGATGAACAAAATACAAATGAACATATAATAAATGATATAAAAGGAAATCATAAAAATTCATTCAGATATCTTTTCGGACTCAAACCTGAACTTAAAACAGATATATTTGGAAATCCTGTAAATAAAATATATGATATACGTCATAATGGAATACATTTAACACAGATTCACGAAACAGAAAAATCATTAAATTCTCAATTCGAATACGAATATAAAACGCTTTTTGGTGATATAAGTGAAAGATAGATCTTTTATAGAAGATAAAAAAGGAAATGTTTGGGGCGTTATTGGTAATAACCACACTCCTGAGTTTATTTTTTCATACTTAAAACTCATAAAAACAAAAGATGGTCCTCGAAAAAAAGGAAGAGTTCATTATAAAATAAATAATAATTTTTTTAATTCACTTTGTTCTGAAAATTTAAAAAAAGAAAACTATAAATTTTCCAAATATTTTGGAATTGTTTGTACAGGAGTTCCAAAAAAAAGTATAAAAAAAATATATGACTCATTTGAAGAATTAAAAAATCTTATTAATAACAAAAATAGAGATAAAATTCAAAACAACGCAGTTAAACTCATTCAAAAAATATCCGAAGGAAATATAAGCGATTTTGGTCTGACTGGTTCTTTGTTATTTGGATATTATGATGAGACTTCAGATATAGATTTAGTAATTAAATCAAAAGAAGCATTTGAAAAAGTAAAAAAATTTATGGCAGAAAACAAAACAGTTGTTATTTATGATGATGCACATTTCACATATCTACAGAACAGACGAAAATACATGCAAAAGAACAATATACCGAGATTTGTAGATCAAGAAAAAAGAAAACTTCAATTTCAATACAACAACACACATGTAAGTTGCCAACTTATCTGGAATGATGACTCTTTATTAAAAGATAAATCTTTTGTTGAATTATCAAAAATAAAAGTTGAAGGTATTATTGTAAATGATACCAATTCATTTGCAGCACCATCCGAATGGGATATCAAAATAACAAAAATCATTTCTATGGACAATTTATTTAATATAGATACATCCAAGATTTCTAAATTATACTCATTTAGAGGATTATATTCATGTATCGTTCAAAAATCAGAAAAATTTACGAGTACAGGTTATTTATTAAAAGAATTGAATTCAAATACATATGCAATTAGTATAACTCCTTGGAGAAATGATTGGGAAAATGGAGTGCAATTACTATGAATTCTGAAAATAAGATTGATCAAAGAAATGATTTGGATTTTAAAATTGTTGAAATAGAAACCCATTCAACTTGCAATAGAACCTGTTCTTATTGTCCGAACAGTATATATGACAGAGGGAAAAAAAAGAACGAAGTGATTATGTCGGAAAAAATGTATGAAAAAATACTACTTGAACTTTCTAATTTTAAATTCGAAGGTCAACTAAGATTTCATCTTTATAATGAACCTTTACTCGATAAAAGACTACCAAATTTTATAGCAAAAGCACACGACATACTCCCAAAATCGAAAAAAGAACTTTTTACAAATGGTGACCTTCTTTCAGAGAAAAAGCTCGATGAATTAAAATATGCAGGAATTGATAAAATTCTTGTTACAATTCACGAAGGCACTTTATCTACAAATCTTAAAAATATTGATCATATTGTTAAAGAAAAAAATCTTGGACGCCTTGTACATATTAGAAAATATGAAGAAATATCTTTATTAAATAGAGGAGGACTTTTAGATGTTACATCTAAAAAACAAACATCTTGCTTTTACGCTTCAGAACGATTAGTCATATCTTCGAAGGGAGATATTCTAATCTGTAGCAATGATTATTTAGGAAAAATAAAACTTGGCAATCTTCACAAGTCATCCATACAAGAAATATGGAATCTTCCTCAATACAAAAAATTAAGACGGAATCTTAGAGAAGGAATATTCGAATACGATATGTGCAAAATATGCATGGGTCAAACATAATCACAATAATTTTCAAAAAATTAACAAACATATTTTTAAAATAAAAGGTGAAAAAAACGCAACAATCAAAAAGAACGATTTATAATCAATTAACAAAAAAATAATAAGCTTATTCAGTGCATCATCTAATGTTTCAAGAAACATTTCTCTCAGATATTGGTTTTTATCTATAAATTTTCTTACATAGCACTACTATCAAGTAATGAAAGAGTGCGGGGGAAGGGATTCGAACCCTCGAACACACTAAGTGACAGGATATCTCATACACGTATGAGTGTCATATTTTAAGTGAAGCTTAAGTCCTGCGCATTTGACCAGGCTTTGCTACCCCCGCATTTGTTTTGATGCGGACTCAGATGCTTTTGCTTCTGTTTGCCCGCATTTATTTTGCGATATATTTTGAATTCAGATTTTATTTATAAAGGTTTTCTTGGCAATTGGAATATTTTGATATTTTTTCTTGATTTGAGGTTGTTATTATTGTGGTTATTGAATAATCTTGAATTAGTATGTTTTGTTGGTTTTGAGTTACTGAGCCATTTTTTTCTAAAACTAATAAGAACGGATTCTCATCAACGTAGATGTGTATTTTTTTATTATTTGAGCATTTTATGGTTTTTGTATTGTTTATGTCTTCTATTACTTTTTCAGCTGCTAATTTGGCAATTTGTTTATTTAAAAATAGTGTTTGTTTTATTTCAAATTCATCGCAGTCATATTGGATGTGGTGTTTTATTAAGGGTGTAGAATCAAATATTTCGTTTGTTTTATTACAATTTATAAAAAGATTTGGTATTTCTTTGTATTTTTCATAATTTTTCTGCGTTAATCCGATTATGATTATTATGAACATCACAAGCAGTATTATGTAAATTATTTTCAAATGTAATTTCATAAAGTTTATTATTTAGGTGTCTTATTATAAATATTATGTATTGTTTTTGTTTATTATGGGTTAAGAATTTATTTTTATTATAGGATTCTATTATTTGTTATTTGTATGTATTATCTTATATCGTACATTATGTGTTTTTTATCGGATATTTTTTCTAAATATCCATTTCGTGAATCTAATATGTTGTATTTTTCTACTAATTCTTTTGCATTATGATCTTCATAATTGAATAGAGTTAATATGAGGTCTGTATCTAGCATCATGGTTGTGGCTGACCAAGTATTTATATTTAGTTCAGTTTCATTTTTTTTCTCAAAACATAGGTCTTTATTACACATATTTTGTGCTGGACATCTTTCTGTTAAGCTTGAAATGATTACATTTTTTTTAGTATATATTTTTTGATCTTCAATTATTCCTGTTTCATAATGTATATTATTTTCAAAATTATTATTAAGAATTGTTCCTATTAATTGGTTATTTTTATTTGTATTAAGAGCAATTTTATTTTCAGCATTAATAAAATAAAGTATTGGAGATATATTTAAATTGAAAGCGAGAGCAGTTTCATAGTTTTGATTGTTTATTATGTGTTTCATATTTTCATATATTAAGATATTTTCTTCTATATTTTCAAATATTTGATTTTTATTTTCATTGTCGATATCTGATATTGAATCTGTGATATTTGTAAAATCTTGAGTTTTTAGTGATCTTTCAATCATTGATTTAGTGAATGCTTCATTTCCTGATTTAAAATATTCGAATATATGTGCTATAAACATAGATCTTTTAATTTGTTCGTTCATGATTGTGGTCATAACTCTTAATTTATAAATGTTTCTAAATTAATCACTCTATAGTAGTTAATAAACTTATAATAACATTTATAAATGGCTAGTGCGTTCTAAGATAACAAGAGAAAAGAATCAACGGCATAAAAATGATGTCGACATTGGAAGAACAAATTCCGTGAAAAAATAAAATTTCTTTTCAGAGGTAAATAAAATGAATAAAAATATTGCTAATAATGGCAAAAATAATGAAAAAAAAATGGATGAAAGTAATGATTCTAAATCAGAAATTTCTCAATTAAAAGAAGATGACTATTTTCAAGGAATAGTTAAGATTACAAGGAAAATAGTTCCTGGACCAGTAATTTTTGTAGTTACTGATGGAACTGGTATGATTGATGCTAAAATAAGAGACTCAAATATTGATGAAGGGAAAGTTGTTTATATTTCAGGAAGAGTTAGTGAAAGAGCAGGAAAACTACAAATTGATATTGATAAAATATATGTTGAAGAAAAAGATTTTGATTCTATTTTGGATGAAAAAGCAACGCCACAGTGGAGTTCTTTTAGTATTGAATCAGATAGATTTGAAAAAATGAAAGAACATATGTTAAGGGTTGCAAAAAGAATTAGAAAAGCAGTTTTGAATAATCAACCTATAATTATTAGACATCATAATGATAGTGATGGTATAAATTCAGGATTGGCAATTTCAGAATCAATAAAAAGTTTAATGGATGAAATTGGCGTTGATCCAGGATATAATTTATACAGAAGTCCAAGCAAAGCGCCTTTTTATGAAATAACAGATGTTTTCAAAGATTTAACTATGATAAAAAGATTAGAAGGATATGATCAAACCAATCCATTACTTTTAGTTTTAGATAATGGTAGTACGCCTGAGGATGTTTTTGGTATGAAAACTATGAAAATTATGGGTGTTGATACGATTGTAATAGATCATCATAATCCTGTAATTATTGATAAAAAAGGAGAAACAGCAGTTGATCCATATTTATTAGATCATGTCAATCCTTATAAATATGGTCTTGATTCGCAAACTAGCGCAGGAATGCTTTGCTACGAAATTGGTAAGATGATTTATCCTTCCTTTGATAGTCCTTTGATGCCTGCAATTGCAGCTATTACTGATAGGTGCAACATTCCAGAAACTGAAAAATACATTGAAAAATCAGGAAAATCAAGAGAAGAACTTGGGAGAATTGGTGTTGCTATTGATTATATGGCTTATCATTTCAAGTTTGATCCTGGTAAAGGTGTTTTTGAAGAACTTTACAAAAAACCTGAACTTGTTAATATGATTAATGATAAAGTAAAACAAGGAACAGAAACTCAATTACAAAGTACGCTTCCTTATTTAAGAACTCAGGAAATCAATGGAGTTATATTTAGTCATATTGATTTAGAAAAATATACTTTAAGATTTACGTTTCCAGCTCCTGGAAGAGTTATTGGAGCAATACATGATAAAGTTGTAGAAGAGCATCCAAATCATGCGGTTTTAAGCATTGGATATTTGTCTGATATGACTATTATTAGAGCTAATCAACCAGTTCTTCCAGTTCAAACAATAATTGATCAACTTCAAAAAGATTTTCCAGAAGCAAATGTTGATGGTGGTGGTCATGAGCAGGCAGGAACAATAAAGTTCGTAAGTGCACATCTATCTCCAATTCTTGAAAGAATCAAGTTGATGCTTAAGGAAAGAAAAGTTGAAGAATAATTTTTTTATATTTTTATTTTCTTTTTTATTCTTGATATTGTATTTGATATACGATCTTTTTCTTCATTTAGATCTTCTTTAATGAATTTGTCTATTGATTCATATATTTGTAGAAATTGCATGTAGTTGTTTGAATGTACATTTATGATTCTTTTAAGTTTTTGTTCTTGTTCTCTGTTTAATTCCAAATAATCACTGCTCTTTTTTTTAAAAGCCTCCGCCGAGAATTGAACTCGGGACCTCGGCATTACCAATGCCGCGCTATACCGCTAAGCCACGGAGGCATTTAGTAAGAGACTTATGATTGGTTTATAAAATTTTTTGTGTATTTCTTTATTATTTGATTTATAGGATGTGTTTCATTTTTCGAAACTTTTAAAAGACTAATGCTTATTCTTTTGTTAATCGCTTGCTGCGCGAGTAGTATAGTGGTTAGTATACGACGTTGCCAACGTTGTGACCTGGGTTCAAATCCCAGCTCGCGCATTTGGGCCTGTAGCTTAGCCTGGTTGGAGCGCTGGTCTTATATGACTACGTTTCGCACATGCTCGAAGAGAGCCAGTGGTCGGGAGTTCAAATCTCCCCAGGCCCATTTTTTTTTATGGATTGGGTGGCTTGAAATTTTATTTCTTTGTCTCCAGGCCTTTTTTTTTATGGATTTGGGATTCAAAAATTAAGTTTATTTTGTCCCAAGGCTCATAGAATGAGAACGAGGACAACATTTGTCCTCGAGTCTTTATTCTTAATTTTTAATTTTATTTTATTGCATTTTAAAGAAATAACTTTATAAATGGAAAGTAAATCCATTGAATTACGCCCCGTTGGTGTAGTCCGGCCAATCATTTTGCCCTTTCGAGGCAAAGACTCGGGTTCGAATCCCGGACGGGGCATATTTAAATTCTATGGAGGGAAAAAAATGAATGAAGAAGAAAAAATAGGTTGTTGTGGTGGTCATTGCCATAGTGAAGAAAAGGAGTCTTCTTGTGGAGATGATTGTTGTTGTGAAGACACAGTTGAAGAAAAAGTTGAGTATGCAAATGATAAAATTGATGCTATGATTAGACTTCTTATTAAGAAAGGTTTGATTTCTGAAGATGAGATTGAGTCTGAATATTCTGCAGTTTTTGATGAAGATCATGAAGAAGATGATTCTGAAGGTGATTCTGAAGAGGAAGAAGGAGATTCAGAACCTAAAACTGAAGTTCAATAGATTTTTTATTTTTTATTCTCTTTTAATAAATAGTAAGATTTATATATCAGTATACATAAATGGTAACTATGGTGGTTGAAGCTCAGACATTTCAGGGACATTTGAATAAAGGTCAAGGTAATGAGCAAACTATAATTAATATTCTTGTTGATGAAGATGAATTAACTTGGCAAACTATTATTATGGAATTAATTAAATCTGAGCAAATGGATCCGTGGAATATTGATGTTTCAATTATTTCTGAAAAATTTATTAAATTATTATCAAAGATGACGAAAATGGATTTTAGAATTTCTGGAAAGATAATTTTAGCAGCAGCATTTTTTTTAAAAATTAAGTCTGATAAACTATTAAATGAGGATATAGTTGCTTTAGATTCTCTTATTCAAAGTAATAATAATCCTGAAGATTTATTTGATTTGCTTGATGATATTCCTGATCAAATAGATATTAAGCAAAAAGGTGAAAAACCTGTTCTTAAATATAGAACGCCGCAACCAAGAAAAAGAAAAGTATCTGTTTATGATTTGATTAATGCATTAGAAAAAGCACTTAAAAGTGAACAAAAAAGATTGATTAGGGCTAAACCTGCTCCAAAGATGAAAATTCCCGCTAAAAGTAAGGATATGACTATTATTATGAATGATTTGTATGCTGAAATTAGTAAAACTCTAAAAAAAGTAAAGGTTGTTTGGTTTCATGAAATTATAATTGGAGAATCAAGAGAAGATAAAATTACTACTTTTTTACCTTTGTTACATTTAGATAATCAAAGAAAAATTGATTTAAATCAAAAGGATCATTTTGGAGATATTTCTATTAAATTAACTGGTATTGTGAAAGATTATTCTTAAATATTTTATTATTTTAAATAATTCTCTTTTGGCTTTTAAGGTAAACATTTTTATACCCTTGTTTTTTTCTATGATGTATGAATTCAAAGATAATGAGTTTTCACAATAATAGCAATATTGGATTGTATTTGTTTGTGAATGATAGGGTTTTATTAGTAGGAAAAGAAGTTCCTGAAGATTGTGATAAAGATTTAGAGAAAGTATTTAATTTACCAGTTACAAGATTAACTATTGCAGGTGCAAGTTTTATCGGTGTTTTTATTACAGGTACAAATGACACTTTGTTAGTGCCAAATATTATTTTTGAGGATGAATTAGAAATATTAAAGGAAACAGGACTTGAGATTAAAGTGATAGATACAAAACAAACATGTTTAGGAAATAATGTTATTATAGGAAAAGATAAACTTTTTGTTAATAATGAATTTTCTGATTCTCAAGCTAGAAAACTCGGAGAAAGTCTTGGTTTAGATGCTGAAAAAATTAAAATTGGCGGTGTGAGTGCTATTGGAAGTTTATTTGTTTTTAATACAGAGACAAAAAAAGGTTTAGTAGGTAATGATATTGATGATGAAGATTTTGAAATGTTACAAAATAAATTAGGTTATGAATTAACACCTACTTCAGTAAATATGGGCAGTCCTTATGTAAAATCAGGAATTGTAGTTAATAAAAATGGATTTATAATTGGAAAAATTAGTGGCGGGCCTGAAATTAATAATGCTGAAGAAGGATTAGGATTTTTGGATGATTAAAATGGAAGAAAATAATGCTAATGAACAAATGATACAACAATATTATGAACAATATCAGCAATTAGCAAATTATATGAAGCAACTTGAAAAAGCAATTATTAGAATTGAAAATTCCATATTAGGTTTGAAAGAACTTGAAAAAGCAAATGGTGATGAAGAAATTCTAGCGCCTATTGCAGATGGTATTTTTTTAGAAGCTAAATTAGTTTCAAATAAAAATTTAAAAGTTAATATAGGTAATAATTCAGTTGTTGAAAAATCAATTCCTGAAACAATTATTATGCTTGAAGAACAAAAAAAAGAAATTCACACAAGTTTGCTTGATGCAGAAAGTAAAATAATGCAAATAGAACAAATGTTTAAGGAATGATAAAAAATGTTTAAATTCTTAAAAGAAAAATTAAATGGGGTTGTAAAAAAGTTTTCTAAGGAAGTTGAAGAAGATGTTGAAGAAATAAAACAAGATGATTTAACAGAGGAACAAAAGGAAAAAATTCAAGAACAAGAAATACAAGAAGTTAAGCAAGAACAAACAGATATTAAGAATGAAGAAATTCAAGATGATGAAGTTAAAGAAGATTTAGAAGAATCAAATGAAGAAGTTACTAAAGATACTAATGAAGACTTAAAAGAAAACTTAAATGAAGACTTTGATGAAGAAACAAATGAAAAAGAAGTCGTTGATGAAGAGAAAGAAGAAAAACTAGAAGAATCTGAAAGTAAATTTGATGAAAAATTAGAAGAAGAAAAAATTAAAGAATCTAAAAAAGATATTGGTGATATTAATACAGAGAATAAATCTGAAATAAATGAACTTGTTGAGCCTGAATCTAAAGAAGATCTTGAGCATGAATCTAAAGAAGAAACTGATAAAACTGTTATTGGTGATGAAACAATAAATGCTTCTGAAAATAAAAAATCAAAAGATTTAGAAGATGAAAATAAAGATTTGCATGAAACAATTAATGTTAAAGAAGAAAATGAAAATGTTCAAGAATTAAAAGAAGAATTAATTGAAAAACTTGATGATGAAAAAATTGATAATAAGAATGTTGAAGATTCTAAAGAAAAAGAAAATACTCAAGTATTAGATACTTCAAATGAGCCAGAAAAAGAAACATCAGAAGAATCTGAAGAAAAAAACAAATCTGAAGAAAAATTAAAAGAAGAATTTGTAGATGTTCCTGAAGAAAAGTCTGTAGAAAAAAAAGGTTTCTTTTCAAAATTATTTAAGAAAAAACCAAAAGAAGAAATTGTAGATGTTTCTGAAGAGAAAGAAGAAAAAAGTTTTGAAGAATCAGAAGAAACAGATATTAAGAAGGAAGAAATTCAAGATGATGAAGTTAAAGAAGATTTAGAAGAATCAAATGAAGGAGTTAAAGAAGAACAAGTAATTGAAAAAGTAGAAGCACCACAAAAAAAGTCAATATTTTCTTCGGTTTCAGATACATTTACAAAGATTCAATTATCTGAAGAAAAGTTTGAAAATTTATTTTGGGATTTAGAAATAACTTTACTTGAAAATAATGTTGCAGTTGAAGTAATTGATTTAATTAAAAAAGAATTAAAAGAAGAATTAACAACTGGAAAAATTAGTAGAAAAAATGTTGTTGAAATAATTCAAGACACTCTTAAAAGATGTATTGATAAAGCGTTAACAGTTAATTCTTTAAATATTGTTGATGAAATAAATAACTCTAAAAAAGAAGGAAAGCCCTATATTATTTCTGTAATAGGGATTAATGGTGCTGGAAAAACTACTGCTATTGCGAAATTAACTAATTATCTTAAAAATAAAGGATTTTCTATAGTTTGGGCTGCATCAGATACTTTTAGAGCAGCTGCAATTCAACAATTAGAAGAACATGCAAATAAACTTGATGTTAAGATGATTAAGCATGATTATGATTCAGATCCAGCAGCAGTAGCGTTTGATGCTGTAAAGCACGCAAAAGCAAAAAATATTGATGTTGTGATGATTGATACTGCGGGAAGAATGCATTCAAATGATAATTTAATGCAAGAATTAAAAAAACTAATCAGAGTAAACAATCCAAATCTAAAACTTTATGTTGGCGAATCAATTACAGGGAATGATTGTGTACAGCAAGCAAAAATTTATGATGAACAAATAGGTATTGATGGTATTATTCTTACAAAAGTTGATGTTGATGAAAAAGGCGGTGCACCCGTAAGTATAACTTATGTGACTGGAAAACCGATTTTATTTTTGGGTACTGGTCAAGAATATAAAGACATAGAACCTTTTGATAAACAAAAAATTCTTGATAGATTAGGCTTGTAATTTTTATTTAATATATTTTATTCCTTTAAGAATTAGGCTATGTGGTGTTTCAAAAAAAGGCGGTTTTTTATAGTGAATGCATAACGCTGAATCATTTTTATATTTTTCATTATCACACGCGCAGCTTATGTGGTGTTGTGCGATATAAGTATTTTTTAATTCATTTATTGCTGAATTAATATTATCTACTTTTATAATTATTTGAGAACCTGTTTTTAATTCATATTTTAAGTCAAATTGATCTGCTTTTTCTTCAAATTCAGAATTTTTTAATCCTTTGTATTTTTTTCCTTCTAAGTTTTTTGAATTTTTTATTAAATCCCATAATTTGTTCAATTCTTTAGTTTTCCAATTCATTTAGTTTTGGTGTTTTGTTTATGTTTAAATTATTTTCACTAGTCAATCTACCAAAAATCTTATTAATGAATAAATAGTTATCTTTCAAATGGCGATATTTTCACATAGTAGGATTTCTAGTTTTGAACAATGCAAGCTTAAATATAAATATCATTATATTGATAAAGTTGAAACTGATGTTGTTAGAACTATTGAAACGTATATGGGTGATTTAGTTCATCAGACACTTGAAAAATTATACAAAGATTTAAAGTTTCAAAAATTAAATGATTTGTCCGAGTTAGTTGATTTTTATAATGGTTTGTGGGAAAAAAATTGGCAAGAAGGAATTTTAATTGTTAAAGAACAATATACTTCTGAAAATTATAGGTTGATGGGTCAAAAAATGATTGAGGATTATTATGCTCATTATCATCCTTTTAATCAAGGAAAAACTATTGGTCTTGAAACTGAAGATTATTATGAGTTAAATGATGAGTTAAGTATTCATGTAAGAATAGATAGATTATCAAGCCCGAAAGAAGGTGTTTACGAGATTCATGATTATAAAACTAATAGTAATATGAAAACGCAAGAGGAAGCAGATAATGATAGGCAGTTAGCTGTTTATGCAATGGGTGTAAAAAAATTGTTTGCTGATGCTAAAAGAATTAAGTTGATTTGGCATATGCTTGCTTTTGATAAAGAAGTGGTTAGTGAAAGAACTGATGAAGAGCTTGATATTTTAAAAAATGAAATTATTGAAGAAATAGGTCAAATTCAAAAAGAAAATTCTTTTGATCCAACAAAGTCTGCTCTTTGTAGTTATTGCGAATATCAAAGTATGTGTCCTTTATGGAAACATTTATTTGATCAAAAAAAGGAAGAAGTAAATAAAGAAGTTCTTGATGGTAAAACTTTAGTTGAAAATTATGTTAAATTAAAAGAGTATGAAAAAAAGGTTCAAGAGAAATTAAGTGTTGTTTCTGATAAAATTAAATTGTATGCTGATGAAAATAATTGCAGGGTTTTATATGGTGATAATAATGCTGTAACTATTTGGTCTAAGGATGCGACGAAGTTTCCTGGTAAGAATGATGAAAATAGAGAAAATTTTAAGGATGCTTTAAAGGCGTTAAATCTTTATGATAGATTTGTTGATGTTGATACTTGGGTTTTGGAAAAGGAATTTCCAAATTTTTCAGAAGTAGAGAAGTCTGTTCTTAATAATTTTGGAAGAAAAGAAAAAATTTTTAGATTATATTTAAAAAAGAGATAATTGTGTTGTATTTTCTTGATGAAAATTCGTGATTATTAGTTTTTTATTGCGAGCGTAGCGAGTTAGGGGTTTAATACCCTGACCTTTAGGTCGATTAAACAAATAATTCTAGAAAACTTTTTTACGCGGCTGCGCCGCAGTATAAACTGCGGACGAAACTGCGCTTTT
>JAIPET010000022.1 GCA_021736975.1 Candidatus Woesearchaeota archaeon
CTTGTGGAGCGCAGGAGGATGCGCAACAACAGTAGGCTACAACGAATTCTCAACAGTAGACAACTACATCAAAAATCAAGGATTACATCACGCCACAGCCTGAGATACCCCGACCTTTAGGTCGCGGGAGTAGGTCATTCAAATATAATTCTTTAGATAATGAATGTGCAACATTATTAGAACTAATTGCCAATATATTATTTTCTTCTTTTAAATATTTACTTATCGAACTAAACAACAAATTAATAAATATTTTTTTTATAGTGCCCTCATAACTCTTAAAATTATAAATATTTTTACTACTCCTATAAATAAAGATATTATTTATATAATTTGGGTCTAAAACACTCATCTCATCTTTATTAAAACTATTTGATCTTAACACATCTATAAAATTCTCAATAACTAAATCATTTTTAAAATGCGCATCAAATTTTTTATCCATAAAATTAGAAAACTCAACTTAATTATAATATTTACTATTATTTAGTAATATAAATAATTTTTTCTTTGTAATAAAATTTATTAACTTGCAAGTAAAATTTAAAACATGCAAAATAACGAATACTTAATTAATCAATACATAAAATACAGATTAAATCCTAATGAAAAACTTCAATTTTCTAAAATTACAGAACTAAGAGCAAAAAGAATAAGATTCAACATACAAAAAATAAATAAAAAAATAAATAAAAAATTTTCAAAATATACTGAAAAAGATCTAGAACAATTCTTTGAAAAACTCAAATCAGGAGAACTAAAAAAATCTAGACGATTAAAAGTTGAAGGAGACATCCCTATTTTAAAACAAAAAATCCCATTCTCTAAGTCGGCTTATTATAATATGCGCTCAGATTTTAGCAATTTTTGGACTTTTCTCGTCTATAAACATAATTTTATAGACATATTTCTTTTTATTAAAAAATAATTATGCGAAACTTCGCACTGTGGATTTTATAGATAATATTTATAAACACAACAATATTCTTCTAAATATCAAATTATTAGGTGATAAATTGAAAAGAAGCTCAAGACGATGGAAAAAGAAAGGACAAATGAGATGGAAATGGCAAAGAAAGAGAATGAAGAAAGAAAAACGAAAGAGAAACAGTAGGTGATTATAATGGCTAAACCAACAGCAACACTAAAAAGAAAGAAAAAAGTATGGTATTCAATACACGCACCAAAACTATTAAATAACGATTTTCTTGGCGAAACGTACGTTTACGATAAAGAACAAATGCAAGGAAAAACACTAAAGCTAAACTTATCAACAATAACTGGAAATATAAAAAAACAAAATATGGACATAAGTTTTGAAGTAACAACAGTAGTTGATAATAAAGCAATAACAAAAATAACAGGCGTAACACTTACAAACAGCTACATAAAAAGACTAGTAAGAAGAGGAAGAGACAAAATAGACGACTCATTCTCAGTAAAAACAAAAGACAACAAAATTGTAAGAATAAAACCATTTGCAACAACAATGAATAAAACAAGTCAAACAGTAAACAGCAAAATAAGACTTGCAGCGAGATCATTAATGGCAAAATACGTAAAAAACAAAAACTTCGAAGAATTCTTCTTTGATGTAATGAACTTCAATCTGCAAAAAGAAATGAAAGAAAAACTAAGTAAAATCTACCCAATAAAATCATTTGAAGTTAGAAACACACACTTAGAACCTGACAACAAAAAAACAACAATAGAATCAGAAAAAGAAAACGAAGAATTACAAAAAGAAGAAAAGAAAGCTAAAAAGAAAAAACTAGAACCCGAACCTGAAGAAACCACAGAAACTGTTAAAGAAACACAAGACGAATCAGAAGATGAAAATACTGACGATGAATCAGATGAAGAAGCGGAAGACGAATCAGAAGAAAATCTAGAAAGCGACGACGAAGAAAATAAAGAAGAAGCTGACGAAGACAACCCAAAACAATAATTTCTTTTTATTTTTTTATTGCATCTTTTCAAAAAAGCTGCACCAAAACACAAAAGTACGATATTAACAAAATTAAATCATACGAGGAAAACCAAATGCTAGAACTAAACTACGATTTAGAAAAAGAAAACATAGTCAAGAAAATAAAAGAAGAAGAAGCAAAACTAGTTCTAATACATTTACCAGACGGCCTTAAACCTAAAGCAAAAGAACTTCAAGACCTAATTAAAAAAGAAACAAACGCAGAAGTACTAATATGGGGCGGAAGCAACTTTGGAGCTTGCGACTTACCAATAGATTCTCAAAGAATAGGAGTAGACCTAATAATCCACTTCGGACACAGCGCATGGCTTTCATAAAAACAATTATATCAACTATTTATAAAGATCAACCATACAAACTTTTTTAAATGATTTCTCAAATCTTACTAATATGCATGATTTAATTATAACTGAAAAACCATCAGCAGCAAAAAAAATCGCTGAAGCACTAGCGGATGGAAAACCAGTAGTAGAAAAAGTAAACGGAGTATCGATATTCAAAATATCGCATAAGAAAAAAGACATAGTAGTAGTATCCGCGGTAGGCCATATATATTCATTAACAGAAAAAGAAAAATCATTTACTTATCCAAGCTACGATATAGAATGGAAACCAGCAGCTGATGTTGATAAAGGAGCTGCACACACTAGAAAATACATAAATGTAATAAAAAAAGAAGCAAAATCTGCTGATTCATTCACAATAGCATGCGATTATGACGTAGAAGGAGAAGTAATAGGACTAAACGTAATAAGATTCGCTTGCAACCAAAAAGATGCAAACAGAATGAAATTCTCAACACTAACAAAACCAGACCTGATAAAAGCATATGAAAATAAATCAAAAACACTAGATTGGGGACAAGGACTAGCAGGAGAAACAAGACATTATCTAGACTGGCTCTACGGAATAAACATATCAAGAGCACTAACACTAGCAATGAAAGAAGCAGGCAGATTTAAAATAATGAGCTCTGGACGAGTCCAAGGACCTGCACTGAAAATAATAGTAGATAAAGAAAAAGAAATCAAAGCATTCATCCCAGTGCCATACTGGCAAATAATACTAAAAACAGAAAAAAACAGCGTAGAAATAGAAGCAATGCATAAAACAGAAAAATTCTGGAAAGAAGAAGAAGCCAAAAAAATATACGAAGACATAAAAAAAGAAAAAACCGCAAGCGTTAAAGACATAACAAAGAAAAAATTCAATCAAGCACCACCAACACCATTTAACCTAGGAGATTTACAAACAGAAGCCTACAGATTATTTAAAATACAACCAAAACAAACCCTACAAATCGCTCAAAACTTATATTTGGCTGGAGTAACATCCTACCCAAGAACAAGTTCTCAAGAAATACCAAAAGAACTAGGATATGAAAAATTACTAAAAGCAATAGGAAAAAACCCAATATACAAAGTACTCACAGAAAAACTATTAACAGAAACAAAAACATTAAAACCAAACAATGGAAAGAAAAAAGATCCCGCGCACCCATCCATATACCCAACAGGAACAATCCCAAAAGACCTGAAAGGAGGAGATGCAAAAGTATACGATCTAATAGTAAAAAGATTCATAGCGACATTTGCAGAACCAGCAGAAAGAGAAACAATGACAATAACATTTGACGTAAAAAAAGAAGAATTCATTGGAAAAGGAACCATAACAACATACAAAGGCTGGCACAATTTTTATGCACCATATGTAAAACTAAAAGAAGAAGAACTACCTGTGCTACAAAAAGAAGAAGAACTAAAAGCAAAAAAAATAAATTTATACCAAAAAGAAACACAACCACCAAAAAGATACACGCCATCATCAATAATATCAGAACTAGAAAAAAGAGGCCTTGGAACAAAAGCAACAAGAGCTGACATAGTAGAAAACCTATTCAAAAGAGGATACGTAAAAGACAAAAGCATAGAAGCAACAGAAATAGGAATAGAAGTAGAAGACATACTAGAAAAATACGTACCAGAACTACTAGACGAAGAATTCACAAGAAACATAGAAGAAGAAATGGAAAGTATAAGAGAAAAGAAAAGCACACAAGAAAAAATATTAGATACTGCAAAAAAACACCTAGACAAAATACTAAGTCACTTTAAAAAACAAGAAGGAAAAGTAGGAGAAGAACTAGTACAAGCAAACCAAATAGCACAAGATAATGCAAATAGCCTAGGACCTTGCCCAGAATGCAAAAAAGGCACAATAATGATAAAAAGAGGAAAATTTGGAATGTTTGCAGCATGCGACAAATACCCTGACTGCAAAAAAACATTTAACCTACCAAAAAACGGAGCAACGCAGTCCACAGACAAAATAAGTGAAACAGGTTACCCAATAATACAAGTACTAAGACAAGGAAAAATACCAATGGAACTATCACTAAATCCAGAAGACAACATGAAAAACATACCAGAAGAAAAACTAAAAGAAATAAAAGACTTAAAAAGTGGCAAACTAAAAAAAGAATGTCCGGAATGCAAAAAACCACTCTTAGTAAGAACCGCAATTTATGGAGATTTTGTAGCATGCTCAGGATTTCCAAAATGCAAATACACAGAAAGCATCACACCAACATTCAACGATAAAAAAGAAAATGAAGAAGAACAAAAGTAAACTTTAAAAACATAAACAAATAAGAATATAAATGGCGATTCTACAAAAAATAGTACAAGAACAAAAAATATCTCAAAAAATAATTCTAAATATTAAAGATCTAAAAAAAGACTCAGAAATATTTATTGAAATAGTAACAAACTTCAAAAATAATGCTCCGAACCTAAAACAAATAAATAAAGAGAATATTAATCTAATACTAAAAGAAGCAGAAAAAATAACAAATAATATAATAAAAACAAAAGAACTACAAACAAACTACATACTAGAAATAATACAAGAACTATATAATTTATTAAAAAATGCTAATGGAAATAGAAACTTAAACTTCTACGCAGAATTAAAAAAAGAACTCAAAGACAAATTACAATTAATAAAAGAACAAGAAGAAAAAATAGTGATTGACGACGAGAAACTAAAAAAAAACACTCACAAAAAATTCTTAAAAAACGCCTGCATTAACTCTAACCTATTTAACGAAATAGAAAAAAATGAAACACAAAAACTGAAAATAGAACAAATTTTAGAAGAAGTAGAAGAAAAAATACTAGAAACAGGAAATATGGACGCCCTAAAAAAAATACTTATGGCAATAGAAATAATAATAGAAGATTCACAAATAGAACTAAACAACTTAACATCAGAAGAATCAAGAATATTATATGAAACAATAAAGCTAGAAGAATTATTCTTTATATATATGGGAAGATTCACAGAAAATACAAAATTCTTCGAAGACAAAATATACCAAATAAAAAAAATAAGAAGCAAAATAGATATTAGTCTGAATGAAGACATAAAAACCCACCAAAGCCTAGCAGCAATAACAGCACACATAATTGAAATAGCAAATAATGGATTAAACTACAAATTCCCTTTTAAATACGGATATCATACAACACCTACTTTTGTACTACAATACGCAAAAATACACCAAGGAGTATTTGGAGATCCCAATAATAAAGGAGAAATTTGCGTGACTATAGAAAACAAATTTGTCCCATACCCCCTAGAAAAAGAACACTACTCAAAGATAAGAGAAGAACTAAGAGAACTCGGAATAGAACCTGTTGAAAAGCTTGTAAAATTAGAATTTGACTTAAGCAAAGTAGGACAAATAAGAAGACCTGTGGCTGTAGAAGATCAAATGAACGAAGTTAATGAAAAATGGTATGCATTCCAACCACCAGTAATACTAGAAAATGTTTTAACGGACGAATGTAAAAAAGAACTTAAAGAATACTTATTCTGAATTATACTTAACAAGACCGCTAATAACATCAATATATTCCTTGCCAACAGAATCAATATATCCCTTAATAAGAACATCAGCGGAAGAATCTCCGTGTTTATAAACAAAATTTGTAATAACAGAATCAGAAGAACTATTTGAATTAATATTCTTAAAAGATTCATTAATAAGAGATCTGTTGATTAGAACAAAATTACCATTATCAGTTACAATATTTGGTCTAATATTAAAATCGCTAGCTACGTAATCAACACCAAAAAGCCCATTTCCTTTAATAACACAATCATAAACTGGCTTATCTCCAAAAACAGTCTCATTATTAATGGAACCTATAAACGTAGAATGAACAATATTTCCATTCACATTATCTGAAAACGAATCATAAAAAAAACCTTCTTTCGCAAAAAATTCTGCCAATTCAGGACTCTGAAGATCTGTAAACCCAGCATGAGAAAGAATAGTATTTCTAGCAGCATATTCATTTAATAACTCATATTTGCCAATTTCACCCTTGAAACAAGAATACTCTTTCTTAACAAATTCCGATAACTTATTAGCTAAAAATAATGTACTAATATTATTCATAAGAACTGAGAATCAACAACCCTTTATAAATCTTTCTATTCGTCGTCACTTGCAAGTAACTAATTATGAAAATATTTATAAATAGTTCTTTATAACAATAACACATGATAAAAAGAAGACAATCCAAACTAAAAATAGGAGCACAAAAAATTCAAAATAAACATAGAAATATAGGTCTTGAATACCCAAAACATAATTTAAAAGAACTAATTCACAAATTTGATTTAGAACAACATTTTGAAGAAGAATTAGGATATAGATCTTGGAATAAAGTAATAGCATATGTTATGTGGGGAAACGGAGACGACATCAAAGGACTTTTAGATCCATCATTAAGAGAAACCATAGCAAAAAAACACATGGCCAAAACGGGCGAAGATAAAGGAATCAAAGGAGGAAGAATATCCCAAACATATTGGAACATCCCTATTGAAAGAAAACCTGGCTCAAAAATAACAGATAGCGAAGCAAGCTACTTACTTCACAACATAGGTCGCAATAATAAAGAAATATCTGATTACTTAAACCTATTTTACGATAACAATCCAAGACATGATAAAAGTGTCGGAAGAGCTCTTACTAACTACAGAAAAGAATACAACTTACCAAAATACAAAAAAGGAATTAACTCAACAAAAATATTTTCACAAATAACATACTAATAAAAATCACCACTCTAAATTTGCTCAGAAACAAAGTTTCTTGTACAAAAAATCGAAAAAATTTCTTCTTTTATCTTCAAACTAATTACAAAGAAAATGAAGCTTTCTTAATATTTATAAAACAAAATTTTTTAGATACAAAAATTCAAAGAAGTTCTTTTATATCAAAAATCAAATATTTCTAAGCAAATCAGAGATTAAACCCCTTCCGCAATATACAATAACAAATTTAACAACTAACAAACTCAAAATCTCAAATATGATTAATAATAAATTTGCGAACTATAAAAATAATAACGTCGCAACACAAGTACAATTAATAAAATAACATAAGATAAATTTTAATTATCTTTTTCAGTTAATAAAAACTCTTAAGTAATTATATCAAACAAATATAAAAAAATTAATAACATATCTCATCAATATAACATAGAAATTAATTTGAAATAGTAATATTTATTCATAAAAACACTCACAATTATCGATATTTAATATCAACAAAAATAAAACAAAATATTTAAACTTAACAACAAAATACAATTATATGAATTTATCAAGAAAATTTCCTAAATTAAGTAAATCAATTCTTTCAACAATAATCTTATTACAAACAATGACAGGAATATCAAAAGCATTTAATTCAGATGAAGCAATTAAAAAACTCGAACAAGAGCCTAAAAACACACAAATAGAATTAGTGAGCGCAGAAGAGTCAAATGTAATTAATCACATAAAATGTTTAATAAAAAATAACGAATTTAAAAAAGCCCAAGATCACATAGACATTTTAGAAAAAATAGTAAAAGAAACAAGCAACCCAATTTTAAAAAAAGGAATAAATAATTTGACTAATTTAATATATAAAAAAATATTAGAAAACTATATTGAATTTAAAACAGAATTTGAAAATCTAATCCAAGATAAAAATAATATGGAAGCGACAAAAAAATTAAATAAATTTAAGAATCAACTTGATGGAGTCATATTACCCTTCAACATGATAACCAAATTAGAAAAAATGAATCAACAATTAAAATCAAAAACAAATCTAGACTCAGCTTCATCAAATCTTATAAAAATCGATGGAGTCAATTATATCCACATAATAAGTTCATCAAATTCAAAACAAAAAGCCACACAACTCGGAATAGAATTAATAAAACAAAATTTAAATAAATCAAAAATAACATATAATGAGTCAAATTTAAAAATATTAATAAAATCTGAAACAGAAAAAAAAATTGAAATGGAATTATTTTATCCATTAAAACTCAATGAAAATATACGATAAACAAATAAACATTTCAAAATACATTTATTCAAACTTTAAATACAATATAGTTATGAATAAAAAATAATATAAATAAAAATATTCTAACAAATTAATGGTTTGGAAAGATAGAACAATTTATGAATATAAAAAAAATATGATAAAATACGGAATTATAGCTTCTTTTATAGTGTTTGTAATAATGTTAATTATTTGGATTCTCATTTTAAAATCTAATTTTAAAATCTTAGAAATATTGATCCCTTTATTTGTCGGGTTATTAATGTTCACACAAATTTATTTTAATATAATTAGAACAATTAAAATTATGGAAAAAAAACCAAGCATCACAATAAATAATAACAAAATCATTCTATCTGACGGCAGACAGTACCAAATAAAAAATATTAAACATATTTTCTTACCAGGAAATCACCTGGGATTCATAGCAACAAATGAACAAGACTATGAAAATATTTCAAAGTGCATAAATAAGATAAATCAATTATTCAAAAATTATTCAAATTCTTTAGCATGCGGACTAACTAGATCCTTAATATATTGGAACGCGATAAATCAATTAAGAAAAAAAATAAAACCTATAAGAATACTAAACCATAAAGATATGTTAAAAAATCTTAAAGTCCCTTACAATAAATCAAAATATGGATTGATAATAATAAATCAAAGATAATATTTACTTTTTCTTCAAGCTAATCTTTGCAAGAACAATTGCTACAAAACAATAATTCAAATAACAATTTTAATAAAATTAATGACGTTTTCTATAATCATTTACCCTATTAACTTCATGAGCTTTCGAATCATACTTGGGAAGTTTCGGCATCCTAAAACGGTTCTTATTTCTATATGCCTTTAAAGCTTCCTTGTATTTTTTCATTTTTGGCGCGAATGTTTTATCAGATTCATAATCAACCCAATATTTTCCAAGAATAAAATTTATTGTGTCTCCTTTAGCTAATGCAGATTTGTTAACTACAGAATTCCTAGTTAACCCAGTAATTGAATCAAATTTTGTATTGTCAATAGCAATGTATAAAGTATCTTTATTTGGAATCGTGCTAGGATTATAAATTTCACCAACTGCTTTTTCTAAATTTTTTTTATCAATTTCTACTTCAAAAATCTTTCCCGGTTTACCAACAACTCCATCGCCGCCAAAATACCATTGTTTAGCTCCTGAATATCTATGAATTTTTTCACCATCATCAAGCAATACCCCTTCAAATTCCTTGCCTATAAATTCTTTTGTAGGATTTTTCAAATTAGGATAATCACAACCCACAATTTCTTGATACACACCTTTTAATATACCTAAAGAAATCGTTGTGCCTAAAGTGAAAAGTATTGCATTACTTACATAAATTCCGATGTTAGTTTTAAAGTCTTTAAAATCCATATTTGTGTCTCCTAATGTATGTATTTTCTTACAAACACATAAATGTTTTGATATTGTTGTCTTTTTGAAGAGGCAATTATTTACGTTGTAAAATATTAAAAAAAATAAATATAATATTTATTATTTATAAGCTTCTTCAAGTGCATTCACTTCATCTCTTAAATCCTTTACATATATTTCAAGTTTAAAAAGTGCACTAACTTCTTTTTTTGCTTTAACAAGTTTCTTACCTACAGGAATAATAGGGCTGTCATCACTTCGATAAATAGTTAACTTATCAGCACCCGCTTCATATACCTTTTGAATATCGGTTACAATATTCTCCATATTTCTTTTAATATTTGATGCATAATGAAAGGTGCATTCTTCTTGATTTGACAGAGTTATAGTATTTTTACCTTCAGTACCGCGCATCATTGTAAGTTCTTTTTTGACTTTATCTGAAAGATCTCGGAATTTTTGAGTATATAAATTTGTATTCAAAATGGCTTTTTGGGTTGAATCCAATTTTTCATAAATTTTTTCTTTATCAAAAACACATTCTTGATCGCTTTGTTTTTTTTCTTTATTAGCTTTTCCTTCTTTCATTTTAAACATATCTGTTACTTCAGAATAGCTACGCACTGCATCATCTATATATCCTAGCATAGGACTTAATGGCGAATCAAATTGTTCTTCTTGTTCATTTTGTTTTTTCATTTTTATTACATCCTCTTTTAATATTTACATTTAATAATTAATTAACATATATAAATATTTCGATTTGTTATCACTAAATAGTGGCTATTTTTGTTTTTTTATTAAAAATATGAATAAAAACAATTACTTCTTACCTTCTTTCAAGCTAATCTTTGCAAGAACCATACTGTGCATTCTCTTAAGAAATTCTTGCTTATCTTCCATCTTCATAATATCCGAGTAGCCCATGCTTATTAAATTAAATGCGAAAGGAGAAGGAATTTGAGTGTGAAATTCTTTAATCTGAATCTTTTCAGATTGCCAATCTTTAATAATTTCTTTAGCACGATCAATATCCATCAAATCTTCTAAAACCTCGCGTCTTGCTTCACGCAAAATAATAAAATCATTATCAATTTTTTTAACACTACTAATTAATAATCTAGAAGACATTTGCTGCTTACCAACACTCTTACTTCTACCCTTATAATTCCTAATAATCATTAAAGATCTAGCAGCACAATGCCTAAACCGCCTACTTAAAACCTCTGTTTTATCAAGAGCATGTTTCATAATCTCATCAATATGTTCAACTTTTAACAAATTCATAGCTCTACTAATTTGAACATTACGAACAGATGGAACGCGTAAATAAAACCCATCATCACTAATATTTAACTCAACATCCTTTCCTTGTAATTTTCCAAGAATAAATGCTAAAGCCCTACATAAAACATCGTTAGTTCTACGACCATATAACGCATGAAAAATAATATACTTTACATTCCCATCATCATAATGTTCTATAATTAATTTTTTATCATGAGGAATTTCTAAAAAATTATATTGTTCACTAAAATATTCATAAATACTGTTAGCGCCATACTCATCAACATATAAATAATCATTAATAAATTGAATAATTTCTTTTTTTGGAGCACCACCAATAAAATATTCATCCATAAAATGTCTAAATTTTTGAATTTCCATAGCTAAATCAAAACTCAAAGGAAGCATTTCGGAAAACCAACTAGGAACAGTTGGCGTTCTATTAAAACCACTTTCAACAAAAGCTGTTAAACCTTGAGCATACTTAAATAAATAAGTTTGACCACCAAGAACAAATACATCTCCTTTTTTCAATCGCTCCAAAAAAGGTTCTGAAATACTACCAATATAATTATTACCTAATTTAACCTTAACATTAGTCTCATCAGGAATAGTTCCTATATTAGTCATATAAAGAACTCTAGCCATCTTGCCACGCTTTCCAATTTCCCTGGTTTCTTCATCATACCAAATTTTAGCGTAAACATATCTTTCTTCTAAAGAAACATATTCTCCAGATAAATATTTAATAACATCATCAAAATCTTTTCTTTCTAAAGAACCATAACAATAACTTTTTCTCATAGTGTTATAAACTTCATCCACATTAATTTTATCTTCAATTGCCAAACCAAAAATTTGCTGAGCCAAAACATCAAAAACATTTTTACTAACTTTAATTTTATCAATCTTTTTTTCAGTAGCAGCCTTTAATAAAACACTACACTCAACTAAATCATCTCTATCAAGAACAATAATTCTACCAACACTCTCTTCGTGCAACTTATGGCCGCTTCTTCCGATTCTTTGCAAAGCCCTCGCAACACTTTTTGGACTTCCTAAAAGCAAAACAAGATCAATATAACCAATATCAATACCTAGTTCTAAACTAGTAGAAGAAACAATTGCTTTTAATTCACCCGCCTTTAATCTATTCTCCATCTTTAATCTATGTTGCTGACTTAAACTACCATGATGCGCACCAATCTCCCACTTACCTGAAACCTGCGAATCAGAACTTATAACGCTGTCTTTTGATTCTTCATCAACATCTAAAACTTTAGAATAATTATTAGGAAATTTATCTTTTAAATTATGCACAATCCTTTCTGTAGCACTTCTTGTATTTGTAAAAATAAGAGTTGTTTTGTGATTCTGAATAAAATCATTCATTAAAACATACATAGAATCATAAATATTTTTATAAGAAGCAGTTATTAAATTATTAACAGGACTTAAAACTTTCAAATCTAATTTTTTTATATACGAAACATCTACTATTTTACAAGGCCTAAATTTCTGGTTTTTTGGATCTTCATACCCAACTAAAAATTTAGCTACTTCTTCTAATGGAGCAACAGTAGCAGATAAACCAATTCTACAAAAATTAGTAATCCTATTTAATCGTTCAAGAGATAAACTAAGATGAACACCTCTTTTACTATCTGCTAAACTATGAATCTCATCAACAATAACCCACTGAACATCACTTAATTTTTCCTTAAGTTTCGGACTTGTTAAAACAATACCTAAACTTTCAGGCGTAGTAATAAGAATATGAGGTGGTTTTTTAAGCATCTTCGCCTTTTCATAAACTTTTGTATCTCCAGTTCTAACACCAACACGAATATCTAATTTATCTTCCTTAGATCTACTATATCTCTCCTCATAAAGCTTCTTTATCTGTTCCAGTGGTTCATTCAAATTCTTTTCAATATCATTACCTAACGCCTTTAAAGGAGAAATATAAACACAATAAATCTTATCTTCCAATAAATCCTTAGAAGATAAACCTACAAGCTCATTTAAAATAGCAGCAAAAGCACTAAGCGTCTTACCAGAACCAGTTGGACTGCTAACTAAAGTATTAATTCTAGAATGAATATTAAGAATAGAAAACTTTTGAGGAGGACTAAATTCAGAAAAAGAAGAAAACCACCAATCACGAACAACAGGAGTAAAACTATCTAAAATATCCTTATCAGTATAAGGATCACTCATAAACTCCATACTATCATCTACTAAATCGGCTTTCGCCATATAACATAGAACTCAAAGATCGTTTAAAAGCATTATGAAGATTTGACCAGTGGAAAGATTATTCTTTTATATCAAATAAATCATTTATATACGAAAATGTGAACAAACAATTAATTATTAATCCCCTAAGCCTTTTAATTTGCCAAAAAAATATACTTTGTTTTTATCATCAAGAATATACGCTTCAAAATAACCTAATGTTTTGTTGTTCTTTATTTCTTTTAAGAAAGGACTAAGTAGTTTTTGAGAAAGTATATCTGTTCCTTCACTAATAGGATTTAATGAAGGCATCACTATTAATGTTTTATCTTTATATTTACCTTTAAGGAAAGATTTGAATATCTCTACTCTGTTATTATCTTTTAATTTAATTGCCGGATGTTCATGACCAATAATAATTATATTTGAAGTCACATAATCTAGATCATGAGGAATTATATCTCCATGAGTTATGTAAACAAAATCATTTTCTAAAACTATTTTATGATAAGAACTCATTTGTAAATCTAATTTATCAATAATTGGCTCTAATATTTTATCATGATTACCACCAATAATTATTACTTTAGAATATTTTTTTAAATTCTTAAGAAACAAAGTTATTTTATCCCATTCATCATTAGTTATCTTCCCAAAATCATGTTTTAAATCACCATTAATAATAATAGTTTTTGGTTTTAATTCTTCAACAACATTTTCTAAGAACTCGTTAATAAGTTTAAACTGATTTAAAGGAATATTAAAACCCATTTTATGAATACTATTTTCTTGTCCAATATGAACATCTCCAATCACCAAAATTTTTTCTTTTTCAAAAAAAAGTGAAGGACCAATAATATTTATTCCTGAAATAATTTCCATAAAACCACAATTTAAACAATCATTTTTATATTTATGTGTAGAATTAATTATTTTTAAGCATTATGCTTCAATTTTTGTTTTTTTTTTAACTTTAGACTTAATCGTAGATTTTTCTGCTTCGAGCTCTTTCATCCTATCTTTAATAAAATTAATAGTTTTACTATTGTCAATTGGATGTTGAATTTCCCCACACTCAATACATTTAAAATTAAACTCCATACTTTTTTCAAAGTCCATCCGCACACATGCATTTCTACACATATAGAATTGATTTCCTTCTTCCCTATCTAGTCTTTCTTGAAGCTTATCTATTTTTTGCTGTCTTAACTTTTCATCTAATTGCTCAATCATCTCTTCATTTAAATCCCAATAACAAATATACCATCCCTTTATTTTGTCTTTTTTTCTTATAAAACTTACAAGATTATGTTCTAAAAGTTTATAGAGAAGATATCTTGTTCTGTGAATTTCTATTTCTAATTCTTCAGCAACTATAAATTCAGATATTTTTGTCTTTCCTTTTAGATATTCAACAATAGGAATAGCTTCTTCACTAACTAATTCAATAACAATTTTTTTCAGCAATTCATCTTTTTTTGACATTTTTTATTCATTAGAATCAACAACATCTTGGGTATTGTGCCGCGATCCACTTTTTTATTATTTCTCTGAGTTTTTAATTATCGAGATTCCTTTTTATAAATATTGCGTAAGCTAAATATGTAACAAAATTGCTTTTTGTATCTCAATCGTAGTAATAAATTTTAATCTTTATAAAGCTTTCGTTAATGTAGACTAATACGAAACCATTCTTTTTTATATTGTAAAACACCATTATTTACTCCGTCAAAAACAAAAAAACACATATTCTCTCCTATATCGCAGTACAAAATATAAATATATCAAATTAAATTCAAATCAATACTGAGGAGTTCATATTAGTAATTAATATATCTAATTATTAAAATAAGAACTAAGACTTTTTTGCTGTTTTAAATCAAAAATAAGCTTGCTTTTCTTAAATAAAACATCTAAATCCAAATTATACTTCTTTTTTGCAACTAATAAAGAATATTTTAAAAGTCGCTCTTCATCAGAAAAAATAATAGGTTTTTGAGATAATGCCTTTCTTGTAGCCTCCCTGACAACCCAAACCCCCAAAGGAACCCAATATTCATCTGTAATAAATCTTAAAGCAATAACTGAAGCTTTTTTCTTAATCTTTCTTAAATATTCTAAAACAGCCATTTTACAAGCATAGTAACCACCAACAGTATTAGAAGCATAATTTTTTCTACCAAAAACACCTTCATAATCACTAGCAGACTCAAATGCAACAGAATTAGTTAAACCCTTACCAACATAAGTTTCAAACAATTCAAATCTAAAAGGACCAGGAAACGTCAAAATAATATAATAATTACCCATATAACCCCCAAAAAATGCTTGAAAATCTGCTTCATTATTAAATACGATTTGATTTTTTGCGATAAATTTACCTAAAGAATCATCAACAGCAGTAATAGACCATTTTGTAGGAACTAGCTTTCTATTTTTACCTAAACCTAAATTACCAGCACTAAATATCTTTGTAATATAATGTTCATCCACTCCTTTGCTAGAAAGCATAGAAACCGCAGTATTAGCTTTCAAATCAACATCTTCAGCGACCTTTTCAACAAAATTCGGAACTTTAGGATTGTCTGAAACAGTCAAATTCTTTAAAGCAGCAGAAGGCCCATGAGGCAATCTATCAGAACTTAAAGAAAAAGAAAAATTAGGCTTTTTATCAAGACGAATTTCTGAATCAACAGGAATA
The DNA here is from genome assembly GCA_021736975.1 of Candidatus Woesearchaeota archaeon. Classification (GTDB taxonomy): domain Archaea; phylum Nanobdellota; class Nanobdellia; order Woesearchaeales; family 21-14-0-10-32-9; genus JAIPET01. Next base: position 16,034 of record JAIPET010000022.1, read on the forward strand.
CTAGCCAAAGAAATTTCCTTTAAATTATCCCCAATCCTTCTCTTAAAATCGCCAACATTAATAGAAATATTAGAATTCAACATATCACTTCTTAAACCAACAATTTCAGGAATACCGAAAACTGACTCGCCCTTAGAACTCCAATAAAGAGGAGAATCATGATCAGAATATTCTTGCGTAGATAAAAATCCAGCTTTAACAGATGGATAATTATAACTTCCAATAAACACAGAAGGCACACTAGCGTTTAAATCAGAACCCATCTTACTATATTTCCTGCCTAAATCTAATTTTTTTATTAAAGTCCTAATTAATTCTTCTTTTCTACCTCCAACAATACCTTTATCCTTACCAGTAAATTTTAAAGAATCTGAAACTACCATAACCTTAAGAAAATAATAATATTATTAAATTTTTATCATAAACATACAAATAAACTCTATCCGGAAAAGAATAAATATGTATACTACGAAGGTTTATTTTTTATCTCCTCTGAAAAGAAATAACTGGTGAATACGTAATTTCATTGACTTTGTCAATAAACTCATCTCAAAATTCATCAAGGCAGTATACTAAAATCTGTTATTTCGGCCATAGCCTACAAATAGGCTCTAGCCGGAAAAGAATAAATTTGTATACTGGAACACGGCACAACCTATGCATTCTCTTCGAGACTGCATGTGCCTCGATGGGCGCCAGTATACACAAAAGTGTTATTCCGGCTAGAGCCTACAAATAGCAAGTTTTAAATATCATAAAAAAGAATAATTACTAGAGGTGAGTATTTATTAAAAAGAAAAGAGGACAAGCAGCCATAGAATTTCTAACTACATATGGTTGGGCCATGATGGCAATAGTTATCGCAGTAGGTGCACTATACTATTTTGATGTTTTAGATACAAGCAAATATGTGACTCAAAGTTGCAACACAGGACCACAACTAGAATGTTTAGAAGTAGCTATGTACACAAATGGCTCAGTAGATTTTAGAATAAGAAATAATCACCCCGTAAATTTAAATATTAATTTAGAAGTTGAAATTGCAGGAACACCAGAAAAACTCGAAGACGAACCCATATCCTCTGGAGAAGTAAAAACATTAAGATTAGATATGCCCTTTTCAAAACAAACAGGAGAAGTAATAGATATGAACATAGAAATTAAGTTTGGAACAGGTCCGCCAACATATAAAGTGGAAGGAAGCGCAACTGCAAAAATAATACCATCTTAATAATTAACAAAAAAATTATCTATAATTAATTATAATTTCATCAGTTCTTTTGTAAGGATCAATAAAACTTGCATCTATACTAATACAACCATCAGATTCAAAAATCAACAAACCAGTAATTGCAATCATAGCAGCATTATCAACCAAAAATTGTTTTTCCGGACAAAAAAACTTAATATTTCTCTCTTCACACATCAACCTAGTCATCTCTTGCAACCTAGAATTACAAGCAACACCGCCACCAAGAACAACAGAAGTTTTACCAGTGTGCGCTACAGCTCTTTCAGTAACTTCCACAAGCATTGCAAAAACAATTTCTTGAACAGAATAACAAAGATCCTCTTTAGAAAAAAGTTTAGAATCAATCTTTTTTTTCAAATTAGTTAAAATACCACCTAAAGAAACATCCATACCCTTAACAGAATAAGGAAGATCGACCAATTTTTTTCCTTTTTTTGCAAGTTCCTCAACTTTAGGACCTCCAGGAAAACCAAGACCAAGTTCTCTGGCAAAAGAATCAATAAAATTCCCAATACCAATATCTAAAGTCTCTCCAAAAACCCTATATTTTCCTGCCTCATAAGCAATTATTTGCGTATTTGCCCCAGATGCATAAAGCAAAATAGGATCTTGTAAACCAGATAAAATCCTTCCAATTTCTAAATGCGCAATACAATGATTAACACCAACTAACGGCTTATCAAGTTTTGAAGCGAGAATTCTTGCAAACACAGCACCAATTCTCAAAGTATGACCAATACCAGGACTGCTAGAAAAAGCAATCAAATCAATATCCTTTAATTTAACTCCAGCAACATCTAAAGATTCTTTTAAAACATCATCACAAACATCAATATGATGTTCTGCAACTTTAACAGGAATCATACCACCCTTATTAGTTGTAAATAACCTTCTAGAATTTGAAAGAACACTAAATCCTTTAATTATAGAAACTCCAAAAGTATGAGCAGTACTTTCAACACCTAAAACTATTTTATCAACCATATAATATAAGAAAAATCTTTTTATTTAAAAATTTAAGCAACACGATTAATAAATTCAGGAATTTTAATATATGTTCCCCCTACATAATTAATGTCGCATTCAGGCTTAAAAAAATCATAATTATTAAACGGAATATAAACAAGCAAATTTTTAGCTAAAAAATAATCATTTTTAATCTCATCATTTTTTTCTTCATATAAAATATTTATTGCTTCATCAATTGGCACCCAAATAGTTTTATCATGTTCTGTAAGTTTTGGAAATGTTTTTTTAGTTAATCTTCTCAAAGAAGAAATGATAATTTCTAAATTAACCATTTTAAAATATTCATTATTATCTTCCAATATCAAAATATCTGAATTCTCTTCAATAGGACTTAAAGCATCAAAATAATGAGTTATAATACCATCATAAAAAGGAAAAATTGATTTTTCAAAATCTGGCATTTCTTCCATTAACTCTCGATCATTAGCACTTTTTATATCATCATCAATAAATTTTTCAGCTCCACCTTTAAATGAAAGCTCATAAAATTTTCCTCTTTTAGAACTCACTTTCCTATTAAGCATAAATAAAACTTTATCACCATCCATAAAATAAAATATTCCCCTAGTCCTTAATTTCTGTAAAATAATAAGCTCTTTATTATTATCATAAAATTTATCTTTTTCAGAATTATAAATCCTCTAAAAATAAATCATTGCTTCTTCATAACTTTTTTGACTTCTGATTAATTTTTCAAAAGTTTCATTTTTTAAAGTTAATTCTAATGGCGCCACACCCATTTTTTTATAATAATCCAACAAACATTTTCTTGTTAATGAAAAAGGTTGACTATATTCTTTTAATAAAGCTTCTTTTAAATAATCTTTAACATCATATTTTTTATTCTTATTTATTTTAATATTTTCAAAATTATTCAATTTTTTTGACATATAAACATAAAAATAATACAGTTTTAAAGCTTTATTAACAAAAAACTTATTAAATACAATCACATCCATCAAGACTTAGGAGGCTTAATATGACTGAACAAAGTGAAAAACCAAAAATACCTATGAATAAATTAATAGAAGACAGACTAAAAAAACTAGAAGACATAAGAACAAAAGGAATAAATCCATACCCCTACAAATTCAAATATACTAAAAAATCTAAACAAATTAAAGAAGAAAATTCAAATTTAAAAGAAGAAGAACAATCAAACAACATAGAATCAATAGCTGGAAGAATAATACTATTTAGAAGAATGGGAAAAGTCGCATTCCTAACAATCAGAGATGACGATGGAGATATTCAAATATATTTAAGAAAAGACGATATAGGAGAAACATACGACAATATAAAAGATTTTGATATGGGTGATTGGATAGGCGCAACAGGAAAAGTTTTCAAAACAAAAACTGGCGAAGTCACAATATATGTATCTGAATTTACAATGCTATGTAAAGCAACAAAACCACTACCCGATAAATTTCATGGAATACATGATACAGAAATAAAATATAGAAAAAGATATTTAGATTTAACTACAAATCCGGAATCAAAAGAAATACTTAAAAAAAGAGCTTTATTAATGAAACACGTTAGAGATTTTCTAAATGAAGAAGGATTCTTAGAAGTGGAAACACCAATACTTCACCCAATATATGGAGGCGCAGCTGCAAAACCATTCAAAACATACCATAATGAATTAAAAATGAATCTTTTTTTAAGAATAAGCCCGGAACTATACTTAAAAAAATTAATAGTTGGAGGATTTGAAAAAGTATACGATATAAATAAAAATTTTAGAAATGAAGGAATAGATACAACACATAATCCTGAATTTACAATGCTAGAACTATATCAAGCATACGTAGATTACAATGACATTATGAATTTAACAGAAAGAATTTATGAAAATGTAGCAATAAAACTAAATGGCACAACAAAATCTACATTTAAAGGAAATGAAATAGATTTTAAAGTACCATGGGCTAGAATAACAATGCTTGAAGCAATACAAGAATATGCAGGAATTGATGCTGGAATCATGAGTGAAGAAGAACTAGCTAATTACATAAGAGAAAATAAAATTCCATTTGATCACGAACCAAGCTGGGGAAATTATGTAATTGCTATTTTTGAAGAAAAATGCGAAGATAAATTCATACAACCAACATTTGTCATAGACCACCCTGAAGAATCAACACCACTATGTAAAAGACACAGAGAAGATTCAAGACTTATTGAAAGATTCGAACCATTTTGCTGTGGCATGGAACTTGCTAACGCATATTCAGAATTAAATGACCCTGTACATCAAAGAAAATTACTTGAAGATCAACAAAGACAATTATCAGATGGAAATGAAGAAGCAAACCCCATTGATGAAGATTTCTTAGAAGCAATCGAAACAGGAATGCCACCAACGGGAGGACTAGGGATAGGACTAGACAGAATGGCAATGCTAATCTTAGGACAAGAATCAATAAGAGATGTAATTTTATTTCCATTAATGAAACCAGAAGAATCTGAAAAAGAAAAAGGAGAATAACTATGGCAAAAGAAAAAAATATAGGCATCACAGTAAAAAAAAGTGAAAATTTCAGTGAATGGTTTACTCAAATCGTAGGACCTGAAGGCGCTGAATTAGCAGATGTTAGATATGGTGTTCAAGGATTCATAGTCCACATGCCGTGGGGATTTAAAATACTTAGAAAAATTTATACTTATTTAGAAGAAGAATTTGAAAAAGATGATCACGAACCTTTTTTATTTCCAACAGTAATAAAAAAAGAAAATTTAGAAAGAGAAGCAGACCACGCAGGATTTGCACCAGATGTATTTTGGGTAACTAAAGCAGGAACAAAAGAAATGGATGAACCTGTAGCATTAAGACCTACTGGAGAAACACAAATATACCCTATGTACTCACTATGGCTTAGAACATACACACAACTACCATATAAAAGATATCAATCAAGAATAACGACATTTAGAAATGAAAAAACAACAAGACCATTTCTTAGAGGGAGAGAATTCATGTTCATGGAATCTCATAATATGTATGCAAATCATGAAGATGTTATGAAACAAATTGAAACAGACAAAATAATTATGGAAAAAGTAATTGGTGAAAAATTAAAAATACCTCATATTTTTTTCAAAAGACCAAAATGGGATGCTTTTTTAGGAGCTGATGCAACATATGTTGCAGACACATTAATGCCTGATGGACGAAGAAACCAAATGAGCTCAACACACGATCTAGGAACAAACTTTTCAAAAGCTTACAACATACAATTCATAGACAAAGACGAACAAAAAAAATATGCTTATCAATCTTGTTTTGGTCCAGGCATATGGAGAATTATGGCTGCATTAATAGGAATTCACGGAGACGACCAAGGATTAGTATTGCCTTTTGATGTATCTCCATACCAAATAGTTATTGTCCCAATAATCTTTAAGGATGAAGAAAAAAATAAAAAAGTTATGAAAAAATGCAATGAATTAAAAGAAAAACTTTCTAAAAAATATTCTGTTTTCCTTGACAAATCAAATAATACAAGCGGATGGAAATTCAATCAATGGGAAATGAAAGGAGTTCCAATTAGAATCGAAGTAGGACCAAAAGATGTTGAACAATTCCAAGTAGCTCTAAAAAGAAGAACTTCATTAGAAAAAATATTTGTTCCTGATGAAAAATTAATGAAAACAATCGAAGAAGAAAGTTTAAATTTAGGAAAAGATATTGATGAAAGAGCAAAAAAATACTTTTCAGACAACACAAAAGAAGCTAACACTCTTGATGAACTAAAATCCTTGCTTGAAAAACATAAAGGTTTTGTAAAAGTTCCATTTTGCTCAGTAGAAAGAGATGGAGAAGAAGCAGCTGAAATATTAAAAACAGAAACACAAGGCGCATATGTGTGCGGAACACCAATGGATGTCAATCTTAAAGAACAAGCAGAAGGTAAAAAATGCATCATAACAGGTAAACCTGCTAAACACATAGTATATGTTGCTAAAAGCTGGTAAGTTAGAAATTAACTATTTTTTTAAATTTTTATGCAGATAAACTATATTTTTTTTTAGGAATAAAATATTCTCTTATAGAATTTATTTCAATAATTTTCTGAAAAGCATCATAACTCTTTCCCTTAAAATCCTTAAATGACCTACTCCCGCGACCTAAAGGTCGGGGTATCTCAGGCTGTGGCGTGATGTAATCCTTGATTTTTGATGTAGTTGTCTACTGTTGAGAATTCGTTGTAGCCTACTGTTGTTGCGCATCCTCCTGCGCTCCACA
>JAIPET010000023.1 GCA_021736975.1 Candidatus Woesearchaeota archaeon
ATCAACAAACACCTCAGTAGAACAACTACCAGTATTAATATTCAAATCAACCAAATCACGACCAGAACCAAGCTCAAACTCCTCACCCAAACTCTCATTCCAAAAATGACCACTACTAGAAACAAAAAAATTAGCACCATAATCAAACCCATGATACTTCTTCGCATACGAAAAACCCTTACCACAACAAAGCATACTACCCAAATCCAAACTCTGATTAACATGCCCAACCAACATAACATCACCAACATAATCAAAACTCAAATTCTCAGGAGAAACATTACAAAAACCAATATAACAACTCATCGGCATATCACCAAGACCATAAACCTCCAAAGAACTATTAATAACACCCACAGGAATATCCTGAGCAAAAACTAAAGGAATCAATAAAAACATACTTAAAATTAATATTAAACTTTTTTTCATACTTAATCCTATTTTAATTTATTTAAATAATTTTTCTAAAAACTGTTTTTAAAAAAATAAAAAAATTGGTGATTTTATTTTTTTTCTTTTTTTGATGGGTGGTTTAAAACTCTTTTTTTTGCATGATTAACTATTAGATATATTGAAACTAATAATACTATCACTACAACTATTATTACTATCGGATTTGTTTGTATTGTTTGAACGAATGTAGCTTGAGTTTCATTTGTGTTTTCATCAACGTTGTCTTTTTCGTTTGTTTCTTCAGGTTGTAAATTTGTTTCTTCTTTTGTTTGTGTTCCGATGATAAAATAACTAAATCCAGGGGTTTGTGCTTCAAAGTAGTAATTTTCTTCATCTTCATTTATGAATTGTGTTTTTAGTTCATCCCATTTTGTTGTGTATCTGTATAGTGCTATTTGTTCTTTTGTTATTCCTTTTTGTTTTGCCCATGATTTTTTTACTTTGAATTTTATTTTTGCTGAATCTAAATTTTCTTTTTTTGCATCTCCTAAGTTTATTTCAAGGTATTGATATGCGTTTCCTTTAAAGATTCCTGAATTTTTTGGTTTTGCTTCGTATTTTTTTACGTTTAATTTAACAGCGTTCATTTCTGAATTTACTTGCAGAGTTATTTCTTCTACATCTATGTCTTCACTTTCTATTTTTTGAGGTGTTTGCTGTTCTGGAATTATTTTTTCTATAAGTATTTCTTTTGTTGCTATCACTACATCTTTTTTTGTTTCTGTTTGTGTTGTTGTTTCTTGCGTTGTTGTTTCTTCTTCCTCTGTAAATGTTCCTCCAGCTCCACCAGCGCCGCCTGCTCCACCAGCTCCACCAGCACCACCTGCATCTATTTCTGAATTATCATCAGAAGATTCTTCGGAAGAATCTGCTGCAACTGTTGTACTTGCACTATCTTGTAATGAATCTCCAATATACACATATGTTGTATATGTATCTGCTTCATCATATCCTGTTGTACTTGTCCAGCTATATGATGCTGTTGAACCTGCACTTATTGATATTGGAAAATTTAATTGTGTTCCTGAATTTAATTTTATCCTTACATTATTTGCTGTTGTTCCGCCTATGTTTGATATTTTTAAATCTAGTGTATCTCCTGATGTGTATGTTGATGGTGGTGATTGGTAATCTACTGCGAGTTGTGCTGGGCTTGATACTTCTATTTCTGTTTCATCTGATCCTGACCATGAGTTTGTTGCGCTACTTGATACTGTATATGACATCACATAATCATTTGGTGAATTTCCTGTAATTGTCCATTTTGCTGTTCCTGATGATTGGTCTGTTATTGATGTGCTCATTGTTTGACTATTAACTATTGTTAGTCCTGAGCTAGGATCTGGATTCGGAATTATTTGTACGTTTGATACTGATCCTCCGCTTGCAGTGCATCTTATTTCTACATTGGAACTTGAAAATTGAGGTATTGTGATGCTTGCATCTGTTATTTGTTGACAGGATAATGTTGCTGCTTGTACTATTGTTGTCATTAATATAATCATTATTATAGTTATTGTTATGTTTGTTATTTTCATTTTATTTATCCTCCTGTCGTAACATTAATTGGTATGTTTACATTATTTAATGAGACATCTAATGATTGTTGTCCTGTTATTGCTGTTCCTGAAAGTACGTTACTTTGATCCATATTTATAAAAAAATCAAACATTAATTCATTAATACCTATTATTGATGGATTTATTTGGTATGTTAAAATAGTAAAGTCGTTATTTATTATGTCTGATTCTCCGGAGAATATTGCTAGATCTCCTATTAAGGAAGCATTTACTGCATAGGAAACATTCATATCAAATGTGTCTGAATTGTTAAATATTGCTGATACATTCATCGTATTATTAACTGCGACATAAGGTATGCTTACAACTGGAACATTGTTTATTAATAGTCCTCCTGATAGATGAGGTACTTGTACGTTTAATGTTTCTCTGTTGGTTATGTTTATTCCAAGGACTCTTAATTGTATTTCTGAATATTCATAATCTTGTGGCATGCTTATTCTTAAATCGTATATCCCTGGTTCTAATGAAACGTTATATGTGCTTTCGTTTGTTGTATTTACTGTTGTTATTATTTGCATATTGCTTTGATTTATTATTTCTATTACTGCGTCTTCTATTATTGATCCTGTTACGCTTCCTTGTAATCCTGGTTGTTGACTTTGTCCGGGTAAATAGATTTCCATATTTGTTTGATCAAAAGATAAAAAGTTTGATTCGTTATCAAATATTGTTACGTTATTTGTTGCGTTGCCTGGATTAATTGTTGAAAAATTAATTTCTATTATTTCATTTTGTCCTGCGGATAAATTCAAGTGCCACATTATTATTCCTGTCGTATCATTTTGATAATCAGGATTTATTGAGGCTGAATTAAAGTTTAAAATATTACTTGGATTACTTGAATATCTGTCGACTAATTCAACTTGTGTTGCATTTACAATCCCAATATTTGTTACATTCACGTAAAATGTTGCTATACTTGAATTTTCGATTGTTGAATTCAAAACATATTTTGACACAGTAATATTTATGGAAGAAGATTCGTTTCCACTTTCATTTCCTGATTGATTTCCTGATATGTTTAGTGAAATATTTATTGAGTAAGGACTATTAAATGAATTAGTATAATCTAAATAAATATTATTTGCTATATATGAATCATATCCTGTTTTGTTTATTGTTATGTTATGTATTCCTTGTTCAATTCCATAAGGATTAATTGGTTGACAATTTTGTCTTGGTGAATTATCAATATACATTATTGCTGAATCAGGAGTTGTTCCAAAACAAGTTATGTATGTCCATTTTGTTGAGAATATTGTTGAATCATTTTGTATTGTTTGATTTGAGTTATTTATTAATTGTATGTTAACTTCATATTCTCCTGGAACTACATTTTCAAAATATACCATGGATATTCCTTGTGCATCCATTGATGTTTTTGAAACTGTTCCTTGAGCTTGTCTTCCTATCAAAGATATTCTTGTTTGTTGATATTGTGATGAATTTCCTGTGATGTTATACGTTACTGTTACATTTGATACATTTAAGGATTCATCCATCATCGGACTTACTAAAGAAACCCTCATGGATTCGTTTCCACTTTCATTTCCTTGTTGGAGACAGCTTGGAGTTTCTAGTGAATATGTATATGGTGCTGTTTGGTCCATTACTTGATCCGTTGTTGAATTTAGGAAGTATGTTTGGAAATTTATGCTTATGTTTTCACAGCTAGTTATGTTTGTATCGTCTTTTCTTGTTTGAAAACTTATTTTTTGTGTTGTGCAATTTGCTTGTGCTCCTAAATCAACGCTTCCTGTATCCTCAAAATCTGATCCATTCCATTGTTCTAATATTATGTCTTGTCCTCCTATGTTGTTCATTTCAAATATTAAACTGTAATCTTCTGTTCCTGTACATTCTAAATTATTACATCCTGTTTGGGGTATTGTATCAAGGTACATTATCCATTCTCTTGATTCTCCTAAAGGTAAATCTGGATTTGGTTGACATAGTGGCATGCCACTTAGATTTTCTACGGTTATTTCAGCAAATAAATATGTTGAATCATTTGTTATTTGTTCTGTGTCGTTTATTAAATTTAGTTCAGGGTAATTTGTTATGCTTAAATTTCCTTGTTGATTACCTTCTCCTAAGCAAGGCATTATAAGAGTGTCTAATTGACTATCTGCCATTTCATATAAAAATGATGAATCATCTCCGAACCAGGTTTCGTATCTGACATTTATTTCTCCGCATTCCATTCCTATATCTTGTAAAGATACATTCATGTGTACTTTATTTGTAGCGCAGTCAAATACATAATCTATATTTACAGATTCGTTTATTTCAAGAGATGTTCCGTTCCAGTATTCAAATTCTGTTTCTTCTCCTCCTGAACTATTAACACTTATTATTGCTGCATAGTCTTCTCCTAGCCAACATTCTTGTCCGTCACAACCATTTGTTGTTGTGTTTATTCCAACTACCCATTCTTCGTATTCTTCATCTAATATTGAGTTTCCGCCGCATACTGGTGATTCTGCTAAATCTGCTAGTTGAAATTCTAATACTAATTTAGATGATGTGTTTAATGTGTTAACTGTGTTTATTGTTAATTCAGTAAAGTTAATACTTTCATTTCCACTTTCATTTCCTGAATGATTTTGTGAATCGCCACTCCAGACACATTGATCAAGTATGAAGTAATTACAATTATTTGAACAACTAATTGTTCCTGAATCAAATCCGAAATTTGAACAAGTTTGAGCGTTCGTATTATTCCCATCACATCTTTCATATCCTGTTACTTGTCCATCTCCACATACATCTGCTCCGCCTCCACAGTCTTGTGAACAACTTCCAGTTATTGATTCGTTAAAAGAACAATGATCATTTCCACAGTAATCTGTAAATGTTTGTGTATTTGTTATTGATGAATTAACATAGTAATCTCTTTTTATTACTGTTTTTATTGTTGCGTTCTTTGTTATTGAATCTTGTATTATTAAGGGTACTAAGTTATTTGTATCATGTTTTAGTTGTATTAATACTTTGTAGGGGTTTCCTATTTCATTTGATGTGTTTTCAGGTTTTACTGTTTGTTCTTGTAGTGTTGTTGTATTAACTGTTATGTTTATTGTTGTTTCACTTGTTGTTGCCGCAATTATTGTTAATTGTGCATTATCTAAATCTATCAATGAACTTCCTGTATTATTTATTGTTGTGTTTATTGATAAAAATTTTGTTGATAGATTTGTTGCAGGTGTTATTACAACTGTTGATTCGTTTAATGTTGAATTCATTTCTAAATCATATATTTTTACTGTTAAATTGTCAATATTTTGTGTTATGTTTAGTAAGTTTTTACTTTCCACAACGAATTGTGTTCCTTGAGTTGTTCTTTTTTCTACTATTAATTTTTTAAATCCTTTTGCAACTTCAAGTGAGAATTCTCCATTTTGATCTGTTGTTGTTTCTGCTTTTCCTATTTTTACTTTTGCACCTTCTACTGGGTTTTGTGAACTTAAGTAATTAATTGTTCCATTCACTATTTTTGTATCTAGTTTTACTGTTATAGGGGTTATTAGTAATTTGTCCCAATCTTCGGATTCCATTGTTGAACTTAAGTCAAGTAATGGTAATCCTAAGTAGTAGTCTCCTGGTTCTTTTGGACTTAGTATTTTAAAGTTTGCGTAGCTTTTATTATTTTCACTATCGTTTCTTAAGAATACTCCTCCTTCTATGAACCATTGTTTTTCTTTTTCTGCATTATCTTGTAAAAAGAAAACGCCCATCATTGCTTTGTAATTTTTATCATTTGGTGCTTCTACAGTTATATCTATTAGTTCATTTACTCCTAATATATTATCTGCTGTTACTGTTGAAACTGCATCATCAACAATTACGAATTGTAGTCCGTCTTTTGAGTATTCTGTTCCATCATCTCCTTCTATGATGACTAAAACATCTACTGTTCCAAGTGTTAAATTTGTTAAGTTTTCTGTTCTTTCATCTATTCCTTGGGTTGGTATTGTAAAATTATATTCTACTGTTCCATTAACTAATGCTGTTGATAAATTATCTTCTGATTCATTTATGAATATTCCTGACCAGTCTCCTAGTGATTCTAGTATTGCATCTACATAAACTAAGTTTCCTTCTACAGGAGCTCCATATTCATCTGTTACTGTTATTTGTAGATTTACTTGATCCCCTATTTCGTATTTGAAATCTGAAGTTATGTCTATATTTCCTGAACTTACTCTAAAGTCTTGGAAGTATCCGTTATTTTCGTTTTCTCTTTGATCTTGGAATTCTGTAAAGTCAAATATTGGAAACATATCTACAAAGTATGCTCCTTTTGGTAAAGGACATAATTCTAATATTAATCTTCCATTTTCATCTGTTTGTACTTGTAAATTACTATCTTGCGACCAGCCTCCTCCGTTTTGCCAACTTGCTGCTGCTTTTAGTTCTGTACAATCAAATCCTGATGTTGATGTTATGCTTTCTTGAAGATCTTCAAAATCATGAAATAAGTTTAAGTCTAATTTTTGACTTATTCCTAGTCCGTTTCTATCTTTTGTTGTTATGTCTATTTTGATATTTTCTCCTGGTACAAATTTAGCTTTCATATCTACTTCTAAAGATTTTGATCCTATATCTATGAAGTATGTTATTTCTTGTGTTTTGTTTGTATTGTTTATGTCGCAAGTTGACATACCTTCAACTAGATATTGTCCTGGAAGTGATGGCACCACATATGTAAATTCATAAGTTCCGTTTGTATTTGTTAGTCCTGTTATATTTAATGATTTGACTAATTGGTAATTTTTCTTGTCATAAATTCCTGAAAAGTTTACTGAGCAATTTTGAAGTGGTTCTCCTTCTAGATTTGCGATCATTAGCCAAACGTTTTGTGTACTTTTTGGTTTTAAGTTTTCTGTATTTTTTGATATTGCTACGTGGAATTGTTCTACTTGTACATATTGTGTTTGTTCATGAGTTTGTCCAGAGTCATCCGTATATTGGAATACTAAGTCGTATTTTTTTCCTTGTTCTAAATTTAGTGTTGTTGGGTTTAATGAAAATGTTGCCATTCCTGGCATTTCATATTGTCCCATTTCTTCATTTCCTTCGGGTCCCATTCCACCTTGGTCTGAAAATTCACAAAAGTCTGTATTCCAATTACATGAGTCTTCTAAATTGCATGTAGATTCTTCATTTATTGAAGGACAATCTGTTGTTTGTGATCCTCCAATCATCCATTCTGGAAATTCGTTGGTTGTTTGATTTATGTTTTGATTTGTTAAATCTGTATATTCGAATGTTTGTAGATTTTTTATTCCTGCTAAGATTATTGTTTTATTAGCTAGTGGTCCAAACCATGATCCACTATTACATTCTGAACAGAATGGGTCTTCATCTGATTCTCCGAATAATTCTGTTACAACAGTAAAATTTACGTCTGGAATTATATTTTCTCCGTTTGGCATAAACGTTGATATTTCAGTTCCGCTTCCTATTGTAAAGTCTATGTATAGCCATTCGTTAAATCCTTCTGATCTAACTATTTCTATTTCCATTGTGTATCTTCCTGGAAATTGTGGTGTTGTAAAATTTAATTCTAAAGTTCCGTTTCCTGTTAATGCTTCATTGTAATTTCCGCCTCCAGGTCCCCAAATGTTTTTTAGTGTTGCTAAGTTCGCTCCTGTTACTTGTAATTTGTATGTTTGATCTCCAAAAATTACTTCTGGTTCTTGGTCTGTGCTATCCAGTATTGTTGCTGTTGGTTTTGATCCATTGCTTAGTCTAAACCATGCCCATCCTTTTGACATTCCGCTTCCAGATAAATTCATTTCTAGTTGTACTTCAAATTCGTATGCTTTATCTAATTGTAATGCTGTTTGATTTGGTTGCATTTCTATTAATGATTCTCCATCTATTACTGTGAATGTACTAGATGATAATCCAAATGAAGTTAGTTGAACTTCTTCTGGTTCCCAGTTTCCTGGTTCGTGTTTGAGTATTTTTGTTATTTGTATATTTCCATCTTCTATTATTGGTTGCCAATTTTCTATTGTTCTTGCTCTTGTGTTTATTTCTATTGTGTCTGTTATGCCATATTCCCATTCTGTTGTATATGCATCTACACTATAGGTTCTTACTTGGAAATCAAACCACACTATTTGTCCGCCGACATTTATTCTGCCTGTATATCCTCCTGTTTCTAGTCCTGATAAATCCATTTGGAATGTTACTGCACCGTTTGCATTTGTTTGATTTCCATTTGTAAAATTATATTTTCCAGTCATTGGTATTGGTGTTGGGGTTTCATTGTAATTTTCTGGCCATTTTTCTATTTGTGCTCCTTGTAATAAAGCTGTTACTCCTAAAACGCCTACGCCGTCGTCTTTTGCTTTTATTGTTAATGAGTAATCTTCTGTTGTTGAATAATCCCATTTTTCTTGATTCCAAAATAATTGTAGTTTATCATTTCCTTTTACAAAGAAGTCTACTGGAACTATTCTTGGTAATCCGCCTATGGTTATGTTTAGTTCTACGTGGTAGTTTCCTGTTACAAAATTATTTGTTGTGATGTTTATTGTATCTGTTCCTGGTGTCCACGTAAAGTCATATTCGCTTTCGTTCATTGAAATCCAAAATGGATCTTTTATTTCTTTTATTGTGACATTTTCTGGATTTGTTTTATTCCAGTTGTTTATTACATCATATATTTCTATTTGTATTTGTGCTGGTGTTCCTGATTGGTATTCCCATTCGTTTGACCATGCCCATACATCGTAATTATTTGCTAGTATGTCGATGAAAAAGAATTCTTTTGGTGGTTGTGTTGATCCGTCTTGTAAAGTTAATATTAAGTCATGTGGTCCATTTTGTAATCCGCTTCCATTTACTTCTGATAAATTTAAACTGAATGTTTTTAAGTTGCCTGAAATTGCATCAGTTGTTAATCCGTAGTGTGTTTGTTTAGTTCCTGCAAAGTGATTTTTGAATTTTAGTGTTAGATTTGTATTGTTTAAATCAGATGTTACGTTAAATGTAAAGTTTCTATTTTCTGTTAATACGAATCTGTTATTTTCTGGCCATACTACTTCAAATCCTGCTTGTGTTATTCTTATTTGTTCTGCATTTGGAAATGCGTCCCATTTTGTATTTCCAAAACTATACATAAAAAATCCGCTGTATGTAAATGCATAGGTTATTTGTGTTGTTCCTGGTGTTATTGATTGTTTTTTTAGTACTTCTTGTGTGAATGGATCTATTATCCAAAAGGTTGTCGTTGTATTTGTTGAAGTTATATTAAAAGTTACATTTTCATTTGTTGTTGATGTTTCAGGTGCTTGAATATCTACTGCTTTTTCTCTTATTTCAAAAAATACTTTATGATAGTATTCTTCTGTACTTGTATTTATTTTAAAGTTCATTTCGTAAAATCCATTTGCTAAATTTAAATTTGCTAAATTTATTGTTGTTGGATCTCCTGATGCAGTGCCTATTAATTGATTTGTTTCTGTGAATGTCCAACTTTCATAATTCCAATAGTCTTCCAGCCATATTTGAGCTCCGGATAAACTTCCTAATCCTGAGAAATTTATGGATACGTTGTTATTGTTTTGTTGCGGTTCTACATCTGCATAAATATTTATGTTGTTGTCTATTCTAAAATAATAGCTATTTTCTGAATTTTCATTTCCTATTATTTCCATATTTAATAAGTAATCTCCTTGATCTAAGTTATATTCTGAAGCATTAAAAAGAAATATGCTATTTCCTGATCCGTTAAATATGATCCCTAATGTTACTTCATCTCCAGTCCATAAATTTTCATAGGACGTTACGTTTATTGTTGCGTTTGCTGATTGCATTCCGTTGTCAATTCCGTTTGTAAAAACGGTGTAATTTATTGATATATTTTCATTTGATGTGTATGATGAATCAAATGTTGGTTCAAAGTGTAACCAAGGTGCTAATACATCAAACCATAGTGTTTTTGTTATTGTTTTTGAATTTTGAGTTATTGCTAATTCTAAGAAATATGGTCCTGGTTCTAAATCGTTATTTATTGTTAGTTGATTATTTGCATAGTAGTAATCTACATTATCTACTGTTTGTAATTGATCGTTTTCTATTGTTGCTTCAATTGAAACATCTCCTGTTACATCAATATCTACTAGTATGTCTTCTCCTATTGAATAAGATTCTTGATTATTTACAAAATTTATTGTTGTATCAAATGGTTTTATTTCAAATTCTCCATCTTTAAAGCCTATTATTGTTTGTGATACTCCTTCAACTGATACTATCGGAGCATATCTTGCTAAATTAAAGTTTGCTGCAGATATCGTTATTGTTGCAACTCCGTTAGTTGATGTTGATGCTTGTTTATTTGTTGTAACTGGTGCCCACGTATTAAAATTCATTAATCCTGTTAGATTTACAGTAATATTGTTTTTTGGTGTGTCATTTTGATATGTTACTTTTACATTTATTTCTATATTTTCTGTTTGTGTAAATTCTTTATCTGCGTCGTTTATTGTTATTAGAACTTTATCTTGAAGTATTTTGAAACTAAATCCTCCATATGCTTTATCGGTTCCTTTTGTTGCTTGTAATTCTACAAAGTATTCTCCGTTTTCTAAATTGGTTGTTTGTGGTATTGTAATTGTTGTTAATCCTAATTCATTTGTTAATGTTGCTCCTGCAAAATTTGTATTGGACGTTACGTCTTGCCAATCTGAGATTCTTACTATTCTTGAAACTGTGACATTTGTTTGATTTGTTACATCTCCTTGTTTTTCAATTGTTACATCAGCAATTATGTCTTCTCCTGGTGCAAATTGTGCGGTATTTCTAACGTTTATGCTTCTAAAATTTAAATTTCTTATTTCATAAAATCCATCACCAAATCCTGTTTCGCCATTATTTGATTCTATTTCGATTCCAAATCCGTAAAATCCTGATTCTGAAGGTAGTTTTTTTGAGTCTAATGATGAAGATGAAGATAAAGTTAAAGTTCCTGTTCCGTTTGTTATGTTAAATGTTGCTTCTGGATAAAATTCTCTGTGAAGTGTTGCATTTCCATCTATTGCAGAGGATAAAGTTACTCTTATTTCTATTGATTCTCCGCTAGCAAATATTTCTTGTTGTTGTCCGTTTGAATCGTATGTGGATACATCTACTTGGTATGAGCTAACTCCAAACCAACCTTTTCCTTTAAATGATTTTCCTGATGTATCTACTAAAGTATATTCTATTCTATAAATTCCGTTTGATAGAGTTGATGGATTAATTTTGTATACGACTATTCCTGCTTCATCATCACTTAAAGTTGTATTTTTTGTTGCTATAACATTATTAAATTCTTGTTGAGTTTCTTCATTAATTATTTTGTCAATTTTTACTGTGAATCCTGTTAAATCTGCTGAAGATCCTGTTTCTATGTTAAATACATTTATTTCTCCTAAAAATGAATCTCCTGATGCGTGTATGAATTGGAATTCATTTTCTAAGTTTTTTATTTCCATAAATGAATGATAATTTTGAACTGAGAACCATCTATGTCTTGTTATTGTTTCTCCACCTGTCATAGTAGCTGTTAATTGTGCTTTGTATTCTCCTTGAATTGTTGGTACGTTAAAGGATATTTCTCCTGTTTGACTTGCTGGAGTTGTATTCGTTGTAGATTTTAAAACTCCGTTTTTATTGTATATTTTTAATTCAGCAAAAGTTATTATGTCTTCTGATTCAAATTTTATTTTTGCTGATTCTCCTGGATTGTATATGTCTCTAAATCCGTCAAAATAATCTGTTAATTTAATATATAATTGCGTATTTTCTATTTCTAAGTATTCTGTTCCTGTTCCTGTTTTTCCTGATGAAGTTGCTTTTACTTTTAGAAAATAATTTCCATCGTCAAAACTTGTTGGTATTTGAATTGTTGCTACAGATGTTAATGCAGGGTCATCATCAGAAGTTACTTGTATTCCACTTACATCGTAAAACTTGCCATTTTTCTCTAATTCAAAAAAATATTCTACTTCGTCATTTTCTAATAAAGTTCCATCAGCTAAATTTTTTACAACTAAATCAAATTCTGCTTGGTCTCCTGTTACATATGGTTTTTTATCTACTAAATCTACTGTTACTGATAAGCCTACTACTTTAAAGAATCCTTTTACTTTTTGTTCATTATTTGATGAATCTCTCATTATGAATTCTGCTTCATAATCTCCTGATCTTAGTTGTATTGGTGTTGTTTGTGTAACATTTGTATTTCCTTTGTATAACCCATTATTTTCTGTGAATGTTACTGTTTTTACTGATCCTGTTGGATCTTTTATTCTTGATGTAACTGATGCGTTTGTTATTTTTTGTCCGTTTGAATATCCTTCGACTTCAAAATATGCTATTCCGTTTAGTTTAAATTTATTTTTTGGATTTCCTGCTGCATCTGTAATTTTGAATTTTAATGTGAATTGTGTGACTGATGCAGTAAAAGATTTTTTATTATTTATTACAATGGTGTATGTCCCTACTACTCCTGGTAAAATATATGTTTCTGGAGTACCTGATATTCCAGTTCCATTTCCATATTCTGTTCCATTTTCGTAATATACGCTGTATGCATAAGTATTACTTGTAAGTGTTGTTCCTTGATATTCTTTTATAGTAAAGTTTAAAGTTGTATTTCTTTTTGGCACTGTTAAAGAGGGAGCTATTATTTGATATGTTGTTTTTGCTTGAGAAACATTAAATGTTAAAATTTGTGTTGCATTTGAGGAATTTGCAGTAACATTATGTTGGCCAATAGTAACATTATTTATGA
The DNA here is from genome assembly GCA_021736975.1 of Candidatus Woesearchaeota archaeon. Lineage (GTDB taxonomy): Archaea > Nanobdellota > Nanobdellia > Woesearchaeales > 21-14-0-10-32-9 > JAIPET01. The sequence goes on from JAIPET010000023.1 coordinate 12,829, forward strand.
AATATTCAAAATATCCAACTGTATCTGTCGTTGTTGAATTTTGATATGTTCCATCATAATATATTGAAATAGTAGAATCTTGTTGTTCTTCTAATGCATCGTCTAATAAATATCCAAAGACTTTTACTGATTCTCCTTCAGAAAATTCTTGTCCGTTTAAATTCAATACTAGTGTATCTGCATTAACTGATATTGCATTAAATATCATTAGAATTAAAAATATTAAAAATATTAGTTGTTTGTTTCTCATTATTAGCAACCCCCTCAAGTGCTTTAGACATTAAAAAAAATAAAGATATTTAAAGTTGCTTTACTACTTTTAATTAGTAAAAAAAAGAATAAATCTTAGTCATAATAAAAATAATATAAAAGAACAAAATATAATATAAAAGAACAAAATAATACAAAAGAACAAAATAATACAAAAAAACAAAATAATACAAAAAAACAAAATAATATAAAAAAATAATAAAATAAATAACAAAATTTTTTAAAAATTAACCAAATAATATTTTAAGTCAAATATTTAATTGATAAATAAATTTATAAAGTATCATAAAAATTATTATTTCAACAAATTTATAAATATTCAAATATATATTAAATACAACAGTATTTTTTATTAAAAGAGGCGACGATATTAATGACTAAAGTATTAAAACTTGAGATGAAAGGGTTTAAATCCTTCGCAACAAAAACTGAGATTCCTTTTGGAGATGATTTCAATTGCGTTTTAGGTCCGAATGGATCTGGAAAAAGTAATATTCTTGACGCAATTTGTTTTGTTTTGGGTAAAGCCGGAGCAAAAGGCCTTCGTGCTGAAAAGTCTGCTAATTTAATTTATAATGGTGGTAAGAAAAAAACACCTTCAAAAGAAGGAGAAGTTTCTATTTATTTTGATAATAAAAGTAAAATTTTCAATTCAACAGATAAAATAATAAAAATCACAAGAATCATAAGACAAACAGGTCAAAGCGTATATAAAATAAATGATAAAACTGTTACTAGACAACAAGTTCTTGATTTATTAAGTAAAGCCAGAATTAATCCTGATGGATATAATATCATTCTTCAAGGAGATATTATTAGATTAGTTGAAATGAGCGGTAATGAAAGAAGACAAATTGTTGAGGAAATCGCTGGAATTTCTGTTTATGAAGAAAAAAAACAAAAAGCTCTTAGAGAACTTGAAAGAGTCGAAGGTAGAATTAATGAAGCTCAAATTATTCTTGCTGAAAGAAAAACTTATCTTAAAGAATTAAAAGCAGATAGAGATAAAGCTAGTAAGTTTAAAGATTTAGATGATAAAATTAAAAGAAATAAAGCAACAATAATTGATAAGGATATTAGAGAAAAAACTGTTAAAAAAGAAAAACATGAAAAAGAAATTGATTCTTTTAAATCAGATATTGCTAAATACGAAGATGGAATCCAAATTAAACGTGAAAAAATAACTAAAATAAAAAAAGATGTTGATCAAATAAATAAAGAAGTTGAAGAAAAAGGAGAAAAAGAACAAGTTAAAATTCATAAAGAAGTTGAACAATTAAAAATTGATGTTGCTTTAAATAAACAAAGAGTTGAAAGTATTGATCAAGAACTTAAAAAAATTATTTCTAGACGTAATGAACAAAGTCAAGGATTTAAAGATGTAGAATCAAAATTAGGAATTTTAGAAAAAACTAAAAAAGAAATTAATGAAAAAATAAATTATAAAGAAAAACAAATTGCAGAAATTCAAAAGAAAATTGATGAATTTAAAAAGAAAAATAAGTTGGAGAATGCTTCTGATATCGATAAAGAAATAGAAGAAATAGATCAAAAAATTGAATCTCTTCAAGAAGACATTAATAAATTAAGAGAAACTCAACAAGAATCTATTAGAGAAAAAGATAAGTATGAAACTAAACTCCAAACAATCGATGAAAAAATTCAAAAATTATTAGAAGTTGAAAAAGAAAATAAAGAACAAGTTGAAAAATTAAAACAATTCAAAGTCGAATTCAAAAATGCAACTACTGATTTGAATAAATCTTTAACTGAAGATTCTAGTCTTGCAGCTCAACAAAGTAATGCTCATCAGAAATTATTATCTAGAAAAGAAGAACAAAGTAAATTACAAGCAAGAACTCAAAGTATTAGAGAACACCTTGCTGGCGGACAAGCAATTCAAACAGTTTTATCAATTAAAGATTCTAATATTCATGGTTTAATTTCAGAACTTGGAAATGTAAATAAAGAACATTCAATGGCTCTTGAAGTCGCTGCCGGTGCAAGAATGAGAAGTATAGTTGTTGAAACTGATGCTACTGCAGAAAAATGTATTAATCATTTAAAACAAAATAGATCTGGAATTGCAACGTTTATTCCTCTTAATAAAATTAAATCCGTTCCAGTTGATCCAAAAATTAGAAGTATGAAGCAAGCAGGTGTTATCGGTCCTGCTATTGATTTAATTGAATTTGATAAAAAATATGAAAAAGCATTCTTATATGTATTTGCAAATACTTTAGTTGTTAAAGATATTACAACAGCAAGAAAAATTGGTGTTGGAACTGTTAGAATGGTTACATTGGATGGGGATCTAGTTGAAACTAGTGGAGCGATGCAAGGCGGACATAGACAAAGAGAAAGACAAATTGGTTTTGTTGAAAAAGAAACTAAAGAAAAACTTGATAGATTAAATAAAGATATTTTAGAATTAGAAGGTGTTAGATCAAATCTTGATGTAAAAAGAAGAGATAATGAAGAATTAATTACTAGACTTCGTGAAATGAAAGCAAATTTAGAAGGAGAAATCATTAAATTAGAAAAAATTTTAAGACTTGATGAAGATGATACTTCTGCAGATAAAAATGTAAAAAAAGAAATATCTGCATTAATGAAAGAAAAAGAAAAATTAATTGATGAAACTACAAATAAAATCATGCAAAAGAATTCTGAATTAGCACAATTTAAGTCAAAAAAACAAATGTTAAGAGATCAAATTAATCAGTTAAGAAATCCAAGACTACTTGCAGAACTTACTTCTTATGAACAAAAACAAACTGAATTAAAACAAGAAATATCTGAATTAAAATTAGAAATAAGAGGAACTGATGCTCAAAGAGATACAATTCTTGGTCCTGAAAGAGAAAACTTACAAAAAATCTTAAAACAACTTGATAAAGAAGAAAAAGATTTCAAAGAAGAGCAAAAAGATTTACAAGAACTTCTAAAAGGACAAGAAAAAGAACTTAAAACTAAAGAAGAATCTGAAAAGAAATTCTATGCTCAGTTCAAAGATTTATTTAATAAAAGAAATAAATTAACTGATGAAATTAATAGTTTAGAAAATCAAATTTTAAAAGATAATGATTCTAGTAGACAAAAAGAGCAAAAAATGAATATTACGGGAATGGAAAATGCTAAAGTTAAAGCTGAATTGGCAGGGCTCGCTGAAGAAATGAAACAATATGAAGGCGTACCAATATACAAAAATAAACCTGTTGAAGATATTAAAAAAGAAATTAAAGATTTTGAAAAAATGCGTGAAAACATCGGTGCAGTAAATATGAAAGCTCTTGAAATATATGATAATGTTGAAAAAGAATACATAAAATTAACTGAGAAAAAAGAAAAATTAACTCATGAACAAGAAGACGTATTATTAATGATTAATGAAGTTGATAGTAAGAAAAAAGAATTATTCATGAAAACATATGAAGTTGTAAATCATAATTTCAAAGAAATTTTTAAAACACTTTCAACTAAAGGTTCTGCTTCTTTAGATTTAGAAGATAAAAAAGATGTTTTTAATGGCGGCCTTCATATAAAAGTAAAACTCTCTGGATCAAAATATATGGATATAAGATCTTTATCAGGCGGAGAAAAAACAATGACTGCTCTTGCATTCATATTTGCGGTTCAAGAACACGATCCTGCAGCATTTTATGTTCTTGACGAAGTTGATGCTGCTCTTGACAAAAAGAACAGCGAACGTTTAGCAAAACTCGTAAAACAATACAGTAATAGAGCTCAATACATAATGATTTCTCATAACGATGGAGTTATAGGTGAAGCCGATCAACTTTACGGTATAAGTATGAATGAACACGGTATGTCTAAAATAACTACTTTAAAAGTTTAAAATGGAAAATGCACTATATATTATTATTGGAATTTCTGTTTTAGGACCTATTCTTGGTTCTTTAATTGGTGTTTTAAAAAAACCTTCTGAATCTTTTATGTATAATCTTCTTGCTTTCGCAGGAGGTGTTATGCTTGCTATTGCTTTTCTTGAATTAATTCCTGAAAGTATAAAAATGTCTTCTATTTTAATTACTGTTATTGGCATATCTTTTGGAGCAGTCATCATGTATTTTGTAGATATTATCATCCCCCACATTCATCCTGGTATGTGTAAATCAGAAAACTGCAATAATCTTAAAAAAGGTAATTTAAAAAAAACAAGTATTTATTTATTATTCGGAATTTTTCTACATAACTTTCCTGAAGGAATGGCTATTGCTATGGGTACTGTTTCAGATATTCGTGTTAGTATTATAGTTGCTATTGCTATTGCAATCCACAATATTCCTGAAGGCATATGCACTTCTGCTCCTTATTATCATGTATCTAAAAAGAAATTGAAATCTTTTTTAATATCTTCATCTACAGCAATTCCTGTTTTAATAGGTTTTTTTGTTGCTAAAAGTTTATATCAATATTTAAGTTCTGAAATAGTAGGTTTTATAATTGCAACTACCGCAGGACTTATGATTTATATTACTAGTGATGAACTAATACCTTCAAGTTGTTGTAAAAATACAAATCATAAAACCATATTTGCATTAATAATTGGTGTATTGTTTGTGGTTTTATTAGGTTTAATATAAAATGGTTAAAATGAAACAAATATTATTAATTCATGGTGGAATGACTTTTAGTAAAAAAAAGGATTACATTAATTTTCTTAGAACGAGAAATATAAGTCTTGAAAAATATAAAAGTTGGGCTAGAGAGTATTTAGATAAAAAGCTTGGAAAAGAATATCAAATAATTAGACCAAGAATGCCCTTGCAAGATAATGCGCAATATGAAGAATGGAAAATTCACTTTGAACGATATATTCCTTTAATAAAAAATAATATAATTTTAATCGGGTCTTCTTTAGGAAGTATTTTTTTGGCTAGATATTTATCTGAAAATAAATTTCCAAAAAAAATTTCAAAAATTTTCCTTGTTTGTCCTCCTTATGATAATTCTATTCCTTTAGAAGAACTTACAAATGGGTTTAAATTAAAGGCTAATTTAGAATTATTAGAAAAACAATCTAATGAACTTTATTTATTATTTTCTAAAAATGATCCTGTTGTTCCTTTAAGTCAAGCAGATAAATATAAGAAAAAATTAAAAGGAAAAAATACTCGAATAATTATTTATCCTCATATAAAAGGACATTTTGAAGTAGAAGAATTTCCTGAAATAATTAAACTGATTAAAAAATAAAAAAGAATTATTTTTTCTTTGTATAATTTACAAAAATAATTATCATAACAAACGCTGTTAATGCCATCATAGGTATTGTTATGTATCCGTAATGAAATGTGTATTTAGATATACAGCTCGCTGCATCTGCTGTGCAAGAAGTTATAACACTCATTGTTTGTATGTAATAATGGTATAGAGCAAATAATCCTCCTATTACAGACATTGGTATAATATATTTTTTTACTGAATAATCTTTTTTTAACAAAGCTATTCCTGATAATAACACAATCGGATACATTAGTATTCTTTGATACCAGCATAATTCACAAGGATTATATCCTGCTATTTTTGAATAAAATAAACTTCCTAAAGTCGCTAATAAAGATATAATGAATGTAAATAATAGTCCATGTTTTGAAAAAAATGAATCTAATACTCCTTGAATTTTAAATATTTTAGTACTAAGTAAATATACTAAGTAAATAACTACAAATACACATCCTATCAATGTTAATGTTGATAATATAAAGTTCGCTGTGTCTATGATCATAAATATAAAGATTTATGTTTTAAATATAAACTTTTTGCAAGATTTCAATTTAGGCGAATATGAAACTCTCAGTATTGCCTCAAAGTTAATTTGAAATATTATATTTTGTACAGCAAAATAGGTGTAAATATTGGTTTTTTGTTTTTAACGTAGTAAAAAATAGTGCATTACAATACAAAAAAAGAAGTATTTCATATTAGTCTTCATTTTATAAAGCTTTATAAATAGATTTTGTTTTCTCAAGCCTTCCAAGCCCTTTAAAATCGTAAAAAAAGGCAAGAGGATTGGTAATAATCGTAAATCGAGAAAAGAATGAATCAAAAGTTAAAAATCGGAAGTGTAATTTATTCTATTTTACATTTAATTAGTTATCAAACCAAAAATAAAATTCTAACAAACCTACGGAGGCAAATAATAAAATGAAGAAAGTACTTAATATTAGAAATAGAATCCCAAAGGATTATTTTATAACGAAAGGAAAGGGAGAATCCGACATTCAAATTCATGCAGGTTCTTATCATTTAGCACTTAAAGAAGCAGGAGTAGAGTCTTATAACATTATGACTTATTCCAGCATATTACCAGGCATTGCAAGAGAAGTTAAAAAACCAAAAAATTTAGTTCATGGAGAAGTTATGGAAACAATCATGGCTGCATCCAGTGCAACTAAAGGAAAAAGAGCTACTGCAGCAATAATTTTTGGTTGGTTATATGATAAAAAAACTAAAAAGAAATTTGGTGGTTTAGTTTGCGAATATAACGGATCTATATCAGAAAAAAAAGCAGGAGAATCATTAAGAGCTAGTTTAAATGAGTTATATATTAATGGTTTTGATGATAAATACGATTTAAAAGATATTAATTTAATTACAAACACTATTGTTCCAAAGAAAAAATACGGTACAGCCCTTGTTGCTATCTGTTTTGTAAACTTTGTAATTCCTTTAGATAAATAGCTTTTGTCCTAAATCGCATATTTGAATGGAATAAGTCTTTAATTTATATGAACGCATTTTAAGTTATCCTAAAAAGTTTCAGGGATTCATATATTAATATTATATTAAGAAAGAACCCTAAAATAATAACCTTTTTAAAACATAAAATATAACTTTTGTACATGAAAAAAGAGGATTATGTGCAAGTTTGTCCAAAATGTCAATCTGTAGATATTGAACATGATTTTAGTCAGCCTGCAATGGTTGCCGGAGGAATTTTTGCCTTTAAATGCAATAATTGTAAGCATATATCTTCTGTTTTTCCTGAAATTCATGTTAGGGATCTTCATAAACCTAAAAATCCTAAATCAATTAAAGATAAAGATTTAGAAACTACTCAACTTGGAAAAGGTTTTTTAGGTGTTTTCAAATTTATCGGGCCATTAGGTATTCTTGTAAGCATCATACTTTTAGCAAATTCAATGAATATTTGGCCTCCAATATTTTCAATCGCTTTTTTTACAGCTATAAGTTTTTTAGCGTTAGATAATGATATTCATTTAAATCCTTCTAAAAGAAAATTACTTGGTTTTTTAATAATTTTATATGTGCTTTTCATAGGAATAATTTAAATATAAATATACTTTTTATTTTTTAATCAACATTATAAACTCACCTACTTTCGTTTACTTCGAAAAAAAATATTGGAGAAAAAAATGAAAATAATAAAAAAAATAATGGATAAATTAGATAAAAAACTTAAATCACAAACCAAAAAAAAGAAATGTTGTTGTAAAGAAGAAAAAGAAGAATCATGTTGCAAGAAATAATAAATCACGTATTTTTTGTAATTTTTAAACTAAATCCTGAATTAAAAATAGTTAATACGTTAAACTTCTTTATCTATGATTCTATAAAGATTTTATTATTATTATTATTTATGATGATAACCATAATTGGATTTATCAGAAGTTATATTTCTCAAGATACTATCAAGAAAAAACTAAGCAAACATAAGTATGGTTTAGGAAATATTTTTGCCGCTATGCTTGGTGCAATCACGCCTTTTTGTTCTTGTTCGTCAATACCTTTATTTTTAAGTTTTCTTAGAGCGGGAGTTCCTTTAGGTATTAGTATGTCTTTTCTTATAACATCCCCTATTGTTAATGAATATTTAGTAATAATAATGCTAGCTACGTTTGGATGGAAAATAACTCTTGTTTACATTATTTTAGGAATAATTATAGGTGTTCTATCTGGAATCATTATTGGTAAGTTGAAACTAGAAAAATATATTGTAAATGATATAAAAAATTCTAGCACAATAAAAGAAGAAACATTCAAAAATATCAAAGAAAGAATCAATTATGGTTTAAAAGAATCAAAAAATATAACGAAAAAACTTTGGTATTGGATTCTTTTAGGAGTGAGTATCGGCGCAATAATTCATAATTATGTGCCTTCTGAATTTATTCAAAAAATAATTGAATCTACAGGAATATTCAGTGTTCCACTAGCAGTTATCATAGGCGTTCCTATGTATGGAAATAGTGCTGGAATAGTACCTATTGCGCTTGCGCTTTTTGAAAAAGGAATACCACTTGGAACTACGTTAGCATTTATGATGGCGATAACTGCATTAAGTTTTCCAGAAGCAATAATCCTTAGAAGAGCAATTAAATTGACCTCCTCTCACACCCTAAAGGGTGGAGATTCCGTCGTATGGTTTTAGCATGATGTGCCTCTTGATTTTTTACATATTCTTTTGCTACGTCTAGTGTTATGTGTCCTACTGAACCTGCAAATTTTCCTT